>NZ_WUEI01000026.1 GCF_012911025.1 Azoarcus sp. TTM-91 | reverse complement strand
GGGCTTGGGGGGTGTTTGCGTTTACCTGCAAACACCGGACCCGGCGGGGCGGGGCCGCAAGGGCGCAATCGCGGTGGCTGCGGCGTGGCACGCCTCTCCCTCTCCCCGGCCCTTCTCCCGCGAGGGGAGACGGGAAAACCCCCGGCCTGTGCCTCCTTCACTCCCACATGCCGCGCATCCGCGCCGCCAGGTCCAGCGCCGCCTGACGGGAGTCCGGCGTGCCTTTCAGCTCCGGCGGCGGCTCCGGCCAGGTCACCTGCTCGAAGTTGGCCAGCATGCGGTTGGAGATGAAGCGGCTGCGGCCGGCGTAGAGGTGCTTGTCGCCCAGGCCGGTCTGCTGGGTGACGTAGAAGCGCTGCGGCACCACCAGCTCCAGGCTGTCGCGGGCGCGGGTCATGGCGACGTAGAGCAGGCGGCGCTCCTCCTCGATCTCGCTGGCGTGGCGGGTGGCGATGTCGGAGGGGATGCAGCCGTCCACCGTGTTGAGCACGCTCACCGCGTTCCATTCCTGGCCCTTGGCGGAGTGCATGGTGGAGAGGATGAGGTAGTCCTCGTCCTTCATCGGCACGCCGGCCTCGTCGCTGGTGGCGCTGGGCGGGTCCAGCGTCAGTTCGGTGAGGAAGCGCTGGCGGCTGGGGTAGGTGGCGGCGATGCGGGCCAGCTGCTGGATGTCGCCCTGGCGCACCTGGGCGTCGTCGTACAGCCGCGGCATCTGGCCTTCGTACCAGCGGCAGGCGAGCTCGAAGCCGGCCGGCCAGGGCGCGCCTTCGCGGCGCAGCTGTTCGACCACCGCGGCGAATTCGCGCCAGTCCACCTGCACCGTCTCCGGCACCGGCTGCTCGGCGAGCAGGCTGCAGCCGGCGGGCGACTGGCAGACGTTGTCCAGGATCTTGCCGGCGGTCTTGGGGCCGATGCCGGCCAGCAGCTGCACCACGCGGAAGCCGGAAACGCGGTCGCGCAGGTTCTCCGCCCAGCGCAGCAGCGCCAGCACGTCCTTCACATGGGCGGCTTCGAGGAATTTGAGGCCACCGAACTTCACGAAGGGGATGTTGCGCCGGGTGAGCTCCATTTCCAGCCGGGCGCTGTGGCTGGCGGCGCGGAACAGCACCGCCTGCTGCTTCAGCTTCACGCCGGCCTCGCGCCGCGCCAGCACACGCTGGACGACGAAGGCGGCCTGGTCGGCTTCGTCCCGCACCGACACCAGCTGCGGTTTGGCGGCGGACTCGCGGTCGGACCACAGTTCCTTGCTGTAACGCTCGGCCGCCTGGGCGATGACGGCGTTGGCGGCGGCGAGGATGGGCTGGGTGGAGCGGTAGTTGCGCTCCAGCGTCACCCGGTGCGCTGGCGGCTCGAAGCGCGCCGGAAAGTCGAGGATGTTGCGCACGGTGGCGCCGCGGAAGGCGTAGATGGACTGGGCGTCGTCGCCAACCACGGTGAGGCCGCGGCCGTCCGGCTTCATGCCGAGCAGGATGTCGGCCTGCAGCGCGTTGGTGTCCTGGTACTCGTCCACCAGCACATGCTGGAAGCGGCCGCCCACCTCCTTCGCCAGGGCGGGGTCGGCCACCATGTGCGCCCAGTAGAGCAGCAGGTCGTCGTAGTCCAGCACCTGCTGGGTCTGCTTGGCCTGCACATAGGCGCGGAACAGCGTCTTCAGCTCCCCCTCCCATTCGGCGCACCAGGGGAAGGCGGACTGCAACACCTGGATCAGCGGCGCGCGGGTATTCACCGCCGCCGAGTAGATGGCCAGGCAGGTGCCCTTGAGCGGAAAGCGCTTGTCGCGGCTGGAGAGGCCGGCCTCGTGGCGCACCAGGTTCATCAGGTCGGCCGAGTCCTCGCGGTCGTGGATGGTGAAGGCCGGGTCCAGGCCGATATGGCCGGCGTACTCCCGCAGCAGGCGGGCGCCGACGGCGTGGAAGGTGCCGGACCACTGCAGGCCCGCCTGGGCCAGCCACGGATGCTCGGCGGCGGCGCGGGCGAGGATGCGCTGCACCCGCCGCCCCATCTCGTCCGCCGCCCGGCGGGAGAAGGTGAGCAGCAGGATGCGGCCGGGGTCGGCGCCGTTGGCGATGAGGTGGGCGACGCGGTGCGCCAGGGTGTTGGTCTTGCCCGAGCCGGCGCCGGCGATCACCAGCAGCGGCCCGGCCGTTCTGCCGCCATCCGCGTCTACGCCGTACTCCACCGCCTCGCGCTGGGCGGGGTTGAGGCTTTGCAGGTAAGCGGGGGCGATGGCGCCGGCCGGGGCCGGCATCTCGGTGGGGCGCAGTTCGACGCCGGGGGCTGGAGCGTTCATGGCTGTAATTCTATCCAGTCGAAAGCGAAAATCGAGCGCCGTTACAGGCGGGCACGGTCCCACCGCGCCGGTGCCGATGTGGCGATCCGCCGCCGGACGAGGCACCATCGGCCTTTCCGCCCGCCAGCGCCGCTCCACGCCCCGCCATGAACTTCTGCCCCCAGTGCGCCACTCCGCTGGCGCCACGCCAGGTCGATGAACTGCAGCGCCTCGCCTGTCCGGCGCCCGGCTGCGGCTTCGTGCATTGGGACAATCCGACGCCGGTGGTGCTAGGGCTGGTGGAGACCGAGGCCGGTTTCATCCTTGCCCGCAACGCGCTGTGGCCGCCCGAGGTGTTCTCGCTGATCTCCGGCTTCATCGAGCGCGAGGAAACGCCGGAACAGACCATCCTGCGCGAAACGCGGGAGGAACTCGGGCTGGCGGCCAGCCGGGCGGACTTCATCGGCCACTACACGCTGGAGAAGCGCAACCAGCTCATCATCGCCTACGCCCTGCGCGCCAGCGGCGTGCCCCAGCCCAACCACGAGCTGGCCGAGCTGCGCCTGCTCAGCCGCGCCGAGCTCGCCGGCTACGACTTCGGCCGCCTCGCCCTCAGCGCCCGCATCGTCGGCGACTGGCTGGCGCGCGGCCCGCACCGCAGCTGAACCCGCAGTCATCGCCCTGCCGATACTATCACCAAAGCAATAGCCCCTGCCCCGGCTGGCAGGCCACGACCACCGCTTGCCGGCCCGCCGCGGCGGCATCCGCCCGGCCTGCCCCGCCCGGCCGCGAGCCCGGCGCGGCAACGCCGGCCTTCGCCGCCGAACGCCAGCCTGCAATCCCCGGCGGCGCAACTATAATCATGCGCACGACATCCCCCTTGCAATCCCATGATCATCCTACCTCTGCCTGCGCGCCCCGACTGGCGCCGACCGCCCATCGCCACGCTGTTGCTGATCGTGCTGTGCGTGGCCGTGTTCCTGATACAGGGCAAGGATGCCCAACGCATGCAGGCGGCACAGCAGTACTACCTCGGCTCCGGGCTGGCCCGGCAAGAACTGCCCGCCTACCTGCAGGACCTCGTCGCCCGCGGCAAGTCCGACGAAGCGGCGCGGCTGCGGCAAACGCTGGCCCAGCGCAAGGCCGGTCCGGTCCAGCAAGCGATGGACGCCGACACCGACTTCATGCGCCGGCTGCACGCCGGCCAGGTCATCACCCCGGCCGACGCCGGCTACAACGAATGGCGCAGCCGGCGAACCCACTACGACGGGCTGCTGGAACAGCGGGTCACCCCCCGCTACGCGCTGCAGTCCGAAGCGCCGACGCCGCTCACCGCGGTGTCGCACATATTCCTGCACGGCAGCACCGAGCACCTGCTGGGCAACATGGCCTTCCTCTTCATCGTCGGCTACACGGTGGAAGCGGCACTGGGCGGCTGGGGCATGCTGGCGCTGTTCCTGCTCGGCGGCCTGTGCGCCGCCGTGCCCGACCTGCTCTTCCCCCAGCCCGGCTACGGCCTGGGCGCCTCCGGCGCGGTATCGGCGGTGATGGCCGCCTACCTGGTGCTGTACGGCGTGCGCCGCATCCCCTTCTTCTACTTCTTCATCTTCGTGTTCGGCGTCGCCCGCTGGCCGGCGCTGGCCATCCTGCCGGTGTGGGTGATGAAGGAACTGCTGCTGCGCTTCGTCTTCGACAGCGAATCCAACATCAACTACCTCGCCCACTTCGCCGGCTTCCTCGGCGGGGCGCTGCTGGTGGCCTTGTATCGCTGGCGGCGCGGCTGGCGCAGCGCGGATTCGGTGCAGCGGGAGGATGCGGCGGAGTCCATCGCCCAGCTGCAGGCACAGGCGGAGAACCATGTGGCGCAGCTGCAGTTCGCCCGCGCCACCGCCGACTACCGCCGCCTGATCCACGCGCTGCCGGAAGATGCCGGCTCGGCGGAGGCCTATCTGCGCGTCGCCCGCCTGGCCCACCAGCCGCAGGCCCGCAGCGAAGCCGCCCTGCACCTGCTGAAGCTCACCGCCGCCCACCCACGCAAGGTGGGCTGCCAGGCGGTGGAAGAGGCGCTCAATGACAGCCATCCGCGCCTGCCGCGGCTGAGCAGCGGCGCCTGGGGCCGCATCCTCGGCCGGCTGCTGGAATGCCAGCGCCTGGACAGCGCCGAGAAACTGGCGCTGCGGCTAGCGGCCCGGCCGGGCGACGAGGCGGTGGCGGCGGATGCGCTGCGGCGGCTGGCCGACGCCTGCCGGGATGCCGGCGACCTCAGCCGCGCCCGCCGCCTGCTGACGCTGCGGCAGACGCGACTGGCGCATGCGCTGACACCGGCCGCTGCCGGCGAAGCGCACTGAGGCAGGCTGAGGCGCGCGCTCTTCCCGCAACGGAGAAGGAACTCAGACACCAGTGCGCTCCGGCACGCGGCTCACCGCCCTCAGCCTTGCGAGCAGCGCCTCCTGCCGCGCCACCTCCTCCCTCAGCTGATCCGGGAAGCGCCGCTTGAGGCCGGCGAGCAAGCGCTCGGCCTGATCGTAATCGTGGCGTTGTTCGATGAGCAGACGCACCGCCAGCAGGTAGGCGGCGGCAGTGTCGCGGTGGCCGGGGTAATGGCGGTCAAAACCCTTCAGCAGGCGAGCGGCGGTGTCGAAGCGGCGGCGCTCGTAGGCGAGCTGGGCCAGCGCCAACGCTTCGGCGCCCTGCTGCGGACGGAAATCCGGTGCGCTGCGCCACAGCGCCTCGATTACCTCCAGCGCCAGACCGGAACGGTCGTTGGCGATCAGCCCCGGCAGCCAGGCTCGGGCATGCGCCAGCAGCGCCTCGGCTTCATCCGGCATCGCCAGCAGCAGGCGGTGCAGGCGCAGGTTGGCTTCGCGCGAGGCGGGCTGTTCCGCCACCTCGGCGCGAGCCAGCACCAGGGCTTCCGGATTGCGGCCTTCGCGCAGCAGGGCGGCGATGTGGCGGGCGGCATCCTGCGGTGCCTCTTCCGCCACCGCCGTCACCCGCGGCTGCAAGCCCAACGGCTCGTGGTACTGGTAGATCACGTAACCCATCATCCGGAACATGACGAGGGTGAAATAAGCCGCCGCCGCGCCGCCCGCCATCCACAGCAGCCAGGCCGGCAGCACCGGCTCCAGCAGCGAGATCAGCCCACCGCTGGCGGAGGTGATCAGCAACAGGCAGGCCACCAGGCCGAGGTAGGGCATGCCGATGGCGTGCATCACCGCCCACAGCCGCAGCGGCGACAGCGACCAGCCGAGGTTGTTGGTGATCGCCAGCACCATGATGCTGGCCGGCCAGCACACCCCCAGCAGCACGCCCACCAGCCCGCCGAAGTGCGGCCCGCCCAGCATGGCGGCGAGGACGCCGGCCACCACGCCGGCAACGATGGCGACGAAATGCTTGTAGGGCAGGTGGCGGCCGCCGTGCAGCGACTCGAACAGCATGAAGCGGTCGTCCAGGTAGCCGTAGGCGGTGCGCTCCAGCACGCTGAAGGCATAGCGCAGCACCGCCACCCACAGCAGGACCTGCATCAGCAGCTTCAGCGGCGAGAAGAAGAATTCGAGCGCGACGCTGAACACGCCCGCCGCCAGGCAGGCCGCCAGCGCTTCCAGCCGCAGCGGGTAGCGCAGGAACTCACCGAAGCGGGACCAGTAGGGAGCGATACGGACGGCATCGGAGGACATGCGGGTGGACCGGGAAGGCAATGCCAGCATGATAGCCCGGCGATGACCTTCGCCCGGACGCGCTCTGGCGGGCATGCCTGGGAGCGGGTGCGCTGGCCTGTGGCGCCGGGCTGGCGGAGACCGGGCCGGGCGGCCCTCATCAGCTCATATCAGCGCGGCCTGGAACCCGCCGGGTCCGCAATGTGCGGCGGCGGCGCTCGTCCCTTCAGCTAGCTGGCGTGAAGCCCGGCACGGACTGTGCGCAGCGCCGCAGGATGGAAAAACCGCCCTGCCGCATCAGACCCGGCAACGCAGGCACCGGGCCAGACGCGGGCGTCGCCCAAGCTGCAGCAAGCGCCCGCGCTCCCCGGGGCCGACATCAACCGCGCATCTGCCGCGCGGTGAACTTCGGATCGTCGATGCGGTAGGCGAGCTTGATCGCCTCCCAGGCGTCCTCGGCGGTTTCGACGTACTGGAACAGCTCCACGTCCTCAGGGTTGATCAGCCCGTCTTCCACCAGGGTGTCGAAGTTGATCAGGCGCTCCCAGAATTCGCGGCCGAACAGGATGATGGGGCGGCGGCGGATCTTGCGCGTCTGCGTCAGCGTCAGCACCTCGAACAACTCGTCCAGCGTGCCGAAGCCGCCGGGGAAGCTCACCAGCGCCACCGCCCGCATCAGGAAGTGCATCTTGCGGATGGCGAAGTAGTGGAACTGGAAACACAACTCCGGCGTGATGTAGGGGTTGGGCGCTTCCTCGAAGGGCAGGTAGATGCTCATGCCCATGCTGCGGCCGCCGGCCTCGTGGGCGCCGCGGTTGCCAGCCTCCATCACGCCGGGGCCGCCGCCGGTGGAGACGATAACCGGCTCGCCCAGGGCGCCGGATTCGCGCGTCACCAACTCGGCGAAGCGGCGCGCCTCCTCGTAGTAGTGGGACATGCGCAGCAGGCGCTCGGCACGCTTGATGGCGGCCTCGTCCTCGGCGGCGCGGGCGGCGGCCAGCATCTGCTCCGACACCTCGCGCGACTTGAAGCGCGCGCTGCCGAAGATGACGATGGTGGAGTCCACGCCCTGGTCCTGCTGCACCAGCTCGGGCTTCATCAGTTCCAGCTGCATGCGCACCGGGCGCAGTTCCTCGCGCAGCAGGAACTCGGTGTCGGCGAAAGCCATGCGGAAGGCGCTGCCCGGCCCGTCGTAGCGGGACGGCTGCTTGGGCGCGGCGGCGCTCACCTCGTCCTGCGCCGAAGGGAAATTCCGGGCCTTGAGCTTGTTTTTCGTGTCCATGGATCACGCTCGCTTTCTGTAATGGGAAAGGGGTGTTGCAGACAGCGTGCCCGGCGGCGCCGGGATGGCGGGTCCGGCAGCGGAGTGGGGGCCGGAGACGGCCAGCACGCGGCAGCAATGACTGCAAGGCGAATGCCACCCGCTTACCGCCTCCTTGCGCGGCAGGCCAGAAGCGCTGTCCGGCCAGGTGGTTTGCCGCCCTGCCGCGAGCTGGCGGAGGCGACGGCAAACGCGCTTGCGTCGCACCATCCTTGCACAAAAACATGACCGTCGTCAGCCCCGCCGCCCCAGCGCAGTGCGGCATTTTTCCACGCCGGATGGAAAAACCCGGGCTTGCCCCGGTGGCATGGAACTGGCTTCGCCGAACCTGACCAATTGGTCAATTTCGAAAGGCCGGCAGGATCGCGCCGGTCGCGCCACAATGGCGCCAGGTGGCCGCAGCGGCAGCCACCCGCGCAAGGGGCTCCGCCCCCGGGGAGGGATCATGGCATCGCACATCATGCTCACCTCGCACCCCCGCGTACGTGCCGGCTCGGCGCCGGCGATACGCTGGGGCGCCGCCGAGGCCCGCGACCGCGGACCGCTGATCGCCAGCCTCACCCAGCCCGCCCAGCGCAACGCCATCGGCACCCACGCCGGCGCCTACTCGGTGTACCGCGCGCTGGCGGTAGCCGCCGGCCAGCTGCAGCGCGACCACCGCCCCGACCTCACCGACACCTCGCCCGCCGCGCTGATCGGCCCGCATCCGCAGTGGAGCGAACCGGACAAGATCGTGTCGCTGGACCCCTGGGGCCACCGGGTGGCGGAGGCCTTCGGCGAGCAGATCGCCGCCGGCATGGACATCCGCCCCACCATCGCCGTCACCACCGCTCACATCAACATGCCGGAGCTGCAGGCGGCGATCGCGGCCGGGCGCCTGCGGCCGGACGGCGACATCCTGTGCGCCAACGGCGACGTGCGGGTGACCAAGGCGGCCATAGACCCGGTGTGGTACCTGCCCGGCCTCGCCGCCCGCTTCGGCATCAAGGAGCACGAGCTGCGCCGCGCCCTGTTCGAACAGACCGGCGGCATGTTCCCCGAGCTGGTGACGCGGCCGGACCTGCAGGTCTTCCTGCCGCCGATAGGCGGGATGACGCTCTACTTCTTCGGCGACGTCGCCGCCCTCGGCCAGCCGCAGACGCGGGTGGCCTGCCGGGTGCACGACGAGTGCAATGGCTCCGACGTGTTCGGCTCCGACATCTGCACCTGCCGGCCCTACCTGGCGCACGGCATCGAGGTCTGCATCGAGATGGCGCAGCAGGGTGGCGTCGGCCTGGTGATCTACAACCGCAAGGAAGGCCGGGCGCTGGGCGAGGTCACCAAATTCCTGGTGTACAACGCGCGCAAGCGCCAGCTCGGCGGCGACCGCGCCGAGACCTACTTCGAGCGCACCGAATGCGTGGCCGGCGTGCAGGACATGCGCTTCCAGGAGCTGATGCCGGACGTCTTCCACTGGCTGGGCATACGCCGCATCGACCGCTGGGCGTCCATGAGCAACATGAAGCACGGCGCGCTGGTGGCCGCCGGCATCGAGGTAGTGGAACGGGTGCCGATCCCGGAGGCGCTGATCCCGGCCGACGCCCGGGTCGAGATCGACGCCAAGCTCGCCGCCGGCTACTTCACCCCGGCCGCGCCGCCGCAGCAGGCCGAACTGGCGCAGGCCAAGGGCCGGGGGCTGCACGAATGAGCCGGCCAGAACGTCGATAAGCAGGCTCCAGCATTTCCTCAACCCCGCGCTGCGGCAAACAGAGGAGCGTCCGATGAATCTTCCCCACGAAGGCAGCGGCTGGCACACCCCGGTGCCGGCAGGCCATCCCGCCGCCGCGCTGTTGCGCGCCGAAGCGGTGCGGGAGCGCTGCGCGGCGGTGATGGCGCGGGTGCAAGCCGGCGACTCGCCGCTGTTCGAGTGGCACGGCGCGCAACTCGCCCCCTGCGCCGCCTACGTGGCCGACACCGTGCGCCGCGCCTACCCCGACCTGGCCGTGCCCTACCACAGCCGCTGGCGCCACTTCGAGGCCGGCGGCCGCGACCGCTGGGCCGGGCTGCAGGCCGCCGCCGGGCTCGCCGGCGACGCCCGCGAATGCGCCCGGGTGGCGGTGGACCTGGTGATTCCCAGCGTGCTGCTGGACGCCGGCGCCGGGCCGGACTGGCGCTTCCACGAGGCCGACGACCAGCCGCCGCTGACGCGCTCCGAGGGCCTGGCCGTCGCCAGCCTGGCGCTGTTCGCCGCCGGCACCCTGTCGGACGATCCCGCCCGGCCGCTGCGCAGCGATGCCGCCGCCCTGCGCCGCATCGACGCCGCCATGCTGGGGGCGCTGTTCCAGGTCAGCAGCGGCAACCCCCTGCTCGGGCTGGAAGGCCGCGCCACGCTGCTCAACCGCCTGGGCGAAGTGGTGGAAGCCACGCCGGCGGTGTTCGGCCGGCCGGCGCGGCTGGGCAACCTGGTCGACCACCTGTTCGCCCTTGCCACGGACGGCCGCCTGCCGGCCGCAGAACTGCTGGCGCTGCTGTTGCGCGCCCTCGGCCCGGTGTGGCCCGGCCGCCTCAGCCTCGCCGGCGTGCCGCTGGGCGACTGCTGGCGCCACCCGGCGCTGGCCGACGAACTGCTGCCCTTCCACAAGCTCACGCAGTGGCTGGCCTATTCGCTGCTGGAGCCGCTGCAGGCGGCCGGGCTGGAGATCACCGGCCTGGATGCGCTCACCGGCCTGCCGGAATACCGCAACGGCGGCCTGCTGCTGGATTTCGGCGTCATCGCCCCGCGCCACCCCGCCTTCTACACCACCCGATGGACGGTGGATGCGCTGCCCATCGTCGAATGGCGCGCGCTGACGGTGGCCGGGCTGGACCGCCTGGCCGAGGCGGTGCGCGCCGAGCTGGACGTTTCCACCGCCGCCTTCTCGCTCGCCCGCGTGCTGCAGGGCGGCAGCTGGAGCGCCGGCCGCCGCATCGCCGCCGAACGCCGCCCCGGCGGCGCGCCGCCGCTGCAGCTGGAGAGCGACGGCACCGTGTTTTGAATCCCCCTCCCCTGGCCCCGCAGGAGTCGCACCGATGAATCCCAACCTCACCGTGATCGACCACCCGCTGCTGCAGCACAAGCTCACCTACGTGCGCAGCGCCGACACCACCACCGACAACTTCCGCCGCCTGGTGCGGGAGATCGCCTCCATGATGGTGTACGAGGCCACCCGCGAGCTCAGCACCGAACTGATCGAGATCACCACCCCGGTGGCGAGCTGCCGCGCGCCCGTCATCAGCGGCAAGAAGCTCTGCCTGGTGTCCATCCTGCGCGCCGGCAACGGCATGCTGGACGGCATGATCGAGCTGCTGCCCGGCGCCCGCGTCGGCCACATCGGCCTCTACCGCGACCCGGCCACGCTGCAGCCGGTGGAGTACTACTTCAAGGTGCCGGAGGACATCGAGGAGCGGCAGGTGATCGTGGTCGACCCCATGCTCGCCACCGGCAACTCCGCCTGCGCCGCCCTGTCGAGGCTCAAGGAAGAAGGCGTCAACAGCCTCAGCTTCGTCTGCCTGCTGGCCGCGCCCGAGGGCCTGGCCGCGCTGGCCGCCGCCCACCCGGACGTGCCGGTGATGACCGCCGCGGTGGACAGCCACCTCAACGAGCACGGCTACATCGTGCCCGGCCTGGGCGACGCCGGCGACCGCCTGTTCGGCACCAAGTGAAGACAGAGAAAACCACCGCCGGCGCCGAGGCCAAGGGCCGCGTGCGCCGGCGCCAGGAGGCCGCCATCCTCAAGGCCGCGGAACAGGTCTTCGCCGGCGCCGGCTACCAGGGCGCCACCATGGCCGCCATCGCCGACCGCGCCGGCCTGCCCAAGGCCAACCTCCATTACTACTTTGGTACCAAGGCCGAGGTCTATCGCGCGGTGCTGGGCAATATCCTGGCGCTGTGGCTGGCGGAAACCGACCGCATCCGGCCGGAGGCCGAGCCGCGCGAGGCGCTCGCCGGCTACGTTGCCGCCAAGATGCAGCTCACCGCCGCGCGGCCGGATGCCTCGCGGGTGTTCGCCAACGAACTGCTGCACGGCGCGGTGGAAATCGGTGCCTTCCTGCGCCAGGAGCTGCGCGCCCATGTGGCCGACAAGGCACGGGTGATAGACGGCTGGATCGCGGCCGGCCGCATGGCGCCGGTGGACAGCACCCACCTCTTCTTCAGCATCTGGGCGCTGACGCAGACCTACGCCGACTTCGCCCCCCAGGTGTGCGCGGTGCTCGGCCGCAAACGGCTGGACCGCGCCGCGCTCGACCGCGCCGGCAGCCATGTCGCCAGCCTGGTGCTGCGCGGCTGCGGCCTGCCGGCGGACTGAGCACCGACGTAAACCCATGCTTGCGAATCCAGGCCTTTGGTGACTTATTGCACGGCAGCAGAGCACGCGCGCGTCTAGCATGGCGGTCATACCTCGAAGGTGTAATCCCCCGAGCGCCTTCGCCACCTGACGAAAAACAACGACGCCACCACGATGACCGCCCGCTTGCGCACCAACCGCATCCGAACCGCCTTCCGTGCCTGCGCTGCATTTCTGGCCTGTGCCACCTTCACCGCCTCCGCCCACGCCGCCCCGCTGATCGGCAGCGAGGTGCTGCAGCAGTTCAACCTGGTGGTGTTCGGCGACGCCAAGTCCAGCTCCCACGTGGATGGCCGTACCTACATCGGCGGCAACGTCACCGGCGGCGACTACGTGCTCCACGCCAACGACATGCCGGCCTCCGAATACGCCGGCCTGGTGGTGGGCGGCAACGCCTCCAAACTGAACGTGAACGGCGGCGGCATCAGCGTCGGCGGCAACCTCAGCAACGCCAACATCAACAAGGGGGGCGCCTACGTCGCCGGCAACGCCAGCAGCGTAAACTTCAACGGCGGCAACGCCTACGTCGGCGGCACCACCAGCGGCAGCAACTTCAACGGCGGCCGCAGCTACGCCGCCGCCACCCAGCCCAGCACCGCCGCCATCGAGAGCACCATGCGCGACCTGGCGCTGCAACTGGCCGGCCTGCCCAGCACCGGCAGCACGGTCAGCGTCAACGGCAACAAGGCCACCTTCAACGCGGTGGCGGATGCCAACGGCCTGGCGGTGTTCGACCTCACCAGCATAGATACCGCGCTGTTCAAGCTCGGCGAGTTCGAGTTCAACCTCGGCAGCGCCGACACGGTGATTTTCAACGTCGACGACCTGGTCATCAGCATCTTCGCCAACTTCCTCGGCGGCAGCGCCCAGGCCATCGGCTCGCACGTCATCTGGAATTTCTATAACGCCACCGACATCACCTTGTACAGCCAGTTCGGCGGCAGCGTGCTGGCCCCGAACGCGACGCTGACCAACTACAACAATATCGAAGGCTCAGTGGTGGTGAGCAGCATCGACCAGCGCGGCGAGATCCACCTGCAGCCCTTCAGCGGCGATCTGCCGCCGGAAACCCCCGATCTGCCGCCCGTCACCCCGGTTACACCGGGAACGCCCGACCTGCCGCCGGAGAACCACGTGCCGGAACCCGGCAGCCTGGCCCTGATGCTGGCCGCGCTGCTGGCGCTGGCCACCCTCTCCCGCCAGCACAAGGCTGCCGCGGCCCGCAAGAGATAAGCCCCGCAAAGGGCAACAGCGTCAACAGACGCAGCAAGGCAGCACCTGGGCGCACGCCCAATCCCAAACGGCAAAGGCCCCGGAAACCCGGGGCCTTTGCCGTTTACCGCTCGCAACCGGGAGGCAGCGCGCTCAGAACAACCAGGCCGCTTGCAGCCAGAAACGCGGCTCCTTGTGCTTGTCGCTCTCCGGCCGCGCATCGCCGACACGCCAGGCCGAGTAGGCCTCCAGCCGCCAGTGCTCGCTGGACCATGCTGTGCCCACCCCCATCGCACCCAGCTCGCGGTGGTTGTCGGCATCGTCCCAGGGCTGCCTGTTCCGCCGAATCTGGCCATGATCCAGGAAGGCCGACAGCTGCCATTCCGGCATCAGCGCATAGCGCAATTCCAGGTTGGCGATCCAGCCCTCGTCGCCCTGGGCTTCGCCCTGCGGGTAGGCGCGCACGCCATAGGGGCCGCCCAGGCCGAACTTCTCCGAGCCGTCCAGGTTGCCATCCGCCCACTGCCCGCGCAGACGGCCGAACAGACTGAAACGGTCATCCAGCCGCTGCAGCCTGGTCAGGGTGGTGCGCCAGACGTTGAAGCCGCCGCGGGTGCGCGCGCTGGCGTCGTCGTTCTCGCGGTCCTCCGCACTGCGCAGGGAGAGCTGCCCCAGGCTCCAGCTCAGCGAGAACTGGGAGAGGCCACCGCCGAACAAGGCATCGCGGGCATTGCCATCCACCGTCAGCGTGGTCACCCGGGAACGCTTGCCGCTGTCGGTTCCGTAGAGATCGATCTTGTCCGACAGGCGCTTGTGGTCGTACTGCAGGCGGGCATTCACCCACAGCTCGCGGCTGACCACCAGCGGCTGGTTCAAGAACACGCCCGCCGCACGCGCGGTGCCATGCGCGTCCAGAGCCTTGAAGTCCTTGCCCAGCTCGTACTCCAGGTAGGAGTAGCTGATGCCGGCGCTGGTCCCCCACGCTCCCAGCGGCAGCTGGTAGCCGGCGTAGTAGTACGCCTGCTTCTCCTCGGTGCCCAGCACCCGCAGGTCCAGCCTGTCGCCCAGTCCCGTCGGGCTGTTGATGCCTAGCCCGGCGCTCAGGCGGCTGGCGCCGGTATAGCGGTTGCCGGCGTTGTCGTAACCCAGGCTGCCGCTGATGGCCGGCGTCGCATCCAGGCCGACCAACAGATCGGTGGCGCCGACCTCGCTGCCCGGCCGCAGCACGCCGCGCGCCTTGGCTCCGGCGCGCTCGTTGAGCAGCAGCAGGGCACGCTCCAGCGCTGCCGCCCGCACCGCTTCGCCCACATGCAGTTCGCGCAGCGGCGCCAGGGCGAACGCGCCCAGCGGCGATTCGTTGTTCACCTGCACCGCGCCGTAACGGCCTTCCAGCACCACCAGCGCGACCATGCCGTCCTTGATCCGCTGCTCCGGCACATAGGCGCGGGCCAGGGGATAGCCAAGCTCCCGGTAGCGGCGGCTCAGGCGGGCGGCGGCATTCTCCAGTTCGCCCAGATCCAGCTCCCGGCCCTGCAGATCCGCCAGCAGGGCGAGCAGTTCGGCGCTGTCTATGGCCTGGTTGCCGCTGACGGTGAAACCCCGCACCATCACCGTCGGCCCGCCCTGGAGCGGCTGCGCCGCTGCGGCGCCATCCTCGGGCAATTGCAGATCCAGTTTGCGCTCGGCCGGTAAGGGCGCGGGCGGCGCGACTTCACGCAGGCTCTGGCCGGCGCCCGGGGCAATCTGGGCCGCGGCCGGCATTGCCAGGCCGCCGCAGGCCAGGCCCAGCAGCAGCGGAATGGAACGCATGGCCGTCATCGCCCGGCCTCCTTGCGGCAGCCGCTGCGGCTGCGTTCGCACAGGCCGGCAGGCAGGGGCATGCCGCCGTCGTCGATCTCGTAGGGGGTGTCCGGGCCAGGAATGGCGGTGCGCTCCATGCGATCGCCCAGCGCGCGGGCAAGGGTCTGATCCTGGATTTCGCGGAGCTGGACGCCCGCCGCCGGTGGGCGCGGGTCGGCGACAACCACCGCAGCCGGCTCCTCGGCGATCGCCGCTGCGGCTGTCAGCAGCAAGGGCAGCATGACTGCAAGCAGTCTCTTCTTCATGGGAGAACCTGATGGTGATGGGGAGAAAGGCAGGCCGGGAGGTGTCTGCGGCCTCCAGCCGAGGAAGGGGTCAGCGGGCGGGCGCGCAGGCAGCACCTTCGCAATCCTCGTCATCGCTCAGCTGGAAGGTCATGCCGTCCACTTCGATCTGGCGCAGGCTCGCGGACAGCGGACGGCCTGGCTCACCGGCCGCTCCGCCGCGGCTGTCGCCAGTTCCCGTCATCAACGCGCTGAGCAGTTGCAAGGCGGCATTGCTGTTGCCGCTGAAGTCATACTGCGTCCCGGGCAGCGCGCTTGGCGCCTCCTCGCTCCTGCGCGTCGCTGCAACAGCAGCCTCCACCGCATTCCCGACGCTTTCCGCGAGTCCGGAACCCGCGCCCTCCTCCGGATCCGGCGGCTCCGCCGGACCGTTGCCGTCAATTGCGCGGGAGTTCCTTATCGTTCCGCCATTGGCACCGACAAGACGATCTACGCCACCGCGCCCGGGATCGGTCGCAGCAACGTCGCCGCTGGCGTACGAGTCTTCGATGAGGCCGGTGTTCGACCCGGCGAGGCCGCCGACATCGAAGCGCCCGGCCACGGCGCCACTCGCCCACGAGGCCGAGATCTGGCCGGGGTTGTTGCCGACCAGCCCGCCGACGACTGCACCGGTCCCCGCGACAGCACCACTGGCCCAGGAATTCACGATGCTGCCGAAGTTGGTTCCGACCAGCCCGCCCGTGTTGTTGCCACCGGACACCCTGCCGGTGGCGAAGGAGTTCGAGATCGTGCCGCTGCCGCTGTTCCGGCCGACCAGGCCACCGACATCCGAGGCGTCGTAGATCGGATCATTACGGTCATTGGCGAGCACATCGCCGCTCGCGGAGGAACTGGTGATGGAGCCGTCGATGTTCTCTCCAACCAGCCCGCCGACCTTCCAGTGCCAGAAATGCCCCGTCTCCACATAGCGGGAGGTCACCGTACCGCTGGCCGCCGCGTTGCTGATCGAAGACGCAGTACTGCTGCCGACGAGGCCGCCAACGACGTAACCGGCGGTCACGTTGCCGGTGGCGCGCACATGATCCAGCGATGAGCCGTTGGTCATGCTGCCGACCAGCCCGCCAACATTGCCGGCAGTCGTCGCCGTACTTCCATCCGGCAGCGTGATCAACCCACCGTTGACCTCGCCACTCGCCCATGAATAGGTCACCGCCGCGCCATCCTGCAAGGTCCCGACCAGCCCCCCGACACCGGAATAGCCGACGACGGCTCCCGTCGCGTAGGACTCCGTCAGCGAGGCGCCACGCAGGCGGCCCACCAGCCCCCCCGTGCTGCCCGACGGCATGTTCCCGGTGATATCGGCGAGCGCGCTGACATTGGCCGCTACCGCCACTGACGCCCTGGCCCTGCTGACGCTGCTGCCGCTCTCCAGCGAACCGGCCAGCCCGCCCAGGTAATAGCTGCCATCAACGCTGGCCGTATCGTCCGCGACACCGGTCACGCTGCCGGTGGCCCAGACGTTTTGGAGGGTCACCCCCGAGCCTGCTCCCAGCAGGGTGCCCACATATGAGTGGCCCCGCACCGAAGCCTGCTCCAGGCCAAGGTCGCGAATGACGGCGCCGCTGTCGGCCTGTCCGATCAAGCCCACGTAATCGCTCAATCCGGCATCGATACTCAGATTGACGATGGAATTCCCCAGCCCGGCCAAGGTACCCGAGAGACGCTCGACCACCGCCTCGCCATGGCTCGTCCCGCCTGCGTCAATGTCATGGGCGAGCGCGTAATACCCTGCACCAGCGCTCGCGTCGATGGCCGACACGTCATCCATTCCCCGCAGCAAGGTGTAGGCAACGCCATCGATGCTCAGGCTGGCATCGGCGCCGCTGAGCGTGATGCCGGCGTTGTCATGGCCGACGGCATTGCCGGCGTAATCCAGGCGGGCGGAGTCGATGACGTAGTTGCCGTCGAGACTGAGCCCGGCATGGCTGCCGCTGGCGGCGATGCGGCCCTGGATGGCGATGCTGCCGCTGGCGGCAAGCCCCAGCGCATGGTCGCTGCTCCAGCTGAGGTTGTCTGCCACCACCAGGTCGCCAGCCAGGGCATTGAGCCGCAGGTCCAGCAGGGCGAGTTGCGACTGGACGAAAGCGGCGCTGAAGGTACTGCCCAGCGTCAGCGCGGGCAAGGTCAGGGACCAAGCGCCGGCGCCCGGTTGCACATTCAGCGCCAGGCTGGCCCCTGCCGTTTCCAGCAGACCGCCGCCCAGCACCGGCGCGCCATCCAGCGTGGCGGTGGCGGAGAGGCCGGCGATGGCGTAATCCGCCAGGCCGGCGGGCGCGGTGTCCAGCTGCAGCTGGGTGGCGGCGACCAGCAGCGCATCGCCGTCCACCGCCGTCAGGCTGCCGGCCAGCCGCACGCCCTGGCCGCTCGCCAGGGCCAGGAAGCCGCCGTCGGCGATGACGATGTCGCCCTCGGCGATCACCGAGCCGGCCTCGCTGGCGCCGGCGACGAACAGGAAGCGCGCGTCGTCGAGGAAATCGTCGTTGCCCAGCGCCAGCGTGCTGGCCACCAGGGCAGCGACGCTCACCTGGGAGGTGGAGGTGAACAGCACACCATTGGGGTTGAGGATGAAGACGCGGCCGTTGGCGCTCAGGGTGCCGGCGATCACGCTGGGATCGCTGCCGGTGACGCGGTTGAGCACCACCGCGCTCGCCGATGGCTGCTCGAACACCAGGGTCTCGCCCTCACCCAGCGAGAACTTCAGCCAGTTCAGGATGGCCTTGTCGGAGTTCTGGGTGATGGTGATGGTGCTGCCGCTGGTGCTCGCCGAGGCGCTGCCGCTGACCAGTTGTTCGAGCACCAGCCCCGCTGTGCCGATGTTATTGACGGCCACGGTGCCGCCGGCGCCGGCCAGGGTGTAGTTGGCCGCATCCGCCCCCGACAGCGTGAGGCCGGAGACATCCGAAATGGCCTGCGCGCCGCTGCTTGCTGCGGCCAGGCCGACACTGCCGGCGAGCACCAGCCCGTCGCCCGAAACCCGGTTCTGCGCCAGCAACTGGCTGGCTTCCGCGGTGGTGCTGCCGTCGACCAGCTTGCTGCCGCTGAGACTGAGCACGCGGGGGGTGATGTCGGCCTGGTCCTGTAGGCTGAGCCCGGCGCTCAGGGTGTAGTTGGCGCTGTCGCTGCCGCTCAGCGACAGGCCGGAGACGGTCACCGCCTTGTCCGTACCAGCGTTCTTGTCGTCGAAGGCCGCGCTGCCATAGGCCAGCCCCAGGCTGCCGGCGGCGATGTCGGCCAGCGCCACGCTGTCGCTGGTGCCCAGGCTGGCGCTTGCCGTGGTGCTGCCGTCGTAGGTCTTGTCGGCGGCCAGCGCAGCCAGGTCGTCCGCCCCCAACTCCCGTTTGGATATCGTCGCGGTGGTGGTCGTGGTGCCGCTGCCGTCGCCATTGCTGGTGCCCGCCAGCGTGTAGTTGCTGGCCTTGCCGCTGCCGTCCGCCAGCGTGTAGCCGACGCTGACGCTCTTGCTGCTGCCGGCATTCTTGTCGGCGAAGCTGGCCGAGGTGTAGCTGACTTCCAGCGTCTCGCCATCCACCAGGCCGACCAGCCCGCCATTCGACAACTCGTCCTCATCATTCAGGCTGGCGGCGGTGGTGCCGTCGTACACCTTGTCGGCAACCACGCCGGAGAGGGTGAGCACTTTGGGGGTGATGGTCACCCGGCCCAGCAGGGCGCCGTAGCCGCCCGCCGCCAGCACCGCATCCGCCGCGTAGCTTCCGGCATCGAGGTAAGCCGCGCTCAGCTGCGAGAGCACGCTCGCCACGGTATCCGCCCGCTGCAGCCCGGCCGCGGTGAGCGAACCGATGACCGCGCCGCCGCTGCTGCCGTACTGCACGCCGCTGTTGCTGACATAGACGGGGATATTGATCAGGATGGGCCCGCCATCACTGCCCCGCCCCCAGATGCTGGTATCGAAGCCGGCGGCGGCGAGTTCCGCGATGCTGGAGAAGACCAGCGAGTTCTCCGTTGCGCTTGAGCTCTCCAGTACATACGGCACTACCGCGTTGTAGTAGCCATGTGAGTAGTAAGAGTCGATGACGGTACCGCCTTCATCGATGGCGACGAAGCCGTAGCGCTGCGTCGTGCCGCGGACGCTGGTGTCCTGGGCATAGGAACTGGAGATCGTCCCGGAGTTGATGTAGGCGAACCCGCCTATCCAGGTCATCCGGGAATACTGGTTGTAAAAATAGGAATTGGAGATCCCGCCGCGGTTTTCGCCAACGAAGCCACCAATCTTCGTTCCCGCGGACGTCGTCGTCGTCGAGTAGCGCCGGAGCGCGAAGCTCTGGTCGATGACGCCTGTTTCATCATTGAGCCCGACGAAATTTCCACCGATGACTGCACCGGCACCGCTGCCCGAGGGAGAGAGGAAGATCTCTGAATAGGACTTGCCGATGTAGCCACGGTTGATACCGACCAGGCCGCCCACATAGGCCAGTGTCGCAGCCGACCCGGAGAGGTTGCTCGCCCCGCTCACCGCCCGCGTCGCGCTGCGCACGATCCGCCCGGTGGCCTCGTTGATACCGGCCAGGCCTCCACCAACGGTTGTCGCCGCCAGGTTGCCCAGTTGATAACTGTCCGCGATCAAACCGTAGTTGGTGCCGACCACCCCCCCGATGACAGAGGTATTGGTAAGCGCCGTCTGCGCATTCCGGTTGAAGGTATTGACGATATCGCCGTGATTCACATTGACCAGGCTGCCTACCGTGCCGCCTCCCGCGTCGCCGATGATTGCTCCGTAAATGCCCAGGTTGCTCAGGCTCCCGCCTGCCCCCAGTTCTCCGAGCAACCCATTGCTTGTTCCACCCGTACCTGCATTGTTCTGGTGGCTGATCTCGTGCCCCAAGCCATTCAGATTGCCCGAGAAGCTGTTGATGTATGCGTTGTCGAAGGTGACGCCGGCCCCCAGCACGTAGTTGCCGCTGCCACCTTCCAGCGCGGCCAGCTGGGCCCCATCGGTAATCACGGTGTATTGCTCACCGCCCAGCCAGACTTCCCCGCTGCCGCTGATGTCCACCCGGCCGGCGAAGCTGCCGGCGGTGGCGCTCTGCAGCGTGTAGAGGCCGTAGGGCACGCCGTCCGCATCCACGCCGGCGCCATAATTCGCCACCAGGCCGCCGCTGCCGCTCACCGTCATCACGTTATTGACGTTGATGTTGTGGGTCGCCGTCAGCGTCAGCGTGTTCTGCGACCAGGAGACCGCATCGTTGATGTCGATGTCGCCGCCTTCGCCGCTGCCGTCGGTGGACTTGATCTCGATGTTGTTGTCGACCAGCGCAGCAGTCAGCGCGGCCCCGGTGATGTCGCCACCGCTGCCGACGGTAAAGCCATCGGGGTCGATCAACCACGTCCCGGTGGCGCCAGCGCTGGCGCTGGTGTTCACCACGATGCCATCCAGCGTCAGCGCATGGCCGCTGGTTTCCACCAGGCCGCCATCGCCGCCGGATGCGCCGCCACGGGCGTAGAAGCGGCCCAGCGCCTGCGTCTGGCCGTCGGCCCACAGCACGATGCTGCCGCCATTGCCGCTGCCGACCGCGTCCGCCTTCAAGGTGCTGCCGGCATCCACCCTCACCCAGTCAGCGTGGGCCAGCGTGCCGCCGCCCTGGTAGCCGCCGCCCACCGCGATGCTGCCGCCGCCGTTCAGGCCGGAGACATCCACCGTGGCGGACTTCAGTTCGATGCCCTCGCCGGTGATGGCCACCTGCCCGCCGCTGCCATCCTCGCTGCTGGCATCCAGCGTGCCGGCCACGCTCACCGTGCCGCTGCCGCCACCATCGAGCACGATCTCGCCGCCCCGGTTCTCCAGCCGCCGGGCGCGTATCACGCCGGTGTTGTTCACCACGTTCTGCAGCAGGGCCTCGGCCGCCGCCGCGGCCAGCACTACCCTGCCGCCATCGGCCTGGATCAGCTGGCGGTTCTCCACCAGCGCGTCACGCGTCGCTTCGTCGATCTGCACGCTCAGCAGGCCGTCACCGCCAAAGTCCAGCGTGATCGCCTGACCCGCCGCGAGCGCCACCGTCCCCATGCGGGCGACGATCACGCCCTCGTTGCTCACCTGGCCGCCGAGCAGCGCCACCGCGCCGCCGTCCGCCGCGGTGATGCGCCCCAGGTTGATCACCGCCGCCGCCGAGTCGCCGGCCCTGCCGAAGCGGTAGTTGCCGCTGAGGAAATCGCTGTCGCTGATGTCCAGCGTGGACGCCACCAGGCCGCCGACCGAGACCTCGGCGTTGCGCCCGAACAGCACGCCATTGGGGTTGACCAGGAAAACCTGCCCGTTGGCATTCAGCTGGCCCATGATGCGCGAGCCATCGCTGCCCAGCACCCGGTTGAGCGCCACCGAGGTAGCCGAAGGCTGGTTGAAGCTGACGCTGTAACCCTCGCCGATGTCGAAGCTCTGCCAGTTGGTGATCAGCTTGTCGCTGGCCTGATCGATCCGCATCGCGTTGGCAGCCGGCGTGGAAATGGTCGCACTGCCCTGCACCACCGTTCCGCCGGTCGGCAGCCCGGCGGCAAGCGCGCCGCCAGCCCCGAGCAACAGGGCGCCAGCCAGCACGGTGCCGCAGCCGGATGCGGCCTTGCGCCGGCTGCGGACATGTTCTGCCGCCACCTGGACCACGCCCAGGCGGAAATTGAAGACGGTACGGTAGATGCGGTTCATAAAGCAGATTCCAGAGGCATGGCAAACGCGGACACCCTCGGGCCGCCGGGGCTCTGCGCAAGCCGGATGGCGACAGCTCAGGCAACGGAGGAGCGTGGGTATTCGCTTGCAGAAGGAGAGGAGCGCGGCCCCGCTCTGGAAAGCGGGGCCATCAAGCGATTACGGGAACGCCAGGCAGTAATCCTCGAGCACAGCCTGGCCCCCGGCGCTTGCCAGCCAGGCGAGCAAGGCCCCTGCGGCGGTGGCCGCGGCGGTATCCGACGGGTCGCTGATCACCACGCCACCATGGTCGTAGTGAGTACCGGTGAAGATCACCTTGGTCGCGCCGGCAGGCAGGCCGCTCACCGCTCCACTGGAGCAATGCAAGGCGGTCGGCACGAAGCCCGATTGCGCGGCGCCGCTGTTGATGGCTTGGTCCACCATCATGATGTTGCTGTAGCGGACGATGGACATCGGCGATGTCGTCGGCTCCGTGATGCCGAACTCATCATTCAGGATGTCCAGCGCGGCCTGGCCGTAGGGCCCCATGTCCTCGTCGCAGATGCCGATCGTCGTCGCGCCAGTGGGGAAGGCGGTTTCCACATTGATGCCACCCTTGGACCACTGCATCACCTCCCCCTGGGAGAAGACTGTGACGCCCGAGACCTCGGCGTACGTGGTAAGCGAATCGGGATACAGGGTGTCCGCGGAAAGGAAAAGGTCGTAGGGATAGGCCTTCGGCGAGGCGGTCAGGCCATTGGCGATGGTCGTCGCATAGGTGCCGGATGGCCCGGTGTGGGTATAGAAGTTGTAGCTGGCGTAGGTCGGGTTCGCGCTCTTGAAGGCCGTGATCACCGGCCCCTCGGTGCTGGTCGTTCCAAATGCAGGCTCCAGAACCTTCGCTGCAGCAATATGCACATCCGTCGCCCAGGCTGCGCCAAATTGCAGCCCGAACGCGATGACAGCAACGCTGAGCAGCGTCTTTCCATTTCCTTTCATGCTTGATACTCCTTGCATCCAAGTAGGTCATGGGCTCCCGACTCTTAACGAGCGGGATCGATTGCGTGGTTCAACCCGAAAGCGCTCTTGAGCCGTGAGCTACAAGCCGCGCTCATGAGACGCCTTATCTATGCATATGACTACATAGACAATTCGACCCAGCAGGCCCCATGCCAGAAACATACAGACCCCGAACGCCGCCTGGCTCAATAAACGCATC
The DNA here is from genome assembly GCF_012911025.1 of Azoarcus sp. TTM-91. Classification (GTDB taxonomy): domain Bacteria; phylum Pseudomonadota; class Gammaproteobacteria; order Burkholderiales; family Rhodocyclaceae; genus Azoarcus. The sequence goes on along the minus strand of NZ_WUEI01000026.1, from coordinate 29,078 downwards.
CACATGTTTACAAATACATAATCCATAAATAGAAAGCTAGTCTTAAGACATAGGCAAGCCCAATTGACCAGCAGCGCGGAAAACATCTTGTCCAAAACATAACAAGCTTATTTTTTATGTAGTTAACAACACAGCGATGCATGCATTCCGAACAAGGCGAATGCGCTGGTCAGCCAGTGGAAGGACGGAGGAATTGCTGCTTGCGGCCCTCCGGTTGGCGCAAGCGCAGCACAGCGCCAGGCAGTGTTCTTTCTGCGGATAGCCACGCCCAAACGGCGAAGGCCCCGTTTCCGGGGCCTTCGTCATGAATTGCTGCTCGGTATTCCGGTGAGCCGGGCTCTCTCCCGGCTCACCGGCTCAGGCAACCGCCCACTGCATCTTGCGCCTGCGCCCTTCGGCATCCGCCACCTTCAGCGCCGCCAGCACCCGCTTGGGCGACACCTCCGCCGGTTCGTTGTGGATGGTCTCGCCCGGGGCGCAGGCGGCGGTGGCGGCGATCAGCAGTTCGGCGTCACTCACCTCGCCGAGGCCGATGTCCGCCAGCGTCACCGGCAGGCCGACGGACAGGCAGAAGTCATACACCGTGTCTATCATCTCCGGCTTCTTGTCGGCCAGGAACATCAGGCCCTGCACGCCGATGGCCACCTTCTCGCCGTGCCAGGCGCCGTGGCTCTGCGGCAGCGCGGTGAGGCCGTTGTGGATGGCGTGGGCGGCAGCCAGGCCGCCGCTCTCGAAGCCCAGGCCGGAGAGCAAGGTGTTGGCCTCGACGATGTGCTCCAGCGCCGGGGTGACCACGCCCTGTTCGGCGCTGGCCTTGGCCAGGGTGCCGTATTCCAGCAGAGTTTCATGGCACAGGCGGGCGAGCGCGTAGGCGGTCATCGGGCCGATGCGGCCGGTCATGTTGGCGCCGCGCTTGGTGCGGCAGTCTTCCGCTTCGAACCAGGTGGAGAAGGCATCGCCCATGCCGGCGACCAGCAGCCGCACCGGGGCGCGGACGATGACGCCGGTGTCCACCAGCACGGTATCCGGGTTGTGCGGCAGCACCAGGTAGCGCTTGAAGGCGCCGGCCGGGGTGTAGATGACCGAAAGCGCGCTGCAGGGCGCATCGGTGGAAGCCAGCGTGGGCGCGATCAGGGTGCGCGCCTGCATCTCGTAGGCGACCGCCTTGGCGGTATCCAGCGCCTTGCCACCGCCGATGCCGACCACCATGTCGGCGCCTTCGCGCTCGGCGATGGCCTTGATGCGGGCGATTTCCTCGTCCGAGCATTCGCCGCCGAAGCGCACCTCGACCGCCGGCAGCCGGCCGCCGAGGCCATCGCGTACTTCGCTGGCGAGGTGGTCCAGCACGAAGGGATCGCACACCAGCAGGGCCTTGCGGCCAAGGCGGGCGGCCTCCTCGCCCAGGGTGGCCAGGGCTTCGTCGCCCTGCACGTAGCGTCCCGGGAAGATGGCAGTGGTGATCATGATGGCTGCTCCTTTGCCATGGGCCACGCGGGGGCCCGATGGCTAGAGTCTCCGCCTCGCAGCCGGGGCCACGTTGACGGGTGTCAAGGAGAGCGGGATGGGGCGGCGGGAGGGTGAGCGCCCCTCTCCCGGCACCGGGCTGTGGCCCACGCCTGGATCTCGCCAGCTAGTAGGGCAGCGCCACTGCGCCGATCATCGATTCGGCGACCGCACAGGCACTGCCGCGCCCCGGGCTGCGGCTTCGCTCCAGACGGGCTTGGCGCAGGGCATTGCGGAAGCGGGGTTTCGACGGGCTCAGCCCGAACGGCAGCGGCGTGTTCAGGTGCCCGGATGATGGCCCCGGCGCCCGGCGCGGAAACTCAGTGCCGGTAACCCCACATCTGCGGCCATTCGTAGGGCGGCAGGCGCGGCAGCTCGTCGTGGGCGTAGCCCTGGATGCGCACGTCGCGCGGACCGATCTGGCGCAGGCGCGGCGTTTCCAGCGGGCGGCCGTGGGTGCCGATGAAGGACAGCACGTCGCGCGGGGTCGGCCCCTGGCCGGCACGGCGGCGGCTGACCACCGCCAGTTCGCCGTTGGACAGGCGCACCAGGCTGCCTGGCGGGAAGGTGCCCAGGCGCGACATCACCAACCGCACCAGCGTGGGATCGAGCTGGCTGAGGTCGGCGCCGAACACGTGTTCGATCAGGTGGGTGACGTCGCGCGCCTGGTACAGCCCCCAGTGGCGCGGAGTGCGGCCGCGGCGGCTGCTGAGGCGGGCGGCGAGCACATCGGCGATGCGCAGCATGCGCGCCGCCAGCGTGATCTCGCCGCGGCGCAGACCCAGCGGATAGCCGCTGCCGTCGATGTTCTCGTGATGCTGGGCCACCGCTGCCAGCCAGTTGGCGGGGAAGTCGCCGAGCTCCACCAGCAGCGCCACCGAATCGCCGGGGTGAGCATCCAGCGCTTCGCGGGTGGTGACGTCAGGCGCGCCGACGTAGTCGGCCATGTCGTCATGCAGGCCCATGCTGGCGAGGTTCATGGTGAGCGCGGCGCCCATCACCTCCACCACCATGTGGTCCGGCAAGCCGTTGGCAGTCGCCAGCTCGGCCACCAGCAGCGCGGCGTGGATGGCGTGGCAGACGCTGGCGCGGTCGAACTGCACCAGGCGGACGTAGCCGAGGCAGACGTCGGCATCCAGTTGCCAGACCTCGTAGGTGCAGCGGGCGAGGTCGCGGAAATCCTCCGCCGCCACCACGCCGCCCTGCACCGCGGCATCGGCGAGCTGGCCCAGGGCCATGCCGATTTCGCGCAGGCGGCCGATGGGGTCGGCCGGGGAGATGCGCTCCGCCTGCTCGGCTGCGCAGAAAACGGTGCAGGGGCGGTGCGGGGTTTCGGCGCGCAGCGAGATGTTGGCGCCCTGGCGCAGCAGCAAGGTGCCGCGGGCGTCGAAGAGGTCGCAGGGCGCGGGCTGGCCGATGAGATCGGGCGGCAGGGCAACGGGTCGGAGGATGGTGGACAGCATGGAAACCTCGCCGTGGGAGCACGTTTCACCCCCATTTGCGAGTTCCATGCCAAAGCGGCTGCCGGTTGCCGGTGCCGGCGCCCAGGCATTGGCTGGCGTGGCTTTGGCTGAGTTTGCGCAGCTTCCGGCATGCCGGGAAACAAGTCCGGGACGGCAAGAGTGGCCGGCAAATCTTGCCTAGAGGCGCGCAAGGGCCGGCAAAGGGCGCCGGGGGCGCAGCTCAGGCTGGGGCGGCCCTCCCGTGTCACCGATCCTGCCGGCGATACGGTCTGACTTGGAAGGCATGCCTTCCTCTTCTTTTCCGACAGAGAAAGAGAAAGGCGTCGTGCGAGCCTCGAATCCGGCACCCCAGCGGGGCGCCCCCGCTTACCCGCTCTCTCCCGCGAGGGAAGAGCGGGAAGACCCGGGCGGGCTCGATCCACGGCGGCGGGCGTTGGACGCAGGGTGCCGCGTGGAAGCCCATCAAGCCCCCTTGCGATTCCAGAACCGCAGCGCGCCGCAGGCGCTGACGAAGCGGGTCGGCGGCGAGCCGGCGTCCAGCGGGATGAAGCCGTCGTCCAGCTGGGCGGGCAGGCCGGCCTTGTCGAACAGCTTGCGCGCCGGGGCGATGAAGGCGACGAACTTGTAGTGGGCATAGGCGTCGGCGACGAAGTCCCGCGCCGGCGGCTTCTCCAGCAGCGCCTCCGCCCCCTCCTCCGAGGGCAACACGGCGATGGCGTCGTAGAGCACCGAGGGGCCGCCATCCAGACGCTCGTCGGCGACCACATGGCTGCCGTCCGAGGCGGTGATGCCGCCGACTTCCGGGGCGATGATCTCCACCATGCCGCCGACGTCCTCCACCGCCTTGCGCAGCGCGGCGAGCAGGCCGGCGTCGCTGCCGTCGGTGACGAGCACGCCCAGCTTGCGGCCGACGAAGCCGTCCGGGCCGTTCTCCAGGATGCTGAGGGCGGGCGAGGGTGGCAGGTCGCGCGGTGTCATCGCCGGCGTCGCCGGCTGGGGGATGCCCTTGAGGCGCAGGCCCTGGGCCACCTGGTCCGCCAGCGCGCCGTCGATGTTCAGCAGATGGGAGACCATGCGCTCGCGGATCGCCACCGTCTTCACCTTGCTCAGTTCGAAGGTGAACGCGGCGGCGATGTGGCCCTGCTCGACCTCCGTCTGGCTGCGGTAGAACTGCCGCGCCTGGCTGTAATGGTCGGCAAAGGTCTCGGAGCGCACCCGCTGCTTGGGTCCGTCGTAGCTCACCGGCACGCTGCTGAAGCCGCGACCGGGCGATTCGCGCGGCCCGCCCGCGGCGCCGCCCCAGGAGTTGGGCTCGTAGTTGGCGCGGCCGCGCGGGTTGTGCAGGGCCATGTGGCCGTCCTGCTGGAAGTGGTGGAAGGGGCACTTGGGGGCGTTGATCGGCAGCTGGGTGAAGTTGGTGCTGCCCAGGCGCTTGAGCTGGGTGTCCAGGTAGGAGAAGTTGCGCCCCTGCAGCAGCGGATCTTCACTGAAATCGATGCCGGGCACGATGTTCTGGGTGCAGAAGGCGACCTGCTCGGTTTCGGCGAAGAAGTTGTCCACCATGCGGTCCAGCACCAGCCGGCCAACGCGGCGCACCGGCACCAGCTCCTCCGGGATGATCTTGGTGGCGTCCAGTACGTCGAAGTCGAAGCTGTCGGCAAAGGCCTGGTCGAACACCTGCAGGCCCAGCTCCCATTCGGGGAAATCGCCGGCCTGGATGGCGTTCCACAGGTCGCGGCGGTGGAAGTCGGGATCGGCGCCGTTGATCTTCACCGCCTCGTTCCACACCACGGACTGCATGCCGAGCTTGGGCTTCCAGTGGAATTTGACGAAGCGCCAGCCGCCCCCGGCATCCACCAGGCGGAAGGTGTGCACGCCGAAGCCTTCCATGAAGCGGAAGGAGCGCGGGATGGTACGGTCGGACATGATCCACATGACCATGTTCATCGACTCCGGCGTCAGCGAGATGAAGTCCCAGAAGTTGTCGTGGGCGGTCTGCGCCTGCGGGAAACCGCTGTCCGGCTCCGGCTTGGCGGCGTGGATCAGGTCGGGAAACTTGATCGCGTCCTGGATGAAGAACACCGGGATGTTGTTGCCGACGATGTCCCAGTTGCCCTCCTTGGTGTAGAGCTTGACGGCGAAGCCGCGCACGTCGCGCGCCAGGTCGGGCGAACCCTCGCTGCCGGCCACGGTGGAGAAGCGCACGAAGGCCGGCGTTTTCTCGCCGGGTCGCTGGAACAGGTCGGCGCGGGTGAGGTCGGCCAGGCTGTCGTAATTCTCGAAGTAACCGTGGGCGCCGTAGCCGCGGGCATGCACGACCCGCTCCGGGATGCGCTCATGGTCGAAGTGGAAGATTTTCTCGCGCAGATGAAAATCTTCCATCAGCGTCGGGCCGCGGGCGCCGGCGCGCAGGGAGTTCTGGTCGTCGGCCACCGGCACGCCCTGGGCGGTGGTGAGCACCGGAACATCCACGCCGGCCACCTGGTGGGTTTCCCCGCCGCTGCCACGGCCCACCTGCTGGTCGTGCAGGGTGGCATCACCGGGCCTTGCATCCTGGTTTCTGGGTGTCGTCATGACGGGGCTCCTTTGATTTCATTGTCCGAAAAGCCGGTGTCACCGCCGGCTGTCGCAAACAAACCGGGCAGCAACCGGCATTCCCGGGTTTGCACCACCCACCGCCTTCCGGTACAAGCGGAAAAATCCGCCACAGCGCACCTTCAGGGAGGCCCCATGCTCGATCTCGTCCTGCGCAACTGCACCTTGCCCGACGGCCGCCAGGGCCTGGACATCGGCATACGCGACGGCCGCATCGTCGCCGTCGAGCCGGTGCTGCCGGCGGTCGCCCACAGCGTGGTGGATGCCGCCGGCCAGCTCGTCACCCCGCCCTTCGTGGATGCCCACTTCCACATGGACGCCACCCTGTCCTACGGCCAGCCGCGGGTGAATCAGTCGGGCACGCTGCTGGAGGGCATCGCCCTGTGGGGCGAGCTGAAGCCGGAGCTGACACAGGAGGCCCTGGTGGAACGCGCGCTACGCTATTGCGACTGGGCGGTGGCCAAGGGCCTGCTGGCCATCCGCAGCCATGTGGACGTCTGCGACCCGCGCCTGCTGGCGGTGGAGGCCCTGCTGGAAGTGAAGGAAAAGGTGCAGCCCTGGCTGGACCTGCAGCTGGTCGCCTTTCCGCAGGACGGCGTGCTGCGCAGCCCCGGCGCGCTGGACAACCTCAAGCGCGCGCTGGACATGGGTGTGGACGTGGTCGGCGGCATCCCCCACTTCGAACGCACCATGGCGGACGGCGCGGAATCGGTGCGCATCCTGTGCGAGCTCGCCGCCGGGCGCGGCCTGCGGGTGGACATGCACTGCGACGAGTCGGACGACCCACTGTCCCGCCACATCGAGACGCTGGCCTTCCACGCCCACCGTCTCGGCCTGCACGGGCGCGTCACCGGCTCGCACCTCACGTCCATGCACTCCATGGACAACTACTACGTCTCCAAGCTGCTGCCGCTGATGCGCGAGGCCGGCGTCGCCGCCATCGCCAACCCGCTGATCAACATCACCCTGCAGGGCCGCCACGACAGCTACCCCAAGCGCCGCGGCATGACCCGCGTGCCGGAACTGCTGGCCGCCGGCATCCCGGTTGCCTTCGGCCACGACTGCGTGATGGACCCCTGGTACAGCCTGGGCAGCGGCGACATGCTGGAAGTGGCCCACATGGGCCTGCACGTCGCCCAGATGACCGGGCAAGACGCGATGCGCGCCTGTTTCCAGGCGGTCACCGCCACCCCGGCCGCCATCCTCGGACTGGAAGGCTACGGCCTGGAGCCGGGCTGCCGCGCCGACCTGGTGCTGCTGCAGGCGCGCGACCCGGTGGAAGCCATCCGCCTGCGCGCCACCCGGCTGGCGGTGATACGCAACGGCCACATCGTCGCCCGCACGCCGGCGACCACCGCCAGCCTGGACCTGCCAGGACGGCCGAAGAACGTGGACTGGCAGCTGCCGCCCCGCGCCTGAGCTTCTCTTCCGCCCAAGCAGAACCGGAGAGGCACCGGCCGCGACCCTCTCCGGTCAGGCTCATCGCCGCACGACCAATCGACCAATCGCCGGCACCGCCAGCGCGTGCCCCATATAGAGGAACGGGCTCCCCGTGCCGCAGCGCGACCCCGTTTCAGCAGCCGCCTTTCGCTGTATATTAGACTACATAAATAAATCGCTTCCAGCCGCTGCTCTTTCCGAGGCCGCCATGAGCCAGCCCGCCCACATCTTCCAGACCCAGGATCGCCCTGACGCCACTCCGTCCTCTTCATGGGCGCTGCGAGCGCTGCCCCGAGCCGGCAAGCCGCCCGCGCCGGTACCGGCCAAAGCCTTCCTGCCCCGCGGCGCCAAGCTGTACGAGCTGGACCCGCACCTGCACTGCTCCATCATCGGCACCTGCCTGAGCACCACGGCCCTGCGCAAACTGGTGCCCAAGTTCTGCGACCTGGACCGCGCCAAGGCCACCGACCTCGACATCCACCACATGGCGGTTCAACTGGCCACCGAAGGCGGCGACGGCGCCCGCGCGCTGCACAAGCTGCTGGACACGGTGTATGCGCCGGAGATCAAGCGCTTCCGCCGCTACGAAACCGAAGCCGAAGTGGAAGCCGCCTGGGCCGAATGCCTCAAGCACGGCGACGTGCCCGGCGCCTACTGGGCGCTGATGACGCACCCGGCCGCCAACCCCGGCCTGCGCCAGCACGCCTTCGGCGAAGTGCACATGCTGTCCCACCTGGTGGGCGCAGCGAACCGCGCCGACATCCGCCGCCTGCTGGCGCTGGAAGAAGAAAACGCCACCCTCAGGGACAAGGTGGACCGCCAGCAGCAACGCCTGCGCGAGCTCGGCACCGCCCAGGCCGCGCACGCCTTGCAGGAGCGCAGCAAGCCGGTGGAAACCTGCGCCGACGAGCGGGTGGAGGCACTGGAAAGCGCGCTGAAGGACAGCGAAATCGCCCTGCGGGCCAGCGAGCAGGCCAGCGCCCACCATGCCGGCCGGCTGGAGAAGGCGGAGGCCCGGCTGAAAGAAGCGGAAGACCGGGCCTCCACCCTGGAAGCCGCGCTGATCGAGGCGCATCGCCAGATCAACGCCCAGCAACAAGAGCTTGAGGCGGTGGAAACCCACCTCGCCGACACCTTCGCACCGCAGGCCGAGGCCGGAACCGCGCCCACCCCGCTGAAGGGCAAACGCATCGTCTACGTCGGTGGCCGGCCGCAGGCCGCGAACACCATACGCGCCCTGGTCGAAGCGGCTGGCGGCGAGCTGCTGCTTCACGACGGTGGCATCGAAGACCGCCGCGGCCTGCTCACCACCACCCTGGCCGGCGCCGACCTGGTCGTTTTTCCGGTGGATTGCATCTCCCACAACTCGGTGACGCTGCTCAAGCGTGGCTGCGAACGCTTCAACATCCCCTACCGCCCGCTGCGCAGCTCGGGCGTGGCGAGCTTCGCCGCCCTGGTCGCCGAAATCGCCGGCCCCGAAAACGTCCGAGCCCAGTGCGAAGCCGCATCGCGCATCTGTCTGCATCATGGCTAGGGCACGAACGGCCGCAGATTAAGGCCGTTTATTTAGCCGGTAGCTCCTTCATTGCTCGGGTAGAAACGCAATGAGCTGCCCAGCGCTCATTGCGTTCTGACCAGGAACCAGGTGACATCGCGGCCCTGCACCTTTGGCAGGGGCACACCATGCATGAAGGCCTGCTCACCGGTTGGCCAGTCCTCGCAACTCCATACGCCAGGGTAGGGGCAAGGCTGGCCGGAGGTGGCGCGCAAACCTGTTCCGGGCTGTTCGATCCACTGCCAGCGCAGCGGCTGGCCCTGGTAGGTGGGCAAGGCTTCACCTGCCTGGCCGGCGCGGAACTGAACGCTAGGGTTGTCTAGCGCCTGCCACAGCCCTGCGTGGGGCGCCGGTTCGCCGCTGTTGGCGAACGCGCTGGGGGTATCCGCCACTGGCGCGGGCAGGTCGACCGTGGCAGCGCTGGAGGATAAAACCGCCGGTGTGCCGTCCTGCTCTTCATCCCACAGCCACAGCACATGGCCCTTGGCGAGGCCGCGCGGCACTTCGGGGAAAATCTTGCCCTGCTGGAAGTGGCGGCGCGAATCGTGCTGAGCGAGGGTGAACCAGAAGCCGGCACGTGGGCAGGGCTGGTCGGCGTAGACAGGCGGCACGGGCAGGGGGCCAAGCCCTTCTTCGAAGGGCACGGTTTCGCCGGGTATACGTTCGACCAGAGTCCAGAGGGTTGGCTCTTGGGAGGCGTAGTTGAGGCCGCTTGGTCTCAGTCCCACACAGGCTTTGGGAGCGTTACGCGTATAAGTGGTGAAATGGTGGGAGGCAATCAGGAACTGTGCACTGGCGTCATGCACATCGGGCAGATAGACACCTGTTTGCGGAACCGGCTCTCCAGTACGGACCTGTACCTGGGGATTCAGGCGATAGCGTGGCCAGGCGGGAGGAGGGTCAAGGGGGCCGCGCTCTTCGCTGTATCCGGTGGCTAGAAAAGTTGTTACCCAATGCGCATGAGCGGTTGCCAGAATATTACTAGCGAAGTGCGAAGCCCGCCCGATCAGGCCCCAGTATCGTTCATCCGCACCAGGCTCCACTTCATCCAGCCAGCCGCTCCAATACTCCCGCTGTCCCCGCATACCGCCCTGAACGCCCACAGCCCAGAGTGATCGCCATGGGTCAGACTGATAAAGCCTCTGTTCACATAGACCATGGTATTACGGAAGTTCGGTAGTACCGTTTCGCCCCAGACAATATCCGGCTGCATCGGCAGGCCGCGCTTGCGGTAGTCCGCCGGTAACTGCCGCATGAAGCGTTGCAGGCAGTCTTCCACGTGCGCAAGCATTGCCGCCCAGGCGTCCTGCATCTGCTGGTAGTACTCCTTGGAACTGAAGCGTTCGAGCAGGTAGATTTCCTGGGGTCTCAAGGGCGTGGGCATCGTCGTCAACTTCCCCGCACCAGCTTCCAGGTTACGTTGCGCCCTTCCACTTGTGGCAGGGGCACACCATGCATGAAGGTCTGCTCACCGGTTGGCCAGTCCTCGCAACTCCATACGCCAGGGTAGGGGCAAGGCTGGCCGGAGGTGGCGCGCAAACCTGTTCCGGGCTGTTCGATCCACTGCCAGCGCAGCGGCTGGCCCTGGTAGGTGGGCAAGGCTTCGCCCGCCTGGCCGGCACGGAACTGAACGCTGGGGTTGTCTAGCGCCTGCCACAGCCCTGCGTGGGGCGCCGGTTCGCCGCTGTTGGCGAACGCGCTGGGGGTATCCGCCACTGGCGCGGGCAGGTCGACCGTGGCAGCGCTGGAGGATAAAACCGCCGGTGTGCCGTCCTGCTCTTCATCCCACAGCCACAGCACATGGCCCTTGGCGAGGCCGCGCGGCACTTCGGGGAAAATCTCGCCCTGCTGGAAGTGGCGGCGCGAATCGTGCTGAGCGAGGGTGAACCAGAAACCGGTACGTGGGCAGGGCTGGTCGGCGTAGACAGGCGGCACGGGCAGGGGGCCAAGCCCTTCTTCGAAGGGCACGGTTTCGCCGGGGATACGTTCGACCAGGGTCCAGAGGGTTGGCTGCTTGGAGGCACATTGAAAACCGCTAGGGCTCAAACCGACCCTGGCTTCAGGAGCATTGCGTGGATAGGTAGTGAAGTGTTGGGAGGCGATCAGGAACTGTGCACAGGCGTCATCCACATCCGGCAGATAGACACCTGTTTGTGGAACCGGCTCTCCCGTACGGACCTGTACCTGGGGATTCAGGCGATAGCGTGGCCAAGCGGTGGGGGGATCGAGTGGGCCTTGAGAAGACGGGCAGAAGTTTGTGGACAGTTCTCCCTTACTCCAATGCGCATGGGCAGTTGCCAAGATATTGCCGGCAAAATACGAAGCCCGCCCAATCAGGTCCCAATATCGGTCATCCGCACCGGCCTCCACCTCATCCAGCCAGCCGCTCCAGAACTCCCGCTGGCCTCGCATGTCACCTTCAACACCCACGGCCCCGAACAGCCCCGAGTGATCGCCATGGGTCAGGCTGATAAAGCCTCGGTCCACATAGATCATCGTTTCGCGGAAGTTCGGCAATACGGTGTCGCCCCAGACGATATCCGGTTGCATCGGCAGGCCGCGCTTGCGGTAGTCCGCCGGTAACTGCCGCATGAAGCGCTGCAGGCAGTCTTCCACGTGCGCAAGCATTGCTGCCCAGGCGTCCTGCATCTGCTGGTAGTACTCCTTGGAACTGAAGCGTTCGAGCAGGTAGATTTCCTGGGGTCTCAAAGGGGTCGGCATAAGGCATCCTTTCAGAGATCGAGTTTGGAGTCGGGCGGCAGGTTACGCCCATCGATATGGTTGGTCAGTTTGGGCAGGCCGAGGAATTCATCGCTCTCGCCGGGGAAGTCGCTGTAGCCCCACTGGGTGGGCCGGCGCCGGCTCAGGTGCTCTGGCTGCAACTGCCGGGGATCAAGGACGATCTGCGCGGCGCCGCCTTCAAGTACGTAGTTGGAGTTCTTGAGTTGCTGACTGGCAGCTGGCCCTTCCCAGGCATTCAGGCCCTTGCCCGGCGGCACGGTGTAGACGACATACTCGCCGTTGCGGTTCCAGTAGCGCCAGACAGCGAAGCGGCGACGCCAGTCGTCACGACCGCTCAGGGCGAGAAACTCAGCCTCGCGCATCCAGCAGATGCTGTTGTCGAAGGAGTTGGGCGCCACTACGCGGTACAACCTCTCACCGGGTTGCAGAGTCACCGGTAGGGCATCTTCGAAAGTCTTAAAGGCTTTTTCCAGTGGCTTGAGAGCTGCCTCGCTGATATCCGGCCAGCCGGGTTTCGATGGAGGGCGCCTCATCGCTTCGTGAACCAACTCCCCCGTCTTATCCACCCACTCCGGCTTGTTCCGCTCGAACTCCAGCGCATCGTCTTCCGCCTGCAGGCGTGGCGTCCCGTGGTGATTCCGGGCGTTCACCTGGGCCCGGTAGTTCATGTCCGCCTCGATATCCAGGCGGCGGGCCAGCCGCTCCAGCCAGTCGCGCACGGGGCCGAGCAGGCTTTCGAGCTTCTGGTTGGCCATGCGCCGTACGTTCAGCACGGACTCCAGCAACTGCCCGGCGCGGCTGGCCATGGCCGCGCTGCCCCAGCGCCGAACCAAGTCGAGCAGTTGGCGCAGGGCATCGATCAGTTCGTCGAAGACCCTCGTCAGTTCCGCCACCTTGAGCTGCGCGATCACTTCCCGCAGCTTGCCGGCCAGCCATTGATAGGGGTTCAGGATGTTCAGGGCGCGCAGGCTACTGCGGACCACGGGCGTCTGCAGGTGCTGGTTGAGCTTGCCGATACCGGCTTCGACGAAGGGCCGGCTGGCGTCCCAGAAACCTTCGGCCTTCAGCGCCGCGCCGGAGCGCACGGCGAACTTGCGCCCGTAGGCGAAGAGGATCTTGCAGCAGCCCTTGGCCAGCGAGCCGAGCACGGGAAACAGGCCGATCAGGGTCAGGACCAGGGCGATCCAGGCCCAGTGATTGCTGCTGTCGGCGTTGATCTTCCGGCAGTTGGCCACCAGGTCGCGCACATCGCACAACTGGTCGACGATGGGGATCATCGAGATCACCGTGCCGGTCACCACCTGGGCGGTACTCTGCTCTTCGGCGAAGTCCCCTTGCAGGACGATCCAGAGCCATTCGGCGGCGGCGCCCAGGTCCTGCCTGGCGCTACCGAGCCAGCGCGCGGGGGCGGCGGCGTACCAGGCCAATGCGTTTTCGAGTTCTTCCCACATAGGTCGTCCTTAACCCAGTTTGTTTCGGGCTGCGTCGATCAGGTGCCGCAGGGGTTCCCAGGTGGAATCCTCACGCGGTTCTAGGGGGGCGTATTCGACCTTGACGGCTTTCTCGGGCACATTTTCGTGGCGGGCGTACCCCTGGGCGTCGAGCTTCCCGGTGATGTTCTGGCCGTTCTCGAAAAGAATCCGGTATTCCTGCCCTGCGAACGGCTGGTCGTCGGCACCGCGGTGGTTGATCTCGATCCAGTTGCCGGCATCGCTTTTCGACCACCGAGGCAGGGGGAAGCTGGCGGAACCCGGCCCCACCAGGCTGTGCTTGCCCGCCTTGACGACAAAATCTCCCGGCATGCCCATCTCGATATTGCCGTCGGCGATCTTCACGTAGGCGCCGCCACACAGCAGGGTGATGTGCTGCTTTGCGGCGAATAGGACGTGCTGTTGGCTGGCACTGATCTCCACGCTTTGGTCGGCTTCCAGGCGTGCGCTGTTGTGCTGCGCCTGCAGGAGCAGTTCGCCCTGGTGAGCGATGTGGCGCATGTCGCCGCTCTGGGCAAAAGTGCCCAGGCCCTGGCCGGCGTTGAGCAGCAGTTGTTCGCCGGCAGTGAACTGCAGGTGCTGCTGGGCGGCGGCATCGATGTGTTCGCCGGCGCCCAGGGCGATGCTGCGCGGGCTGGCCAGGGCGATGCCTGCCGGCGCGGAGAGGGCGATGACCGGTTCATTGCCCTTGCCGCAGCCGTCGGCCTGGTCGTTGGCGCCGTGGCCCAGGTTGCGCACAGCCTCGGTCAGGTTTTCTTGCGGCTTGGCCTGGTGGGGTAGGCCCTGGTGTTCACCGGCGTAGTGGCCCAGGGTCCTGGCCAGTTCCAGCGCCGCCTCCAGGGTGCTGACCAGTTGAGCGCGGTCGAGCAGGCCGCCGTTGGCGCTGGCTTGTGCCTCGGTGCTGAGCAGCATGCCCTGCGCCGCACGCAAGGCGCCGTGCAGGTCGGTGCGCAGCTCGAAGCCTTCGCCGCGCGGCTGGCCGCCATCGGGCCGCGGGTGGGTGAGGTAGCCCAGGTGGAGATGGCTTTGGCCATGGTCGTTCATCAGCGCGGCGCTGATTTCGCGGGTGGTGTCGTCCAGGCGCAGTTCGCTGGCGCGCTGGCCCTTGTGCTCCTTGCTCTTGAGGGTGCTGAGCACCTGGTGCTTGGGCAGTTCGTAGGGTGGGCGGTTGCCCACCCGGTAGCTGCGGCCGGTGATCACCGGTTGGTCCGGGTCGCCATCGAGGAAAGCGACTATGACCTCCTGGCCGATGCGCGGCAGGGTGATTTGCCCCCAGCCGCTGCCGGCCCAGCCGTGCAGCGGGCGAATCCAGCAGGAGCTGTGTTCGTTGTGCGCGCCTTCGCGGTCCCAGGGGAACTGCACGCGCACGCGGCCGAACTCATCGACGTGGAACTCTTCGCCCTCGGGGCCGACGACGGTGGCCACTTGCGGGCCCGGGATGAGCGGGCGGGGCCGCGGCGCGGGGCGCCATTCGATGCGGTCGGGCACCAGCTGGGCGGTGTACTGGTAGTGGGTGCCGCTCTGCGCCCCGGCGCTCTCTTCGGCCTGGCTGGTGTGCTGGCGGCCTTCATGGCGGATGTGCACCGGACGCCAGCCGCGGTTCCAGTCCTGGCGGGGATGGCCGATGAGGTCAAAGGCCAGGCCGGGGACCAGGCGCGGGTCGTCGCCTTCGACCGTGGCGGTCTGCGCCTGGCCGCGCAGGCCGCGCAGGCGGTCGCGGGTGAAGGCTTCGCCAGACGGGTCCTTGTAGCGCCCCGGGTAACGGTAGTCCTCGTAGTCCCGCTCGGCCGCGACCGGCCGCTCAGCCATGGCGCTGCGCTGCTGGTCGTACTGCGGGTGTTTGAAGGTGTAGTCGCGCTGGGTCTGGCGGGTGGTGCGCACGTGCTCGGCGTAGGTGAAGGTGCGCAAGGCCGGCTCGGGCCGGTCGCCGCCGGGGGTGGGGTTGTAGCGCACCGGGCCGCCGGCGATGGCGCCCTGGATGTGGAGGCGGTCGCTGTGAATGAGAGTGCAGCCGTCGGGGCGGTGGTCGAAGCGGTGGAAGAGGCCTTCCTCGGCGGCCAGGCGCAGGAGGAAGTCCAGGTCGGTGTCGCCAGCCTGGACGCAGTACTCGCGGGTGAGGTGTTGTTCGGTGAGGTTCTGTTGGTACGGGGCGATGCCGTGCCCGGCGAGCAGCTGGTTCAGAATTTCCGGCACGGTTTTTTGCTGGAAGATGCGCCAGTCGGCGCATAGCTCGAGCCGCGCCAGGGGCGGTTCGACCAGGGCACGGTAGCGGGTGCGGCGGAAGCCGGTGGTGCCTTGCTCGAAGTGGCTGACCTTGCCGTGGACATGGCGCACGGGGTGTTCGCCGTGCCAGAGGATGAAGTGGGCGGGGGCGTCGAGGACCTTGGCGAAGTCGATGGCCGGGTCGTGGCTGGCCAGCTCCAGCGCCAGTTGGCAGCCCTCGGAGAGGCCCTCGTCGAGGGTGAACTCGATGACGTCGAACTCGATCTCGCCCACAGTAAAGGTGAAGCGCAGGTGGGATTGGCTGGGCATTAGGTGCTCCTTTCAGGCCGGGGCAATCCCCTGCGGCAGATCAGCGCGATACGGCCGGCAACCCGGGCTGCCAGCCGCAAAGCAGGGGCCGGAATCAGGTTTCCCGCGGCTTGCGCCAGTCGTCCGAGGCCTCGGTGCCGGCAATGGCGTGAGTCCAGGTGATCTTGCGGTAGCCCATGGAGACATCGACCAGTTGCGTGCACTCGGCTTTGTTGAAGTCTTGGGCGTGCGGCAGTGCCGTCGATGACAACGCTGGTGGCGTCTTCCAGATGGGGGGAAGAAGAGCTCCTGCTTGCCTTCGGTGGAAGTGCGGTACCACTTCACTTCGACCTTGGGCAGCATTTCACCGAGGCCAGGGCCTAGTACATCAGCGGCGTGGTGTTGTTCAGCGCGCAGGTGAGGACGAAGGGTTCATGCACACGCGGGCCCGACGGCTGACCGCTCTGCGGGTCGGTCGGGGTGGCGATGCGGTGCTTGATTTCCTCGACCAGGATTCCATCTTCATGCCCTTCGACGGAGGCCTTGCCCACGGCGTCGGAGGTGAAGGCACCCTGGGAGATGTTGCCTTGGATGCCGATGTACGCGGGAGTTGGCATGGTGCTCTGTTCTTGATGGTTAAGACGAAAGGGCCGGCATAGCTTGGTTGCCAAAGTGCCGGCGAGCAGCTATGCAAATCGCATGACAAGCGAGATTGCTGTTCAAAAAGTGGCCTTATTACATTGGCTTGGATGAGGTGTTCCCGTCACGCTCTGGGGTAAGCGCTCTGATTTTTCACACAAGTGCATTGCGACATTGAAAATCGAGCAAGCTCTCGCCCGCCGTTTCGCAATCAATTGATATGCATAAAGAAAAAATGGGCAAGTTCTTGCTCTGCCGAGCAAGAACTTGCCCATTTGCTTTGCATGAATGCGTGAGCAGCTTTCTATGAGAGCGAACTCCCCATCAATACGGGTACTGATGGATTGCTTTTTCTATAGCGGCTGCAGGCCAGACAGGTGGACTCGCTGTACGCGAGGGGAAAGGGGGAAAGCAGCGCGGCAGGGCAATCAACTTGCCTGGGTTGTCCCGACGCTTCCCAGCCAGGGACCACCCGCAGCCGGGAGAAATGCCCGACCTTCCCACCCCCATCGCGCAGGCAGAAATACACACACCAGCGCCACCCTCAACTTCCGCTGAAGGTCACCGGCACCACCACCACCCGCTGGCGATCCGGCCTGGGCAGGGGCAGGCTGGCCTGAACCGAGCGCAGGGCACTGTCATCCAGCTCCGGGTAGCCGCTGCTGCGCATCACCACCAGCGACCCCGGCAGCAGATCGCCGCTTTCGGTCACGGTGAAGCGCACCGCCGCGGTCCCGACATAGCCCCTCGCCCGCAGGGCCTGCGGATACACCAGCTTTTCACGGATGGCCTTGGCCAGGCTGCTGACGTACATGCGCAGCAGGTCTGCCTCGGTCGGCTGGCGCTGCAGGGTCTGCTGGACGCGGTTTTCTTCCGCGCCAGCGTGCTGTGGGGCCACCTGCTGGCGGGCCTCAGTCACCTGCTCCTGCGGCTCTTCTTCCGGCTTGTCCTCGGGCTTGGCTACCGTCACCGGGCTGGGCGCCTCCTGCACATGGCGCACCGGTTCGCGCTTCATCACCGGCTTGGGTGGCATGGGTGCGGGCGGCGTGGGCGCAGCCTCCTGGGGCGGCTGGGTGGTCTTTGCGCCGGCCTGCTGTTCCTGCTCCTGCCGGTTGCTCACCATGCCGAACAGCTCGACCACGAGCTGGTCGCGCTGGGGCTGCGGCTTCACCAGGAACCAGCCCGGCGCCAGGAAAAGAAATATCACTGCCGCATGCAGCAGTACCGACCATGCAAAGCCGTCGAGCATGCCGAACTCGCTCTTTCCCGTCCTGCCCGCGGGCCTTACCAGCTTCAGACTGCTCGGGCGGGCGGGTACGGCCTGCGGCGTTGCCATGCGCTCTGCTTCACTTTGCTGGCGCAGAGCCAGCGCTGCGCGACCCGTGCTCATGATCGTCCCACCTCCGTCTGGACCGCCACCTTGGCAAAACCCAGTTGCTTGAGCACATCCGCCACGTCGATGAAGCGTTGCAGTTGCACCGCCTTGTCCGCACGAAGCACGAAGGGCGTGTCCTTGGCCACCGCGCCCAGGCGGCTCTTCAGCAAGTCGGTGCTGACCGCCTCGCCGCCGAGGTAAATGGTGCCGGCTGCGTCGATCTCTATCGTCTCGGTCTTGCTGGTGTCCTGCTCGCTGGCGCTGGCCTGGGGCAGGTTCACCGGGATGCGGCCGCTGGCGATAAAGGTGGATGTCGTCAGCACGATGGTGAGCAGCACCAGCATGATGTCGATGAAGGGGATCATGTTCATGCTCTCGAAGGGCTTATCGTCCATTGGCGATCTCCCACTCCAGCATCATCACCTTGGCCTTGCGCAGCAGGCTGTTGTAAAGCACCACCGCCACCAGCGCCACACCCAGGCCCACGGCCGTCGCCTTCAGCGCCAGCGCCAGGCCGACCATGATCTGCGCGGTGTCGATGCTGGCGTCCTGGCCCATCCTGTAGAACGTGAGCATGATGCCGAACACCGTGCCGAGCAGGCCGAGGTAGGGCGCGTTGCTCGCTACCGAGGCGATGACGAAGAGCTTGCGCGACAGCATCAGTTCCAGCGACTTGATGTCGTTCACCGCCTTCAGGTCGAGGCGGCGATAGAAGGCCAAACGCTCCATCCCGATCGCCACGATCACCACGCTCAGCACCACCAGCAGCCCGATCACGCCATAGTCGATCGCCGCGGACAGCCACTCCATCTTCATGTCGCCAACTCCTTGCAGAAATAGGGAAAACCGATGACTCGCATCGCTCCGCACACTCAGGAGCGCAGGCTTATCTATATACGATGCGATATAGCAAGAAGAGTTGAGGCAATCGGCATGCCAGCCTGCCCCGGCGCCGCCGCTCACCTCGGGAATAACCACAGATCCCACAGCACCGCGACTTCTTGTTACGAGGCAAGACTTGACAGCGGCACTGCCCCTGGCCCGATCTGCCTGAAGTACGACATAAATATTGTCGACTACATAACGATGTTGGAATCCGGACAGGACAGATTGGCGCCCGGCATGAACCGCCTTTTCTGGTCGTCCTTTTGCCTCACCGCGTCACGATCGGGCGGCACCACGGAGCGGCGGCTCGCGAGGCCCGCGCTCAACCCGGCAGCAGGGTCGCTAGATGGAGGCGCGTCAGGCGCAGCGCCGGCATCGCAGGCGGACGGCTCCCTTGGCCGAGCGCCGGAGAGGGCCCGGTCTCGATGGAAAGCAGTTCGAATCACCGCACCCGCGCAGCCCGAAGGCCCGCGCACTGCCCGCCGCCGTCCGCATGCTCGATGATGATGGCGCAATCGATGGCCAGTTTTTCCCGCATCAGCTGCTGCCACTTCATCATCGCGGACCTGGCGGATACCTGCTTCTTGTCCACCAGCGGCGCGATCCGGGCGAGTTCGTCGTACATCTCCCCCACCTCCTTCTCGCGCCGGAAAACCTGGATCTCGAAGGGCATCACATGCTCACGGCGGCAAGCCACGAAGCGGGAGAACCAGGCATCCGGCTGCAGCACCTGCTCCATGCGGGCGTTGTCGTGGCACCACTTTGTTGCCCGCACGAATTGCTCGGCGGTGTACTCGGTGTTCACCGTGTTTGCGCAGCCCGCGGCGAGCAGCAGCAAGGCGCCCGCTCCCGCCGTCCTCGGCCAGAACCTAGAACGCAAGGCCAACCTGCAGCAGTACGCGGGTCTTGTCGTCCTCCTCGACCACGCCGGGACGCGGCCCCACCTTGCGCGCCACCTGGATACTGCCCATCAGCGCCTTGTAGCCAACGTAATACGCCACGCCAACGTCCGACAGGCGCACGCCATTGGTCGTGGTGTAGTCGGCGTTCTGCAGATGGATACGGCCGGTATCGGTGAAGAGCCCAAGCGAATGATTCAGCCCGGCAACCTCAGGCAGCACGTAACGCAGCTCGGCATTGGCCAGGTAGCCGTTGTCGCCCAGCACCACCTCGCGGTACGCCTTCACCCCGTTGGTGCCGGAGATGCTCATCTGCTCGGAGCCATCCAGGTTCTTGCCCATCAGCGCTTTCTGACCGCTCAGCACCACCGAGAGGCTGAACTGCTCGCTCAGGGCGAGGCTGCCGGTGAAGCTCAGGTTCAGCCGCCCGTAGTCGCCGCCGGTATTCGCGCCGGCTTTGTTGAGGGCTTCTTCGTCTGCGTTCAACAGTTCAAGGTGGCCATAGGTCAGGCCCAAGTTGAAACCGCTGTAGCTGGAATAGCCAAGGAGGCTACCCCAGCTTTCATACTGCGCCCCCAACGTGCCCACCTTGCTCTTGCGGCTGTTGCTCGTATCGGTCGCCTCGATCTCGTCCCGCATGCGCCGGGCGGCAAGGTTCAGGTTGAGATAAAGGTTGCGATCCCGGCTGCGGATCAGCGGATAGCTCAGCGTTCCCTCTATTGAATAAGCATCGCCGGTCGCGTCCAGATCCTTGTATTCCTTGCCCAGCTCATAGGTGGTCTTGGACGCCGCGATCTCGCCACGCAGGCCGTTGGCCTCGAGCGGAAAACCATACGCCAATCGGCCATTCGCCAAGCCTTCGCCCTCGGAAGCCATCCCCGACAGCGAGAGACGGTCGCCAATCCCCAGCGGCGAATTCAGATCCACCCCGGCGCGCAGGCGATTGCGACCGGTGTAGCGCGATCCCTGGTTGTCCGCCATCGCATAAGCGCCAAAGCGCTTGCCGGCGTCCACCTCCACCTCGAGGTCGGAACTCCCCTGCCGCTCGCCCGGCGAAATGGCCATCCGCGGCATCTCCGCGCCCGGCATGTCGCCGACGATGAGCATCGCCCGCTCCAGCGTCTCCCGCGACACCGCCGCATCCGCCTCCAGCGGCGCCAACGCGCCCTTCAACAGGCCATCACCCACCAGCGAGCGATTGCGCAACGACACCTTGCCGTACTTGCCCACCAGCAACCGGATGGTCAGCGTCCCATCCCGCGCATCCTGCCGCGGCACATAAGCACGCGCCACCGGATAACCCCGGCTGCGGTAAAGCGCGGTAATCCGCCCCGCCGCTTCCTCGATATCCATCATGTTCAGGGCACGCCCCCGGTAAGACGCCACCCGCTCCTGCAATTCCTCTTCGGAAATGAAATCCGCGCCTTCGAAGCGGAAGGCTTGAACCATCAGTGTTTCGCTAGATTGCAGGCGTAGGGGGGCTTCATCTTGCTGGATGATTACCGGGGCGGGGGCTTGTTGCGGTGCCAGCGGGCGCGGGGGTTGAGTTTCCTTGATGGCTTCGCCGATGCCCGGGGGGACTACCGCTTGGGCCAGAACCAACCCAGGCAAGGAATGAAAGATGGCAATACAGAGAACAGCCAAATAGCGGCAATTGGAAACATTCTTCGTTTTCTTATTCATGATTATTCGATATGAAATGGAGCATATAGGTCTTGCCGAGTTTGCGGAAAAAGAAACGGGGGCCGCTCAATCGCTACCACTCCCTTCCTCCTCTAACTCAAAGCTAACTCCATCCACTTCGATACGTCTGATTCCAGCGGAGAAGTCAGAGGTATCCGCATAAACCAGATTGCTATCGAGCTTCGCCCCGGGGGACACAGCCAAGTCTGGCACCTGCTGTTGCGGACGCGCTCCTTGGCGCATGGACTCGGAACTGACGGCACTGCCAAGCTGAGCCCCCGCCTCGCTTCTGGCCTGCAACTCTGCTGCAGCCTCAGCCCTGGCCTTTGCTTCTGCCGCCGCCTTAGCTGCAGCTTCAGTGCGGGCAGCCAGCACTTGGTCGATGGTCCCATCCAGGTAATGCTCCAGATCCGCGAACTGTTCTTCGCCCAACCCCACACTGCCATCAATACCAGTGAAATACTCGGAATTACCCACCCCAACCAGGCCATCACTCGCCCGAAAATAACTATTGACGATGTCCACTCCACTCGCGACCTGACCAACAATCCCCCCGACATATTGGGAGCCGCTAACCGTCCCGGAGAAGGAAGAATCACTGACTGTTCCATTCAGCATGATTCCAACCAAACCGCCTACGCCGTTAACCCCACGGATATTCCCGGAGGCGGAGGACGAAGACACGTTCACGCCAGAAAGCCACCCTGCAAGCCCTCCAACATAACTACCCCCGGGAGCAATGACATTTCCATAGGAGCTGGACTTGTAGATCCGGCTTCCGCTGCCCGCCTGGTAGAAGCCGACCAGACCACCTGCATATCCGTTGTATTGATTGGCGAAAGAGACGTTTCCGTAGGCCTTGGAATACTCGATGTCGAACTTCACGCCCTCATCCATGTAAATGATGCCGACCAGCCCGCCGATGCCATGCTCTGTATCGATGCTGGACCCGTATGTACCGACGACATCGCCTTTCGCATAGCTGTTCGAGATCACTCCGTATGCAGAACCTTCTATACGACCGACAAGCCCCCCGAGGTTATAACCTCCCCTCACGCCTCCTACGGCAAATGAATTTTTTATATAAGACTCATATCCAGAGAACGTGGAGAACGACCCCACCAGCCCACCTAGACTATAGGTTCCCGGGCTGCCGTCGATATCGGCTGAAGCGTATGAACTCTCTACGACGCTCCCCAAGACATCCCCAACCAGACCGCCGGTGCTGAAGCCTATGTTTTCAAGATTCGCTACGGCATGAGAATTCGCTACCTTGGTGTATTGTGCATAACCAACCAGGCCGCCGACATAGCCAGAGCCATTTCCAGTGATATTCACCTCGGAGTAGGCGTAGCTCAATCCTCCACGTGTCAATCTGCCAATTAGTCCGCCGAGATACGAAGTACCTTGAATAGTTCCTGAGCTATATACATTCGTCATGACACTATCCAATGCATAGCCAGTCAGAGCTCCGACATATCTCTTGCCGTATATATTTGCATTGACCACGCCCAGATCTCGGACAGTCCCGAGGTTGATGTAACCGAACAAGCCTATATAGTCTGTGGCGCTAGCCGATATCGTCAGATTGCTGACTTCATGTCCAAGACCAGCGAGCGTCCCGGCGAATGACGTACTCGATTTCGTCGAAATCAGCGATTTGAGGAAGGTATATCCCTGAGCATCGATATCTTGTGCCAGAGCGTAATGTCCGTCCTTCTTCTTTTCCGTGCCACTGCCCGTAACCGCGTTATATTCGTCAATAGCATCAAGCTCTGCGATGTTATGAATCAGCGTGTAGCTGTTACCATTGATCATCAGGCCGGCATTCGCACCGCTCAGGGTGATACTGGCGTATTCGGCCCCTTCCGGCGCACTGTTGGCAACGAGATTGCCGTCGGCATCCGTCGTCGTGCCGCTGTAACTCGCGCTGGTGAGAATGTGGTAATCCCCGCCGTAATTCATCTCCAATACGGCATTGCTGCCGCTAAGCGTGATGTCGGCATTGACGTTGATGTCCTCACCTGCTGTGAGAGTAAGGCTGGCTGAGTTGCCGGCCGTGCTAATAGCCGCATTAACGCCAACATCGCTGCTCGCCTCAAGTGTGAGCTTGGCATCACTACTCCAGGTCACCACATCATTCACATTCAAAGCTCCATTTGAGCCAGAGCCCGAAGTAGAGTTGATCCGGATATTCGTGGTGTTCGCGTCTAAGAGACTGGAGAGCCGGGCGCCCGTTATGTCCCCGCCACTGGCTGCGACGGTGTATCCATCGCTGCCGATCACCCATTCACCATTTGTTCCACTATTAGCCTTGGTCGTGATGGCGGCACTACCCGAGATCTTGACTTTCTTGCCGCTGGTTTCGATGGTGCCGCCATCGCCGTCGGTAGGCGCTGACGCATCGAGGGTGCCGTCAATATTGGCGGTACCACCATATGCATTGACAACAATCTCACCTCGGGTCAGATCGCCCAGCGTGCGCGCCTGCACGATACCGCTGTTGTTGACCTGACTGCCCAGCACTTCATTGGCAGCCTTGGCGGTCAAGAAGACCTTGCCGCCATCGGCGTAAATCGCTTGCTTGTTCTCGACCAGCGCATTCAGCGCGCCTTCGTCCAGCGTCACCAACAACAGGGAGTCGCCGTTGAAGTTCAGCGTGATCTTCTCGCCGGCGGCCAAGGCAACCGTGCCCTTGGTCGCGGTAATCACGCCCTGGTTGGAAACAGTATCGCCCAGTAGGGCGATGTAGCCGCCCTCATCCGCGGTCAGCGTGCCGAGGTTGATGACGGAGGCACCGCTGCCATTCCCTTGGAACACATAATTTCCCTGCTCGAAATCGGCATCGCTCAGGTTCAACGTGCTCGCAACCAGGCCGGCGGTATTGACCGAACTGCCCTGGGTGAACAGAACGCCGTTGGAGTTAATCAGGAAGATACGGCCGTTGGCGTTGAGCGCGCCTTCGATGACGCTGCGTTCGTTGCCCACAACCCGGTTGAGGGTGATGGCAGCCGCGTTGGGCTGGTTGAAGCTTACCGTTTCGGTGGGCGCGATACTGAAGCCCTGCCAGTTGATGGCTGCTTTCTGCGAACTCTGGGTGACGGACGTCAGATTGCCGGACTGAACGATGGATGCACTACCGCTGGTTACGACACCTCCGGTGGGCGCAGCTTGGGCGAACAGGGGGCACAGCAAAGAGGAGATGGCAAGACCCAACGCACGAGGGCGAAAACCTCGCTGGCGAGGGCTATTTCTATGACATCCCTCATAGGGTCTGGAGATAATGGAGCGCATTGCATGTTCCTTAAGTATATAAGGAAAACCATCACAACGTTCCACGCCTCAGTGATGGTAGACCAAAGAGATATCCCTACGAGTAATGCACACAGCAAATTTAATGCCATAGCGTTTCTCATGGACTTATCGAGCATCATTTTCCAACCGTAGAGCCGCAGGCAACGCCTGGACATTATCTATATTTTCGAAGTTATTGACATCGTTGAAAATTACATATTAATCATTTAAAAACATTAACATAGAAAATAATTACATTTTCTCAAATATTATGTTGTCAACAATACAGTAAAAGGCATTTTTGACAGACAACCTACAAAAACCTCTCGACCTGCTTCGTCAAATCTGTTGGTATGCCTAAGTGTCATCAAGAAATGACGAATGGCTCACAATTTGCTAACTGAATACCGCCATCCGAGGCAGTTCATCGCCTATCGATATATAGGTAAATATATCGAAAGATGGCGGCAACTACCGCTTCACTTTTATTGCTTTGCCGTACCGCCAGGAAATTCATCCTGAGGACGGTTTTTTCGAG
The DNA here is from genome assembly GCF_012911025.1 of Azoarcus sp. TTM-91. GTDB lineage: Bacteria > Pseudomonadota > Gammaproteobacteria > Burkholderiales > Rhodocyclaceae > Azoarcus. The sequence goes on along the minus strand of NZ_WUEI01000026.1, from coordinate 4,466 downwards.
GAATAGGAATGATGTCGAACCAGAATCTGAAGAAAGAGAACCCGACCAAGAATTTCCTGCCCCATCTCGCTGCGCTGGGCATTGCCTTCGCCACTGGTAATTGCTGGGCTATCGCCGGCTGCACGAACGTCAGCAACGCTTCCCCTGCTCCGGCAGCTGCGACAACCATCGTGGTCGCATCGAACTTCTACGGACCTGCGCAGGACCTCGTCTCAAGCTTCCTGGCGACCTTGCTGCCGACCACGAAAACGATACGCGTCTGCCACGACTCCACCGCCACCATCTACGGCGAGATCACCGGCACGCCTGCGTACCCTTACACCCTTTTCCTCGCCGCTAACGCCACCACCCCGACGTCCTTGCAAGGCACCAGCTACGTGCAGTCTGGAGCGACGGCCTTCAGGTACGCCTATGGCATTCCCGTGCTGTATACAAACTCTGACATCACCGGTCTCACTAAGGATGACCTTATCGAAGATGGCATCAGTTCCCTGGACTCCACCGCCACTGCCGACGGCTACGCCGACTATGTCCGAGTCAACGAAAGCAACGTCGACAGCCTCGGCATCGGAAACGTACCTGGAGCGCCCTATGGGGTTGCAGCGCGAACCATCCTTACGGCGATGAAGCAATGGCTAGCCTCTCCGTATGGTAGTGGCACTGCGCCTACCAACGGTGGAACCGGCGGCGCTTGCACGTCGGGAGACCTCTGCATGTACAACAACATCGACTACACCCTCCAGGCCATTGAGAATGGCGATGTCACGGCAGGTTTCGTCTCCTGGGGCCAGGTCTGCGCCGAGAACAGCAACTGGTACGTGACCTTCTCCGACTACCCGCTGGATCAGAAGGGCATTCTCTTGAATGTCGATGGCAACCCCGCCACGACTTCAGCCGCAGAGCAGTTGGCAGCCGATCTCAAGACGTACATGAATCTCGGCAGCGCGGGTTGGAACACGTGGCTCAACAACAGGTGCTACGGCAGCATCTAAGGTCTGTGTGACGCAGACCGCCCAGCTTTAGCTGGGCGGTCTGCCTTATAGGCATATGTCCTGTCATTTTTAGGATCTCTCGAACGCGCCATAGCCACCTACTAGGCATAGCCTCCTCGCTCGACCTCTGACATCGGGCGCACATCTTTGCATAACCTCCTACCTCTTCGCGCCCCGGCACCTTGATGGAATATCAAGGTAAGTACATGCGACATCCACCAAATCTAGCTGCTCTGTAACGAGCAGGAGTCCTGTCTTCCCGCCCGCCTTCCAATCCATAAATATGTACTTAAGTAAACAATAAATGGATCGGATTGTTGTACATCCAACACTGACGATGGCGCTTGGCCTCAGTGCTATATCGCTTATTTATGATGGGTTTTTCCCCTACTTCTGCTGGCTCGCTACTTGCCTAGCGCTGACTACCCCTCCCGTTATTGATTTCCTGCCTATATATCGTGCAGCCCCTCACAGTGCTTTCACCGAAAGACGCAGCCCCTGCGATGTCCGCAGCGCGCCCCAGGCTGGGCGAATTGCTCGTACGGGCGGCCCGCCTCTCGCCGCGGGATCTGGAGCAGGCACTGGCGGCGCAGCAGGAAATCGGCGACCTGATCGGCCGGGTGCTGGTTCGCCTCGGGCTGGTGTCGGAGGCCGAGGTGGGGCGGGCGCTGGCGGAGCAGCTGGGTATGCCGCTGGTGGCAGCGGCCGATTTCCCCGAGCTGCCGGTGGAGGTGGCCGGGCTGTCGCCGGATTACCTGATCGCGCATGCGGTACTGCCGCTGCAGGTGGCCGATGGCCGGCTGCTGGCGGCGATGGCGACGCCGCAGGACGGTTTCCTGCTGAAGGCGCTGGGGCTGGCGACCGGGTTGAAGGTGGCGCCACGACTGGCGCTGGAGTCGGAGCTGCAGGCGACGCTGGAACGGCTCTACCTGGAGCCGGACGAGGCGGAGGAAGGCGGCGATAGCCTGCTCGCCGCGGACACTGGCGACAGCGAGTTCGTCGAGCATCTGAAGGATCTCGCCAGCGAGGCGCCGGTGATCCGGCTGGTGAATCAGATCATCTCGCGGGTGATAGACCTGCGTGCCTCGGACATCCATATAGAACCCTTCGAGGACGGCCTGCACATTCGCTACCGGGTGGACGGCGTGCTGCAGGAGGGCGAGCTGGCGGAGCTGTCGCTGGCGGCGGCCGTCACCTCGCGGATCAAGCTGCTCGCCCACCTCAACATCGCCGAGCGCCGCCTGCCGCAGGACGGCCGCATCAAGAACCGGGTGAAGGGCCACGAGCTGGATCTGCGGGTTTCCACCCTGCCGACGGTGCATGGCGAGAGCGTGGTGATGCGGGTGCTGGATCGCGCCAGCATCCGGCTGAACCTGGAGGACATGGGCTTCTCGGCCGACACGCTGGCGCGCTACCGCGAGCTGATCGCCCGGCCGCACGGCATCCTGCTGGTGACCGGCCCCACCGGCTCGGGCAAGACCACCACGCTGTATGCCTCGCTGGCCAAGCTGGATGCGGCCGCGCTGAAGATACTCACCGTGGAGGACCCGGTGGAGTACCAACTGGGCGGCATCAACCAGGTGCAGGTGCAGGCGCAGATCGGCATGAGCTTCTCCCACGCGCTGCGCTCCATCCTGCGGCAGGACCCGGACATCATCATGATCGGCGAGATGCGGGACACCGAGACGGCGCAGATCGCGGTGCAGTCGGCGCTCACCGGCCACCTGGTGCTGTCCACCCTGCACACCAACACCGCCGCCGGCGCCATCGTGCGGCTGGAGGACATGGGGGTGGAGCGCTACCTCATCACCTCCTCGGTGAATGGCGTGCTGGCGCAGCGATTGGTGCGCCGGCTCTGTTCCGCCTGCAAGGCGCCGGCCGAGCTGTCGGCGGAGATCGTGGAGCGCGCCGGGCTGGCGCGCTTCCTGCCCGCCGGCAGCCGCCAGGTCTACGCCGCCCGCGGCTGCCCGGAATGCAAGCACAGTGGCTACCGCGGCCGCAGCGCCATCCATGAACTCTTCACCATGGATGCCGCCGCCCACCAGGCCATCCTCGCCGGCGCCGACGCCACCAGCCTGCACGCCGCCGCCCGCCGCAGCGGCATGATCACCTTGTATGAGGATGGCCTGCGCAAGGTGGCCCAGGGCGAAACCTCGCTGGACGAAGTGCTGCGCGTTACCCAGGACCAGAGCGATGCCTGACTTCGCCTATCGCGCCGCCGCCGGAGATGGCCAGCTGCGCAGCGGCACGCTGGAGGCCGCCAGCAGCGAAGCCGCCATCCGCCAGCTGCAGGCGCGCGGGCTGACGCCGCTGCAGGTGGAGGCGGGCCGGGGCAGCGCCGCACCATCCATGGCTGTCGATCAGGCTGTGCCCGGCCACAAGGCGGCCTTCGCCGGCGGCTTCCTGGCCAGGGACAAGGGTCCCGGCGCGGCGGACGTCCATGCCTTCACCAGCGAACTGGCGGTCATGCTGCGCGCCGGACTGCCGCTGGACCGCGCCCTGCGCGTGCTGCAGGGCATGGCCACCAAACCCTCGGTCGCCGCGCTGCTGGACGAGGTGCTGAAGGCGGTGAAGTCGGGCAAGGGCCTGTCCCAGGCACTGCAGCCCTATCTGCCGCTGTTCGGTGAGTTCTACGTCAACATGCTGCGCGCCGGCGAGGCGGGCGGCCAGCTGGCCGAGGTGCTGGCGCGGCTGGCGGAGCACCTGGAGCGGGTGAAGGCGCTGCGGGAATCGGTGATCTCGGCGCTCACCTACCCGGCCATCCTGGTGGTGGTGGCGGCGATCTCCGTTTTCCTGATGCTGGGCTTCGTCGTGCCGCAGTTCGAGAGCCTGTTCGACGACATGGGCGACGCCCTGCCGCTGCCCACCCGCCTCATCGTCGTCGCCGGTCACCTGGTGGCGGACTGGGGCTGGCTGATGGCACTGGCCGCCGCCGTCTTCACCTGGGCGCTGCGCCGCTGGCTGGCCACGCCGGCCGGCCGCGACTGGCGCGACGGCCGCCTGCTCGCCATGCCGGTGCTGGGCGGCGTGGTGCGCAAGTACGAGGTCACCCGCTTCGCCCGCGGCATGGGCACCTTGCTGGGCAATGGCGTACCCATCGTGCAGGCGCTGCGCATCGCCGCCGACACCATGTCCAACCAGCGCCTGCGCGCCGCGCTGGCCGGCGTCGCCCCGGCGATCAAGCAGGGCGGCCGGCTGGCGGATGCGCTGCAAGGCAGCGCGCTGTTCTCGCCGCTGGCGCTGAACATGGTGCGGCTGGGCGAGGAAACCGGCCGGCTGGACGCCATGCTGCTGGAGCTGGCCCGCGTCACCGATGGCGAGGTGCAGGCCGGCATCAAGCGCACGCTGACCCTGCTGGAGCCGCTGCTCATCCTGCTGCTGGGCGCGGTCATCGCCGCCATCATCGTTTCCATCCTGCTCGGCATCCTGTCGGTGAACGAGCTGGCGAACTGAGTCCCTCCCATTCCCCTAACC
>NZ_WUEI01000269.1 GCF_012911025.1 Azoarcus sp. TTM-91 | reverse complement strand
GGGTCGAAGATGCGCAGCGGGTTCATCGACATCAGGCCGCTGAAGATCCAGGTGCAGACGAAGCCGGCGCAGAGCAGGCCGATGAGGTGGTGCCAGCGCATCCAGCCGGCGCGGTAGGGCGATCGGGAGCCGGAGGCGTAGCGGCCGCGGAAGCGCCAGCGCCACAGGCCGACGACGGTGCCGCTGAGAGCGGTGAGGGTGCACAGGGCGGAGAGCAGGATCACCGTCCAGCTCCATGCCGGGTCGACCGGGCGGTCGCGGAACAGGTAGAGCCAGTGCAGCCAGGCGCCGAGGTAGTTCCAGCGCTGCTGGGCGAGCGGGGCGTCGAGCACCAGCTGTCCGGTGGTGCCGGAGATGTAGAGGGTGACGGCGCCGAGCTCGCCGCCGCCGGCGGGGTCCTGGCCGCCGGCGGCCATCTCCACCTTGTGCAGCGGGCGGTGGGCGTCCAGGGCGCGGGAGTGGGTCCAGCGGTCTTCCGCCACCTGGCCGGCGTATCGGGCGGCGACGCCGGGGACGTAGCTGCGGGCCTCGGCGAGGGCGGCGGCTGCATCCACCGCCGGGGCGGGACGCGGCGCATCGGCGCTTGCTGCGGAACGGCGGGCCGGCGCCGGCGGCTGGGCCGCCAGCACCCGCAAGCCGCCGCCGGCCTCGCGCAGCAGGTAGCGCGGCTGGCCGGCGATGGTGGTGAGGACCAGGCTGCGTGCGGTGGCCAGGCGGGCGCTCGGGCTGGCCGCCATTTCCTGCGCGGCGGTTGGATCGATCTCCGCCAGCGCCGCTTCCGGCGGCAGCAGCCCTGCGGCCATCAGCGGCGGCAGCGCGCCCAGGCGCTCCCAGGGGGTGAGCTTGGGGTAGCCGACGAAGAGCATCGTCATGCCGCTGATGAACCAGAGCGCCATCAGCAGGCAGCCGGCGATGCCGCTCCAGCGGTGCAGCAGGTAGGTCAGGCGCCTGGCGCGGGGAGCGAAGCTCATGCGGGTGTTCCGGTGTGGCCGTGACGGGATGGATAAGCGCATCCG
>NZ_WUEI01000268.1 GCF_012911025.1 Azoarcus sp. TTM-91 | reverse complement strand
GCGCTGCCGCGGCGGCGTGGGCGCTTGCCGGGGCGGCGGCATGGGTGGCGGCTGCCGGCCGGTGCTGCGCCGTCGCGTGCGGGGCGCTGCTGGCGGCTGGCGCAGCAGCCTGCGGGCGAGCTGGCGACGGGGTTGGCGACGGGCTTTTCGCCGGAGTTGGAATCGGGGCTGGCGTGGCGTTGCTGGCGGCCGGCGCGGGTCGGCTGCCGGCGGGCTGCGGCTGGCGCGGCATCGGCGTCGCCGCCTCGCCGCTGCCTTCGGTGGCGGCGGCCGGCTGCGCCTCCTGCGCGTTCGGCTGGAACTGGGCGGAACGCACTGGCGCCGGCCGGCCCACCTGGGCGTTCTCCAGCGCGCGAGCACCAGAGGGCGTGGTTTCTGCCCGCCGCGGCGCTTGCTGCACCGTCGCCCGCTTCGGCGGCGGCTTCACCTCCGCCTTGGCCGGCGCGGCAGGCGCCGCCGCGCGGGCGGCCTGCTGCGCCACCTTGTCCAGCTCCGACACCGTGGGCGGGCGGCAGACTTCGCGCCACATGCGCTCGTCCACCGAGTTGCGGGCGATGGCCACCGGCTCCTGGTCGGCAGCAGCCTCCTCGCGTATCACCCTGTCCAGCGAATCCATGAACACCCGCTTCACCGTCAGGAAGCTGCGGTTCATGCAGTCGTAGCGGTTGAGCGCCTTGATGGTGGTGTAGCCGGCGGTGCGCGACTCCTCCAGCGACAGCACGATGCGGCCCCAGGCCACCTTGGTGCCACGATCGGAGTCGATGATGGTGCCGCGGTCTATCTCGATGCGGCGGTCGCGGTCGCTGAGCACCAGCTGCCAGTCGTCGGCGGCGGCAGGCAGCGTGAGCGGCAGGAGCAAGGCGGCGGCAAGGAGCGGGAGGGGCTTCATCGGCAACGGTCCGGGTGGCGTCTGACAATACAACGACAACCGGCAGGGATACTTGAGCGCGGCACGCCAAACGGCGTTTTGCGACGGACTTCCTTGTTCGCCGCCACCGCCATCGGCCATCATGCCCGGCTGCTCCATCTTCTTACCCCCGTTCGCGGCCCGACTGACAACCCGCCATACCAACC
>NZ_WUEI01000267.1 GCF_012911025.1 Azoarcus sp. TTM-91 | reverse complement strand
CCGCAGGGGCGGCTACGTTTCAGTCCCATAAGCGCTGCCTCCTCTCCCCCAGCCCCTCCATGAGGGGGAAGGCGGCTCAGCTTGCTGATCCGAAGCGTGGAGAGTGGGCGCGACTCGCCACCGTTCAGCCACTCCCCATCCCCAGCGCGCTGCCAAGCGCGCTGATCCCCGCATACAGCCCCAGCAAGGCCAGCAGCCCGAACACCATGCTCATCACCCGTTGCTCCGGCGGCGTGCGCCAGCGCTGGCCTGTCTCTTCCGCTTCCCGCCGCCAGGCGCGGCTGCGGCGCAGGTGGCGCAGCAGGCTGAGCAGCATGTAGGCGGCAAAGCCGAAGCCCAGGGCGGCCATGGTGAGGGTGAAGTCGGGCATGGCCGGGGCGATCTCGTCGGGCCTCAGCGGGGGAGGCTGTCCAGCCAGCGGGTCAGCGCCTGCAGCAGGGCGGCGGGCTGTTCCAGCGGGATCATGTGGCCGCTGTCGGCGATGATCTCCAGCCGGGCGCCGGGAATGGCCGCCTGCAGTTCGCGGGCTTCGTCCAGGCTGCGCAGGCGGTCCTGGTTGGCGGCGACCACCAGCGTGGGGCAGCGGAAGGCGGCCAGGGTCGGCAGGTCGCTGTCGCGCACCAGGTGGGACTGGCGGAAGAAGACATCGCCGCCCAGGCGCACGCCCATCTGGCGGATGGCGTCTATCAGCCCGGCGTCGCTCTCCCGCGCCACATGCACCGAGGCGCGGATGGAGGAGGGGCTGAGGCCGCGGAAGATGCCGGCCTGGGCGGTCTTCACCGCCGCCGTCTTGCGCTGGGCCTGCAGCGGCGAGTCCGCGCGGCCGGAGGTGGCGACCAGCACCAGGGCGGCGACGCGCTCCGGCGCCTGGCGCACGATCTCGCGGGCGACGTAGCCGCCCATGGAGAAGCCGACCAGCACGCAGCGCTCCGGCAGGCTGGCGATGACGTGCCGGGCCATGGCAGCGATGCTGTCGCCCTCGCGCAGGCTGCCGTGGATAACCGGCGCGCGGGCGGCCAGCGCCGGCTCGATCTCGCGCCACAGGGTTTCGTCGGCCATGAAGCCGGGCAGCAGCACGAAGGGGGCTTGCG
>NZ_WUEI01000266.1 GCF_012911025.1 Azoarcus sp. TTM-91 | reverse complement strand
AGAGGCGCGGCCGGGCGGCCGCTGAAGGCCGGCGGAATGCCGCCGCGACGGGCGTTCGCGCCGCCGCCGGTTGGTTGCAGGGCAAGTGCCGGACGGTGCATCGCTAGCGCTCCTTGCCGGCGCGGAAGCCGGCCTCGTTCTGGCGCGCGGCCTCGCCGCTCACCCATTGCAGCAGCGGCCCCCGCGGATTGTCGGCCTGGGTCTGGCCGCAGGAGTCCACGCACTGGGCACACTGGGTGCAGGTGAACATGTGGCGCTTGATGTTGCGCGGGGTGAGGCGCATCGGGCATACCGCGTCGCAGGCGGACTGCCGCTCCGGCAGGCAGCTGGCGCAGTCGGCGGCGCGCTGGCGGGTGAAGCCGACCACCATGGCCTTGCGGTTGCTCATCCACGCCAGGCTCTGGAACAGACCGACGGCGCAGGCATAGCGGCAGAAGAGGTGGCGGGCGAAGAGGAATTCCAGCGTCAGCACAGCGGTGGCGGCTGCAAGGAAGAGGGCCTGGTTGCGGGTGGGTTCGCCGTGGATGAGATTGCCGTATACCTCGGCCGGTGGCAGCAGATAGCTCAGCAGCACCACCGCCCAGGCGAAGGCGAAGCCGATGGCCGCCGGCAGCACCAGCCCCCACCAGCGCGCATCGATGCGGCGGCGCCCGCCCCCCGGCAGCCAGGGGGTGATGGGGCGCTTCTCCCACACGCTGGGCTTGCCGGTGGCGCGCAGCATCAGCGTGTTGATGGTTTCCACCACCGAGAAGTGCGGGCACAGCCAGCCGCAGTACAGCCGGCCCCATTTCCATGCCACCCACAGGAAGACGCCAGCGCCGGCGAACAGCGGCAGGAACAGGCGCAGCAGCACATTGGCGCCGGCTTCGCCGGCACCGATGCGGCCGGCGAGGAAATCGTCCAGCCCCAGCCGCCATTCGAAGCCCAGCAGCCAGGCGTGGCCGGCCTGCAGGTCGTAGCGGAAGAGGTCGAACACCGGCGCCAGCACGAAGAGGGCGAAGAAGCCGAGCTGGAAGAGCAGCCGGCGGCCCTGCAGACCGCGCTGGGACGGGGCGTCCACCCGGCTGATCGGGATGACGCGGCGGGGCGGTCGGGCGGGGAGGGTGTCCTGCTCGGTC
>NZ_WUEI01000265.1 GCF_012911025.1 Azoarcus sp. TTM-91 | reverse complement strand
GCGATGCCCTGCCCCACGCCGATGCACATGGTGCACAGCGCATAGCGGCCGCCGGTCGCCTCCAGCTGGCGCATCGCGGTGAGCACCAGGCGGGCGCCGGAGGCGCCCAGCGGGTGGCCCAGCGAGATGGCGCCGCCGTTGGCATTGACGCGGGCGTCGTCGTCGGCGATGCCCAGCTGGCGGGTCACCGCCAGGCCCTGGGCGGCGAAGGCTTCGTTGAGTTCGATGACGTCGATCTGCTCCAGCTTCAGCCCCAGCCGCTGCAGCAGCTTCTGCGAGGCCGGCGCCGGGCCGATGCCCATGATGCGCGGCGGCACGCCGGCGGTGGCCATGCCGAGCACGCGGGCGCGCGGCTGGAGGCCGTGGCGCTTCGCTTCGGCCTCGCCCGCCAGCAGCAGGGCGACCGCGCCGTCGTTCACGCCGGAGGCGTTGCCGGCGGTGACGCTGCCGTCCGGGCGGACGACGCCCTTCAACTTGGCCAGCGCTTCCAGCGTGGTGGCGCGCGGGTGTTCGTCGCGGGCGACGATGAGGGGATCGCCCTTCTTCTGCGGGATGTGCACCGGCACCAGTTCGCCGTCGAAGAAGCCGCGCTCGGCGGCGGCGGCGTAGCGCTGCTGGCTGCGCAGGGCGAAGGCGTCCTGGTCGGCGCGGCTGACCTTGAACTCCTCGGCGACGTTCTCGGCGGTCTCCGGCATGGAGTCGATGCCGTACTGGGCCTTCATCAGCGGATTGACGAAGCGCCAGCCGATGGTGGTGTCCTCGATCTTCGCGCTGCGGGAGAAGGCGGAATCGGCCTTGCCGAGCACGAAGGGCGCGCGGCTCATGCTCTCGACGCCGCCGGCGATCATCAGCCCGGCTTCGCCGGCGCGGATGGCGCGGGCGGCGGTGCCCACCGCGTCCATGCCGGAACCGCACAGGCGGTTCAGGGTGGCGCCGGGGACTTCGACCGGTAGGCCGGCGAGCAGGCCGGCCATGCGGGCGACGTTGCGGTTGTCCTCACCGGCCTGGTTGGCGCAGCCGTAGTAGATGTCGTCGAGGGCGGACCAGTCCAGGCCGGCGTTGCGCGCCATCAGCGCCTTGATCGGCAGGGCGGCGAGGTCGTCGGCGCGCACGCCGGAGAGGGCGCCGCCGTAGCGGCCTATGGGGGTGCGGATGCCGTCGCAGATGAAGACTTCACTCAC
>NZ_WUEI01000264.1 GCF_012911025.1 Azoarcus sp. TTM-91 | reverse complement strand
CCGCCGAACCCTCCCGCCCCAAGCGGTCGAACGTCTCAATGCCCTTCTTTGCCCGGAGGGTTATCCTCGCCGCCTTATGAAGATTATTCACCGCGCCGGCGCGATGGCCGCGGCCGTGCCACTACCATGGCCGGCATTGCGTGGCTGACGCGGCGGCCGCCGCCAAACGGAGTTCGCCCATGGATCTCGCCCAATTCGTCCGCGCCCTGCCCAAGGCCGAGCTGCATCTGCACATCGAGGGCTCGCTGGAACCGGAGATGATGTTCGCGCTGGCGCAGCGCAACGGCGTCGCCCTGCCCTGGGACAGCGTGGAGGCCACCCGCGCCGCCTACGCCTTCAGCGATCTGCAGAGCTTTCTCGACCTGTATTACGCCGGCGCGGCGGCGCTGATCCACGAGCAGGATTTCCACGAGCTGGCGATGGCCTATTTCGCCCGCGCCCATGCCGACGGCGTGGTGCATGCCGAGCTCTTCTTCGATCCGCAGACGCACACCGACCGCGGCATCGCCTTCGAGACCGTGCTGAACGGCCTGGAGCGCGCCTGCGAGGAAGCGCGCGAGCGCTGGGGCATCAGCTCGCGCCTCATCCTCTGTTTCCTTCGCCACCTCAGCGAGGCGGAGGGCTTCGACACGCTGGCCCAGGCGCTACCGCACATCGCCCGCATCCACGGCGTCGGCCTCGACTCCTCGGAAAAGGGCCATCCGCCGGCCAAGTTCGAGCGCCTGTTCGCCCGCTGCCGCGAACTGGGCCTGCATGTGGTGGCCCATGCCGGCGAGGAAGGGCCGCCGGCCTACATCGTCGAGGCGCTGGACCTGCTGCAGGTGGAGCGCATCGACCACGGCGTGCGCGCCGCCGAGGACGCGGCGCTGCTGGAGCGCCTGGCGCGCGAGCAGGTGCCGCTCACCGTCTGCCCGCTGTCCAACATCAAGCTCTGCGTGTTCCCGCAACTGGAGGCGCACAACCTGAAGCAGCTGCTGGACGCCGGTCTGAAGATCACCATCAATTCCGACGACCCCGCCTACTTCGGCGGCTACATCGGCCAGAACTACCTGGAGACGGCGCAGGCGCTGCAGCTGAGCCGCGCCGAGCTGAAGCGCATCGCCCGCAACAGCCTGGAGGCCAGCTTCGTGCCGGAATCCCTGCGCGCGCCCTGGCTCGCCCGCCTGGACGCGCTGCCCGACTGAGCCCGCCGCCCCGTTCTCCTT
>NZ_WUEI01000263.1 GCF_012911025.1 Azoarcus sp. TTM-91 | reverse complement strand
ATCCAGTACTCGCCGCCGTCGCGGTTGCGGTTGCTGAGCTCGCCGTGCCAGGCGGCGCCGGCGCGCAGCTGGTTCCACATGGCGGTGAAGAAGGCGGGCGGCTGCCGGTTGGAGGCGATGAGGCGGTAGGGCTGGCCCAGCAGCTCCTCGCGGGTGTAGCCGCAGGCGCGGCAGAAAGCCTGGTTCACATACAGGATGTGGCCGTTCTCGTCGGCCAGCGACAGCTGCAGCGAGTCCATCAGCAGCGCTGGATCGACGCCTAGGGCGATGAGTTCGGTCAGATCCTGTTCGGCCGCTTGGGACATGCGGGCTGTCCTCGATCAAGGCCGCCATGCCGGTGGCGGGGGCCGGGCCCCTGCGCCGGCGGGGCGTTCAGCGGTGGGTGTCATCCGGGTCGTCCCCGGGAATCAGCAATACCGTACGGCCGCGGCCGGGCGGCTGGTTGCCCAGGCTGCGGACGTGGGCGAGGAAGCGCCGGCCGTTGAGCCGGATCTGGCTGTCGCCCTGCAGGCTGGCGAGCAGGCCGGCGTGTTCCGGCAGCGCCTGCGCCAGGGGCTGGCCGAGCAGGCTGGCGGTGGTGGCGAACAGCGCGGCGGCGCGGCCGTTGAGGGCGACCACCAGTTCATCCTCGTCCACGCCCACCACCGGCCAGGGCAGCAGCTCGGTGACCTCCTGCAGCACTGCCAGCGCGTTGCGGTGGCGGGTGATGCTGCGCTCGCGGTCGTCCAGCAGGTGCTGCAGCTGCAGGTTGGCTTCGGCCAGTTCCTGGTTGCGTTGCGCCAGGGTGTCGGTCAGGCGGCGGTTTTCATCCAGCAGCGCCTTGTGGCGGAAGGCCTCGGCGATGTTGGCGCGCAGTTGTTCGTCGTCCCAGGGCTTGGTGAGGAATTTGTACACTGCGCCTTCGTTGATGGCGCTGGTGACCGACTGCAACTCGGTGTAGCCGGAGAGCACGATGCGCACCGTGCGCGGATGGCAGAGGCGGGCGCGGCGCAGGAACTCGATGCCGCTCATGCCGGGCATGCGCTGGTCGGAAACGATGACGTCCACCGCCTCGCGGTCCAGCAGGGCGAGGGCCTCCTCGCCGCCGGCGGCGCTGAGGATGCGGTAGCCGTCGCGCCGCAGCAGGCGCTTCATCGCGGAGAGGATGTTGTCCTCGTCGTCCACCAGCAGCAGTGTGGCCTGACGCAGGGGCGGATGGGAGGGCGAGCCGGGGGGCGT
>NZ_WUEI01000262.1 GCF_012911025.1 Azoarcus sp. TTM-91 | reverse complement strand
CCCATGAGGGGGGAGGGAGACTTCTCGCGGCCGTCGAGCGGTCAGCGGATCTGGACGGTCTTCCGGCCGGCCAACATCGCCGCGGCGGCCACCACCATGCCCGGGCAAGCCGCCCCTCAGCAATCTCCCCTGAGCCGGCAAGCGCCAAAGACTTGGCAAGTGCCGCCCTCCGCCACCGCCGCCCCTTCCGCACGCTCCTGCGCACCGCAGCCCTCTCCAGCCTCCCCCTGCTTGCGCTGGCCGCCGGCGCCAATCTCGACAAGCGCCCCGGCGGCGACTTCACCACCGCCGACCAGGGCCGCGAGGCCTACACCCGCGTCGCCTGGGAGCAGGTGCCCGCCGCGCAGCGCGAAGCCGTCGCCAATGGCCGCGGCCTGGTGCGGCAGACCTGGGTCATCTCGCCCTCGGTCGATCCCAGCATCGCCGGCCTGGGCCCGACCTATAACCGCCCCTCCTGCCTGTCCTGCCACGCCCGCAACGGCCGTGGCGAACCACCCGCCTCCGCCGACGAGCCGATGCGTTCCATGCTGGTCCGGCTGTCCATCCCCGGCCTGGACGCCCACGGCGGCCCGCGGCCGGAGCCGGTTTACGGCGAGCAACTGAACGAGATCGGCGTACCCGGCGTGCCCGGCGAGGGCGAGGCCTACCTGCAATGGCAGACCCATATCGAACGCCTGGCCGATGGCACCGAGGTGGAACTGCGCCGCCCTACCGTCGCCTTCCGCAAGCTCGCCTTCGGCCCGCTGCATGCGGATACCCTGAGCTCGCCGCGCGTCGCCCCGGCCATCTTCGGCCTCGGCCTGCTGGAAGCCGTGCCGGAGGCGGACATCCTCGCCATCGCCGAAGAACAGCAGCGCGAAGGCCGCGGCGTGGCCGGCATGCCCAACCGGGTGTGGGACGTGGCCCAGGGCCGCACGGTACTCGGCCGCTTCGGCTGGAAAGCCAACCAGCCCGACCTGCGCCAGCAGGTGGCCGGCGCGCTGGCCGGCGACATGGGCATCACCTCGGTGCTCTTCCCCGAACCCAACTGCCCACCGGCGCAGACCGCCTGCGCCGCCTGGGACGCCGACCGCCATCCCGAGCTCTCCGCCGAAGCGCTGCAGGACATGACGCTCTACCACTACGCCTTGATGGTGCCCGCCCGCCGCCGCGCCGAGGCGCCGGAAGTGCAGCGCGGCGAGCACCTGTTCGCCGCCGCCGGCTGCGCCAGCTGCCACCGTCCGGCGC
>NZ_WUEI01000261.1 GCF_012911025.1 Azoarcus sp. TTM-91 | reverse complement strand
GTGCTTGCGCCAGCCATGCCTCCCCCTCCACCCCGACTCCGAGGACCACGCCCCATGCCCCTGCAATTCCATATGACGCCCGGCTCCTGCTCCACCGGCATCCACATCCTGCTGGAAGAGCTGGAGATGCTGTTCGAGGTCTACATCGTCAACCTGCTCGCCGGCGACCAGGACAAGCCGGCCTACCGCGCCCTCAACCCCAAGGGCACCATTCCCACGCTGGTACGGGAAGACGGCCGCGCCCTCACCGACTTCCAGGCCATCGCCTGGTGGCTGGCGCGGCAAAAGCCGAAGAAAGGCCTGCTGCCGGAAGATGCGGATGGCGAGGCGCGGGTGCTGGAAATCATGGATTACGCCGTCGCTACCCTGCACGGCCAGGGCTTCGCCCGCATCTTCACCACCGAGAAGTTCGCCACCTCGGCCGCCGAGCACGAAGCGGTGAAGGCGCGCGGGCGGGAAATCGTGGTCCAGGGCTTCGCCATCATGGACGAGCTGCTCGCCGGGCAGGACTACGCCGCCGGCCGCTTCTCCATCGCGGACGCGGCGCTGTTCTACGTCGAGTTCTGGGCCAGCCGCAGCGACATTCCCCTGCCGCCCAACTGCGAAGCCCACTACCGCCGCATGCTGACGCGGCCGGCGGTAAGGCAGGTGCTGGCGGAGGAAGGCTACCGGGTTTGAGGCGCACGACTGGCGCAAGCGGGGAGGAACAACGCGGCGCACGCTCGCAGACGGATGAGCGCAGCCCTTCTGGACACCTCCGGCTCCCCGCCCTCTCACCGAGCCGGGGGGGCCGGCCGCTTCGCGGCGCGTGCCGGCGCGTTCTCGCATAGAATGCCGCTCCATGCGCATCTGGCTGCTCGTCATCGCTCTCATCTTTCCGCTGCAATGGTCCACCACGGCCGTTGCCGCGTACTGCATGCACGAGCGCGACGCCGCCGCGGCCCAGCACTTCGGCCACCACGACCACAAGGCCCAGGCCGGCCACAACGACGACGGCGATCCCGACGGCGACGGCCAGGTCTTCGATGGCGACTGCCCCAGCTGCCACGCCGGCTGCCTGCATGCCCTCTTCCCCGCGCTGAACCTCGCCGTGCCCATAGAGCCCGGCGTACTGCCGCCGCCCTACCTCGTCACCGCCGTCGAAGGCGAGCCCGACAGCCTGTTGCGGCCGCCGCTGTCCCGCGCCGCCTGACCGGCTGGCGCACGGCGACACGCAACACACCCCGCCGCTGACATAGCGGCAACCAAGCCCCACCC
>NZ_WUEI01000260.1 GCF_012911025.1 Azoarcus sp. TTM-91 | reverse complement strand
GTCAGGGGGCCAAGCGGTCGTCTGAGCACCGCCCCCTCTCCCCCGGCCCTCGCTCCGCGCCCCGGCCCTGTGGCCTGCATGCCACAGGGCGCTCCGGCGGGCGAAGCGGTGCTTCGCTTTTTTCGCCTACGCCCCGCGAGGGGAGAGGGGAGAAAATCCCGCGGCTTCGATGGCGGGTGCGGATGCCTGTACGGCAAAAAAAAATGCTGCCGTCCCTGCTCCAGCATCTGCGGTGATTCGGTCAGATCAGGCGGCCAAGCGCCCGCTCAGGAGCACGCCCGAGACCGCTGCCCGATGCCTGCGCCAACAGCATCCGGCCCGGCGGCGCCGATGCCTGCCCGATAGGCCGCCACACCTCACGCATACCGCTCATCCAGCGCATCCCATTCCGGCTTGCCCACCAGGCGCTGGCGTTCGGCGAAGGGCGTGACCAGCCCGCTCGACTCCGTCACCGCCTTCTCGTCGCGCAGCACCGTCAATGCCTTCTGCATGCCGGTCAGCGCGCCCTGCAGCGCGGCGTTGGCGTAGAGCACGACGCCGTAGCCCAGGTCGCCCAGCTCGGTGGCGTTGAAGATGGGCGTCTTGCCGCCGATGACCATGTTCATCAGCTGCGGTCGCGGCAGCAGCCGGGGCAGCGCGCGCACTTCCTCGGCGCGGGTCACCGCCTCGACGAAGAGGATGTCGGCGCCGGCCTCGGCGAAGCGCAGCGCGCGGTCTACCGCGGCGTCGAAGCCGTGCACCGCGGCGGCGTCGGTGCGGGCCATGATGAGCAAGTCCGCATCGCGCCGGGCGTCGGCGGCGGCCCTTACCTTGGCCACCGCTTCCTCGGTGCTGATCACATCCTTGCCGTTGAAGTGGCCGCAGCGCTTGGGCGCCACCTGGTCCTCCAGCTGGATGCAGTCGGCGCCGGCACGCTCCAGCGTGCGCACGGTGTGATAGACGTTGAGGGCGTTGCCGAAGCCGGTATCCGCATCCACCAGCAGCGGCAGCGAGACGGCATCGCGGATGCGGGCGGTGTGGTCGGCGATCTCCGCCAGGCCCATGAAGCCCTGGTCCGGCATGCCGAACCACATGTTGGTGACGCCGGCGCCGGTGATGTAGATGGCCTCGAAGCCGAGGTCTTCGATGACCTTGGCGGACAGCGCGTTGAAGGCGCCGGGAACGATGACGCCGCGGCGCGCTTCGACCAGCGCTCGGAGTTGCTTGCGGGTGGACATGGTGGGCTCCTGGGTTGGTGTTGGCTCAGGGGGCATGGCCCCGGGTTGTTC
>NZ_WUEI01000025.1 GCF_012911025.1 Azoarcus sp. TTM-91 | reverse complement strand
ATCCAGCCCCCTCCCTGCCGTGCGGATCGACTCCCGGACCACCCTCGCCTGCTACCTACTGCTCGCGCTCGCCTATGCCGGCGGCCTCGCGGTTCCCCTGATGAACAACGATTCCGGCCACCATGCAGGCATCGCGTTGAACATGTACCTCAGCGGCGACTGGCTGAGCCTGGTGACCCAGGGGCGCGACTACCTGGACAAGCCGCATCTGCTGTTCTGGCTGGCGGCGTTGTCGTTCAAGCTGTTCGGCATCACCACCTTCGCCTACAAGCTGCCCTCGCTGCTGTTCTCGCTGCTGGCCATTTATTCCACCGTGCGCCTGGCGCGGCTGCTGTATTCGGCCGAGGCCGGGCGGCTGGCCGGGCTGGTGCTGGCGAGCGCGCTGGCCTTCATCCTCGCCAACAACGATGTGCGCATGGACGCCATCCTCACCGGCGCCATCATCTTCTCCATCTGGCAACTGGCCGAATTCGCCGCCGCCGGGCGCTGGCGCAACCTGCTGCTGGGGGGGCTGGGGCTGGCGCTGGGCTTCTCCACCAAGGGCATGATAGGCGTGGCCATGCCCTGCATCGCGGTGTTCCTGCACCTCGCCTGGCGGCGCGACTGGGCGCGCTTGTTCGACTGGCGCTGGCTGGCGCTGCTGCCCTGCTTCCTGCTGTTCGCCGCGCCGGTGCTGTACGCCTACTACCACCAGTTCGGCGCCGGCGGGGTGAAGTTCATCCTGTGGTCGCAGAACTTCGAACGTCTGGCCGGCGAGCGCTTCGGCAACGCCGGGGCGGACGACAAGCTGTTCTTCGTCCATACCTTCCTGTGGGCCTTCCTGCCGTGGTCGCTGCTGGCGCTGGCGGCGGTGTGGGCGCATCTACGGGCGGCCGCGGGCGCGCTGCGCCAGCCCAGGCCCGGCGTGGAAATGCTGACGCTGGGCACACTGCTGGTGATCTTCACCATCATTTCCCTGTCGCGCTTCAAGCTGCCGCACTACCTCAACATCCTGCTGCCGCTGTTCTCGGTGATGCTGGGCGCCTGGCTGGCTGCGCGGCCGGTTGAGCGCGCCGGGCGGGCGGCCTGGGCGGCGCAGCTGGTGGTGGTGCTGCTGCTGGCGGTGCTGGCGCTGGCGCTGAACGGCTGGGCCTTCCCGGTGAGCGGGATGCTGGCACCGGCGCTGGCGGCCTTCGCCGTGCTTGCCGGCGCGGTGCTGGTACTCCGCAGCCAGGGTTCGGTGCGGCTGCTGCTGTGCTCGCTGACCGCGGCGGTGGCTTTCAATGTGCTGCTCAACTTCAATTTCTACCCGCAGCTGCTGCGCTACCAGGCTGGCAACATGCTGGCGGCGCAACTGGAGCGGCTGGGCGTGGCGGCGGACGAGGTGGTCTACCTGGAAGGCGAGGCCCGCGCCAACAGTTTCGATTTCTACACCGCCCGGTTGACGCCGGCGCTGTCGGTCGATGAAGTGGCTGCCCGCCCCGGCGCCACCATCGTCTATACCGGCGAGTCCGGCCTGGACGCGCTGGAAGCCGCCGGGCTGAAGACCGAGGCGCTGGCGGTGACCCCGGATTTCCGGGTGACGCGATTGAATTCCCGTTTCCTCAGCCCGCTTACGCGTGAGCAGGGGCTGCAATTCCATTACCTGCTTCGTGTGGAGGCCAGATGAGTCTTGCCCTGCGTGCCGGCGCCTGCGCGCTGATCGCCGGTGTTTCCCTGTGGGCCGCCTGGCCCGGCCTGCATGCGCCGGTGCCCGCGGGCCTGGTTCCACCGGCCGGGGCCGCTGCCGCCGATGGCGCGGGCGCGGCACAGCCGCTGTTCGCCAGCGCCATCGCCAGCGCGGTCTCGCCGCCGCGGGTGCATGCCGCCTCGGTGACGGAACTCGCCGACGGCCGGCTCTACGCCACCTGGTTCGGCGGTGAGCGCGAAGGCGGCGAGGAGGTGAAGATCTACGGCGCCCGCTTCGATCCCGCCAGCGGCGCTTGGGGCGAGCAGCACATCGTCGCCTCGCCGGAGAGCACTTCGGCGGATCTGGGCTACTTCGTGCGCAAGGTCGGCAATCCGGTGACCTTCACCACCCCCGGCGGCGAGCTGTGGCTGGTGTACGTCAGCGTCAGCATGGGCGGCTGGGCCACCAGCCACCTCAACCTGATGCGCTCCACCGACAAGGGCGCCAGCTGGCTGCCGGCGCAGCGGCTGGTGACCTCGCCCTTCTTCAACCTCAGCACGCTGGTGAAGGCTTACCCGGTGTTCTACGCCAACGGCGACATCGGCCTGCCGGTCTATCACGAGATGGGCGGCAAGTTCGCCGAGCTGCTGCTGCTGTCGCCCAGTGGCGAGGTGAAGCAGAAGGTGCGCATGGACCACGGCCGCCGCTCGCTGCAGCCGGTGATGCTGGTGCAGGACGAACAGCGCGCGGTGGCGCTGCTGCGCTACGGCGCGGAGGAGTCGCTGTATCGCGCCTGGCGCATCGAGACCAAGGACGCTGGCCGCAGCTGGTCCGGCGTGGAGGCGACCGACCTGCCCAACCCCAACTCGGCGCTGGCCGCGCTGCGGATGGAGGATGGCCGCATGCTGGCGGTGGCCAACGATACCGAGGATGAGCGCTTGCGCCTGTCCTTGCTCGTGAGTGAGGACGAGGGTCGCCACTGGCGCGCCATCCACCGCTTCGAGGATCGCAGCGACAGCGCCGGCAAGCCGCTGGACGTCGCCAGCTTCCGCAGCCGGCTGGCGGGCGACCTGCCGGCGCTGGGCCCCGGCCCTGCGGCGGAGGCGGTGGCAGAGGTCGCCGAGCGCAACCTCTGCCGCGACGGTGGCAACTGCAGCTGGCAGTACGACTATCCCTACCTGATCCAGGCCCGCAACGGCGACTACCACCTCGTCTACACCTGGAACCGCAGTTTCGTGCGCCATATCCGCTTCAACCGGGCCTGGCTGGAGGAAAGGCTGTGACCGCTATCCATGATGTGCTGGCCTGGGCGCTGGCCCTTTCCCTGTGCGTGCCCGGCCTGCGCGGCCGGCCGCTGCTGGCGTTGATCGCCCTGGCCGCGTGGGCGGGGCTGCTGAATGTGCCGCTGGGCGGGTCCTCGCCGATCGCGGTGCTGCGCGGCCTGTTCGCCGAGCCGGCTCCCACCACCACGCTGGTGCTGGCTGGCCTGCTGCTGGCGCGCACCGGCTGCAGCTGCGTGTTCCGCGCCGGCGAGGCACGGGTCATTGCCGTGCTGGCGGCGGTCACCGGCCTGCTGTTCTACCCGCCGGCGCTGGGTGTGGGCGCGACCGACCCCTACGCCTGGGGCTACGGCGGCGCGGTGCTGCCGCTGGCCGCCGGCGGGCTGGCGCTGGTGGCGGCCTTGCTGGGCGCCCGCCTGCTGCCGCTGGCGCTGGGGGTGGCGCTGGTGAGCTGGCGCCTGGGCGTGTTCGATTCGCCCAACCTGTGGGATTACCTGATCGACCCGCTGTTCTCCATCGGCTGCCTGATCGCGCTGGTGGTCGGGGTGTTCCGCCCGCGGCGGGCACGACGCGACCAGTCGGATCTGCGCTACGCGGCTTGAACAGGGGCGGCGGTATCGCCGACCCGTGGCCGGGCAAGCGACAACACCGCTATCGAAAGGCGGCAATCACGTGGCGAGCCGTGGTCTCCACGGCTTGCCGCCACCGGCTTCGCGCAAGTCCCTTTGCTCAGGGTGAAGGGTTTCCTCTGCTGGAGCGCCGCGCCAGCTCCGGCCCTGGGCAGCCTCAGGCCTCGCGGCCAAACGCGCTGAAACGCGCCGGATACAGCCCGGCCGCGGCCAGATCGGCGACGAATTCCCCGCTCGCCAGATAGGCCAGCTCCGCCTCCCGCGGCGTGGTCAGCGGATCGCAGGCAATCAGCGCCGCATCCACCCGGCCGGGGTGCACATGCACCAGCGGCCGCGGGCCGGTGTCGGCGAGGAAGCGGCGCATGCGCTCGCCGAAGGGCGGCGCGGCGCTGAAGTCGTGCAGGCCGGAGAAGCCCTCGTTCATCGGCAGGCCGGCGGCGCGCGCCTGCTGGCGCAGGCCGCGTCCCAAGGCGGAGATGAACAGCGCCTTGCCGGTGGCGATGCCGCGCCTCAGGCTGCGGCCCGGCGCCTCCACGCAGTTGCGCACCCACACCCGGCCGGCGGGATAGCGCCGCCGCAGCTCCGCCACCAGCGCGTCGCGCACGCCCGGCAGCAGGTGAACGTGCTGATGGCCGTCCACATAATCCGGCGGCGCGCCCCAGGCATCTTCGAAGGCATCCAGCTGGGCGCGCACTTCGTCCGCCACCACCGCGGCTGGCAGACGGCGGGCGAGGGTGTGGGCGAGCAGGCGCTTCAGCGGCGGCAGGCGGCCGCCCGCCGCCAGCCCATGCAGGTCGCCCGCGAGCGGGGCGTGATCGGTCAGGGTGAGGTGCAGGCCGATGTCGGCCGGGGTGGCCGCCACCACCGCGCGCAGCTCGCCGGCGGCGCGTCGCCAGTCGGGCAAGCCGCTCATGCAGCTGGTGGCGGAAAGCCGCCCGGCGGCGATCAATCCGGCGATGGCTGCGCTGACGCCGGGAGCGAGGCCGTAGTCGTCGGCGCAGACGATGATGGGGCGGGCAGGAAGTAATTCACGCATGGCAATAACTGGAAACCGGTCGGCAGTCAACGCGCCGCCAGTGTGCCTCGTTTACGCCTGCATGCCTCCCTTGTGGAGGAGTTTCGTGAGACCGCCATCGTGTCCCGTCCCGATCTCCATCAAACCCTGGCCGCAGCCGCCACACCCACCCAGCCCGCCGTGCCGGCGATGTCCGTGGTGGTGCCGCTCTACAACGAGAGCGGCTCGCTGAACCTGCTGCACGAGCGCCTGTGCGGGGTACTGGATGCGCTGCCGCTGGCGCGCCGGGAGATCGTGTTCGTGGATGACGGCAGCCGCGACACCACCTTCGCCGAGGTTGCCGCGCTGTGCCTGCGCGACCCGACCATCAAGGCCATCCGCTTCGCCCGCAACTTCGGCAAGGAGGCGGCCATGGCCGCAGGCCTGCGGGCGGCCACCGGCGACGTGATCGTGCTGATGGACGGCGACCTGCAGCATCCGCCGGAGTTGATCCCGGAGATGCTGGAGCGCTGGCACAAGGGCGCGCGCATGGTGACCGCGGTGCGGCGCTCGCGGGATACCGACCCCTGGCTGCGGCGCAAGCTGTCGCAGGCCTTCTACGGCCTGTTCCGCCGCGTCTCCGAAGTAGCGCTGACCGAAGGCGGCGGCGACTATCGCCTGTTCGACCGCACGGTGGTGGATGCCATCAACAGCCTGCCGGAGCGCACCCGCTTCATGAAGGGCATCACCAGCTGGGTGGGCTTCCGCCATGAGCAGGTGGATTTCGACCCGGCGGAGCGCGCCGCCGGCGCCTCGGCCTGGTCCATGTGGCGGCTGGGCCGCTACGCGTTGGACGGTCTTTCCGCCTTCAGCACGCTGCCGCTGCGGGTGTGGTCGCTGATCGGCCTGGGCATGGCGGCGCTGTCCGGCGCCTACGGCGGCTGGCTGGTGCTGCGCACGATGATCTGGGGTGTGGATGTGCCGGGCTACGCCTCCATCATGGTGGCGGTGCTGTTCATGTCCGGCATCCAGCTCATCAGCCTCGGGGTGCTGGGGGAGTACGTTGGCCGCATCTTCACCGAGGTAAAGGCGCGCCCGCTCTACCTGGTGGCCGAGCGCCTGGGCTTCGAGGAGCCGCGCCGGTGAGCCGCAGCGGGGAAGCGACCGCCGGCAGCCTGGCGCCGGCGGGGCACGCATTCGCGCTGTCGCCCGCCTGGGCATTGCGGCTGGCGGTGGGCCTGCTGGCCGGCGCCGGCCTGTTCGCGCTGCTGGCCTTCCGCCACTACGGCATCAGCAACGACGAGGAAGTGCAGCATGTGTATGGCCGCCTGCTGCTGGATTTCTACACCTCCGGTTTCGAAGACCACAGCGCCTTCGCCTACAAGAACCTCTACCTCTACGGCGGTTTGTTCGACCTGATCGCCGCCGGCCTGGAGCGCCTGTTCCCGGCCATGAACATATGGGATCTGCGCCACCTGCTTTCGGCCGGGTTCGGCATCGGCGGCGCGTTGGGCGCCTGGCTGCTGGCGCGCAGGCTGGCGGGCGAGTGGGCCGGGCTGGGGGCGCTGGTGGTGCTGCTGGCTACCGGCGCCTGGACCGGCGCAATGTTCACCCACACCAAGGATGTGCCATTCGCCGCCACCATGGTGTGGTCGCTGTACTTCACCGTGCGGGTGCTGGAGAGCCTGCCGCGGCCGGCGCTGCGCGATGTGCTGGGACTGGGCTTCGCCCTGGGCTGTGCCTTCGGCCTGCGGGTGGGAGCG
The DNA here is from genome assembly GCF_012911025.1 of Azoarcus sp. TTM-91. Classification (GTDB taxonomy): domain Bacteria; phylum Pseudomonadota; class Gammaproteobacteria; order Burkholderiales; family Rhodocyclaceae; genus Azoarcus. The sequence goes on along the minus strand of NZ_WUEI01000025.1, from coordinate 47,831 downwards.
GTGTTCGCGGTGTTCTACCTCGGTGTCAGCCTGATGACCTGGGCCTGGATGGGCGCGGCCGACCTGCGCAGCCGCGGCGGCCTGCTGCTGCGCGCCGTGCGGGGGCTGTGGCCGGCGGTGCTGCTGGCCTTCGCGCTGATGGCGCTGTGCTGGCCGTGGTCGGTGATGGCGCCGGAGAACCTCTACACCGCGATGACCACCTTCTCCCACTTCTCCTTCCAGCTCACCACCATCCTGGACGGTGAGGTAATGAAGAACGGCGACGTGCCCGGCACCTACCTCGCCCACTACCTGCTGGTGCGCCTGCCGGAGCTGTTCCTGATCGGCATCGGGCTGGCGGCGCTGGCCGGTGTGCGCGCGCTGCCGCTCCTGCTGAGCTCCGCCGAGGCCCGCCGGGCGGCGCTGCGCTGGCTGCCGGTGGTGCTGGCCGCTGGCTTTCCGCTGGCCTACACCCTGCTGGCGGCGCCACCGCTGTACAACGGCATCCGCCACTTCACCTTCCTGTTGCCACCGCTGGCGGTACTGGGCGGTGCCGGCCTGGCGGCTGCCTGGCGCTGGGCACAGCCTTGGCCGCGCGGCCGGCTGCTGGCCCTGGGCGCCTGCGCGGTGCTGGCGCTGGGCCACGCCATCAACCTCGCCCGCCTGCATCCGTACGAGTACGTGGCCTACAACAGCCTCGCCGGCGGCCTGCACGGTACCCAGGAGCGCTGGGAGCAGGATTACTGGGCGGCGACGGTGAAGGAGCTGGTGGCCGATCTGCGCACCCGGGTGAGCCGCGAGGGGGGGCAGACCCGGCCTTACCTGGTGGCGGTATGCGCCGAGCCGCTGCAGGCGGCGGCCTGGCTGGATGCGCGTTTCCAGGTGACCACCGACTGGCGCGCGGCGGATTTCTTCATCTCGCCCACCCACATGGATTGTCACACCGCGATGCAGGGCCGCATCGTCGGTGAAGTGGTGCGCGACGGCGTGGAGCTCGGCGTGCTGCGCGACCGCCGCGGCTTGGCAGACGACGAGCGCATTCCGCGATGAGCGCCGGACCGGCATGAGGGGTTCGCCGCTGCTGGCCCGGCTGATCCGTTTCGCCGCGGTGGGCGCGGTGGGCACCGCCGGCCATTACCTGACGCTGATCGGCATGGTGGAAGGCCTGGGCGGCGATCCGGTGGCCGGATCGGTGGCCGGCTTCCTGGTCGGCGCCTTGATCAATTACAGCCTGAACCGCGCCATCGTGTTCCGCTCCGGCCGCGCCCACCGCGAGGCCTTGCCGCGCTTCCTGGCGGTCGCCGGGCTGGGGCTGGTGTGGAACGGGCTGCTGATGAGCCTGCTCACCCATGTGCTGGCGCTGCATTACCTGCTGGCACAGATCCTGGTGACGGCGCTGCTGCTGTTCTGGCACTACGCCGGCAACGCCTTGTGGACCTTCGCAGAGCGCCCCTCCGGGCGCTGAGCGCGGTGGCTCAAGCCGCCTCGGGCGGCGGCATTTCGGCGATGATCTTCTCCAACTCGCTCATCGCCACCGGCTTCACCAGGTGGTGATCGAAACCGGCGCCGCGCGAGGCCAGCCTGTCCTGTTCCTGGCCCCAGCCGGTGGTGGCGATCAACACCGCGTTCTTCGCCCACGGGAATTCGCGGATGCGGCGGGCGGCGCCCAGGCCGTCCAGTCGTGGCATGCCCAGGTCCAGCAGCACCACCTCCGGCTGCAGGCGCTCCGCCTCGGTCACCGCCTGCTCGCCGTCGTAGGCGATTGCCACCCGGTGGCCCAGCAGCTCGAACATGGTCGCCAGGCTCTCGGCTGCGTCCCGGTTGTCGTCCGCCACCAGCACCCGGCGGTGCCCGCGGGCACGGGGCTCCTGGTCCATCGTCTCGTCGCCCGCGGCGTGGCGCTCGACTGACAGCGGCAAGGTGATGGTGAAGCGGCTGCCCTTGCCCACCCCCTCGCTCTGGGCGGTGACGCTGCCGCCGTGCATCTCCACCAGCTGCTTGACGATGGTGAGGCCGATGCCCAGCCCCCGCGAGGGCTGGTGGGGCGCCACCTCCACCTGGGCGAAAAGGTCGAAGATGCGGTTTAGCATATGCGGCGGAATGCCGGCGCCGTTGTCGGTGATGGCGATGCGCACCGCCGCGTCGTCCCGCTTCACCGCCAGCGCGATGCGCCCGCCCGGCTCGGTGTACTTGGCGGCGTTGACCAGCAGGTTGGTGACCGCCTGGGTGAGGCGCACCGCGTCTGCCTCGACGTACACCTCGCGCGAGGGCAGTTGCACCGTCAGCTCGTGCTCATGCTGGCGGATGACGTGCTCGGCGGACTCCACCGAGTGGCGGATGATGTCCGCGACGTCCACCCGCTTGCGGCTGATGGTGATGAGGCCGCGGCTGATGCGGTTGGCGTCGAGCAGGTCATCCACCAGCGACACCATGTGGCTCACCTGGCGCTCCATCATCGTGCAGGCGCGGTTCAGCAGCTCGCCGTCGCCGGTGCTGCCAGCCAGCTTCAGGATCTCCAGGCCGTTGCGCAGCGGTGCCAGCGGGTTGCGCAGCTCGTGCGCGAGGATGGCGAGGAACTCATCCTTGCGCTTGTCGGCCTCCTGGCGCTCCTCTTCCGCCGCCTTGCGCTGGCTGATGTCGTTGAACAGGATGGCGACATGCCTGTCCTCCGGCTTGCCGACGCGGAAGGCGTAGACGTCGTACCAGCGGTTCAGACCCTGGGCACGGTTTTCGAAGCGCGTCGATTCACCCGTGGCGGCGACATGCGCATAGATGGAGAACCAGTGTTCTTCATGGGTCGGCACCATCTCCCGCATGCATTTGCCTACCGCGTCGATCAGCCCGGTCTGGCGCTCGAAGCTGGGATTCACCTCGAGAAAGCGGTAGTCGATGCCCGTTCCGTTCTCGTCCACCAGCACTTCGATTACGCAGAAGCCTTCGTCGATGGCGTTGAAGAGGTCGCGGTACTTCTCTTCCGAGCGACTGAGCGCGTCCGCCATTCCCCGTGGCTCGGTGACGTCGCGGAACAACATCACCAGCCCGCCGTCCGAAGTGGGGTGCAGGCTGTGATGGAAGCTGCGGCCGCTGACGGCATCTTGTTGCTCCAGTTCCAGGGCCTGATCTCCCGGCTGCATGCCGGGCAGTGAGGCCAGGTGGGATTTGAGGCTGGGAAAGATCTCCAGCAGGGGCCGGTTCAGCAGCGCCTCGCGCGGGCGCCCCAGCGCTCGTTCGGCGACCGGGTTGAGGTAGTGCACTCGCTGCGCCTTGTCGCATGCGATGACACCTTCACTGCCATGGGCGAGGATCTCTGCCGCCTCGAAGGCGGCAAGGGCGGGCGCTGGATTCAAGGTCGTCGTCAGCCTATCCATAGGTGCGTCTGGAACATGGGGGTCGCTGCGTCTGTGCAATCGTCGTGCCTGGGAAACCGCGGCTCCCGGGGGCGAAATCCAGGTAAATCGTTCCGCCGGAGGCGGAGCGTGCATGCCGCAATTACAGGAGCGCAGGGGCGGCGGGCGTGGATGTGGAAGTCCGTCGGAGCCCCCCTTTGCATGACGGAGAGCGTGATGATCCTGGTGATCGACCTTGAGGCAACCTGTGACGAAGGCGAGGCCATGCCGCCTGGCGACATGGAGATCATCGAGATCGGCGCGGTGTGGGCTTCACCCAATGGCAGCCTGCACGAGTGCTTCCAGACCTTTGTGCAGCCGGTGCTGAACCCGCGGCTCACCGCCTTCTGCACCGGCCTCACCGGCATCCGCCAGGAGGATGTCGCCACCGCGCTCCGTTTCCCGGAAGCGGCGGCAGCCCTGGCGGAGTTCGCCGGCCTGCATCCCGGCGGCCAGCGCTGGTGGGGTAGTTGGGGGCGCTATGACTTCACCCAGTTCGGCCGGGACTGCGCGCGCCACGGTGTGGACGATCCCTTGGCCGGCCTCGAACACATCAACCTCAAGCGCAGTTTCGCCAATGCCCGCGGCATCAAGGAAGTGGGCCTGGCAAAGGCGCTGCAACTGGCGGACCTGTCGTTGGAAGGCAGGTATCACCGTGGGCTGGACGATGCCCGCAACATCGTCCGCCTGCTGCCCTGGTGCCTGCCAGCGGCGATCTAGGCAGGCCGCACTCGCTGGAAAGGCGGCCATGCCCAGGCCAGGGTCTGCCGGCCGGGGCGGGAGCCCGGTTCTTCGGCATGGCTGCGCCGTAAACGAAGAAACCGCGCGCAGGCGCGGTTGCTTCGGATTCGCGAGGCTCCCCCGGCGCAGGTCGACGCGCGCGCGGGGCCTTGGGGGCTCAGACGTTGAACAGGAAGTTGAGGACGTCGCCGTCCTTCACCACGTATTCCTTGCCTTCCGCCCGCATCTTGCCTGCTTCCTTGGCGCCGGCCTCGCCCTTGTGGGCGATGAAGTCTTCGAAGGCGATGGTCTGGGCGCGGATGAAGCCGCGCTCGAAATCTGTGTGGATGACGCCGGCCGCCTGCGGCGCGGTGTCGCCGATGTGGATGGTCCAGGCGCGCACTTCCTTCACCCCGGCGGTGAAGTAGGTCTGCAGGCCAAGCAGCTTGTAGCCGGCGCGGATCAGGCGGTCCAGGCCAGGCTCTTCCAGACCCATGGACTCCAGGAAATCCTTCTTGTCCGCGTCGTCCAGGTCGGCGATCTCAGCCTCGATGGCGGCGCACAGCGCCACCACCTCGGCGCCCTCCTGGGCAGCGTGGGCGCGCACTGCGTCCAGGTGAGGGTTGTTATCGAAACCGTCTTCGGCGACGTTGGCGGCGTACAGCACCGGTTTCTGGGTGATCAGGCAGAACTGCTTCAGCAGCGCGGTTTCTTCCTTCGCCAGGTCGAGGGCGCGCACCGGCTTGGCTTCGTTCAGCTGGGCGAGGCACTTCTCCAGCACCGCGACCATGGCCTTGGCTTCCTTGTCGCCGGCGGCGGCGGGGCGCTTGTAACGGTTGAGGGCCTTGTCCACCGTGGCGAGGTCGGCCAGCGCGAGTTCGGTGTCGATGACTTCGATGTCGCGGATGGGATCGACGCTGCCGGAAACGTGCACCACGTTGTCGTCGGCGAAGCAGCGCACGACGTGGACGATGGCATCGGTCTCACGGATGTTGGCGAGGAACTGGTTGCCCAGGCCTTCGCCCTTGGAGGCGCCGGCAACCAGGCCGGCGATGTCCACGAACTCGACGATGGCCGGCTGGATCTTCTGCGGCTTGACGATTTCGGACAGCTGGGCGAGGCGTGCATCCGGCACCTCGACGATGCCGACGTTGGGCTCGATGGTGCAGAAGGGATAGTTGGCCGCTTCAATGCCCGCCTTGGTCAGCGCATTGAACAGGGTGGACTTGCCGACGTTGGGCAGGCCGACGATGCCGCATTTCAGGCTCATGGCGTGGATTCGTCCTTGGTTTGGGTCGCGCCTTGCGGCGGCTCCTTCGGTGGTTTCGGAGCCTTGGGTGGCGCGGGCCGGGTGTTGAGACGGGTGGTGGCTGCGTTCCATTCGCCGCGGGCGATCTGCGGCCAGCCGAGCAGGGCGCGGTCTATCGCGCTGTCGATCTCGGCGCGCTCTTCGCGGCGCGGTGGCTTGAGCACGAAGTTCACCACTTCGTTGCGGTCGCCGGGGTGGCCGATGCCGATGCGCAGCCGCCAGTAGTCCGGCGTCGCGCAGTGGGCGGTGATGTCCTTGAGTCCGTTGTGGCCGCCGGCGCCGCCGCCGAACTTGAGGCGCAGCTGGCCGGGCGGGATGTCCAACTCGTCGTGCACGACGAGGATCTCCGCTGGTTCGATGCGGTAGAAGCGCGCCAGCGCGCCCACCGCCTGGCCCGAGCGGTTCATGTAGGTCTGCGGCATCAGCAGCCAGACGCCGGCGTCGCGGGCGTTGGCCACCAGGCCGTGGAAACGGGGCTCGTGGCTGAAGCGCACGCCGAGCTCGTCGGCCAGGCGCTCACAAAGCCAAAACCCGGCGTTGTGCCGGGTTTCGGAATATTCGGTGCCCGGATTGCCGAGGCCGACCACGAGACGCGGGGGGCGCGCAGGCGCTGCGGTCATCGGATGTCGGCCTCCAGCGTGGGTCCGGGCAGGCGGGGGCCTTAGGCCGCTTCGCCTTCTTCAGCCGCGGCAGCACCCTTGGCCTGCTGGGCGCTGGCCACCACCGGATCGCCTTCGCCGTGGTGGGCGAGTTCGACGCCGGCCGGCAGCTTCAGCTGGGAAACGTGCACAGACTGGCCGACTTCCAGCGCAGCCAGGTCGACTTCGATGAATTCCGGCAGCTCGGACGGCAGGCACTTCACGTCCAGTTCGGTGATGACGTGGGCGATGATGGCGCTGCCCAGCTTCACGGCGGGGCTGACTTCGGCATTGACGAAGTGCAGCGGCACCTTCAGGTGCAGCTTCTGGGAGGCGTCCACACGCTGGAAGTCCAGGTGCATGACTTGCTGCTTGTAGGCGTGCCACTGGGTGTCACGCAGCACGACGGTTTCCTTGGCGCCCTCGACGTCCACGGTGAGGATGGAAGCATGGAAGGCTTCCTTCTTCAGCAGGTGGTACAGGTCGTTGTGGTCGAGGTTGATCGCCAGGGCGTCCTTGCCGCCGCCGTAGATGATGCCCGGCAGCTGGCCGGCGCGACGCAGGCGGCGGCTCGCACTCGATCCCTGCGCTTCACGCTTGGTGGCCTTGAATTCGATGGTCATTTGAAACTCCTGGGTTGAAGGTTCCCCGCCCGCGACCAGGCGGAGATGGAAAAACCGCGGCCAGGCCGCGGTTGAAACTTATTCGCTGAACAGCGAGGACACCGATTCCTCGTTGCTGATCCGCAGCATGGTGTCGGCCAGCAGCGAGGCCACCGAAACCTGGCGGATGCGTGGCGAGGCCTTGGCGTCGTCGCGCAGCGGGATGGTGTCGGTCACCACCAGCTCGTCCAGCTCGGATTCGTTGATGCGGGCCACCGCGGCGCCGGACAGCACCGCGTGGGTGCAGTAGGACAGCACGCGCTTGGCGCCGTTGGCCTTCAGCGCGCTGGCGGCCTTGCACAGCGTGCCGGCGGTATCGACGATGTCGTCCATGATCACGCAGGTGCGGCCTTCGACCTCACCGATGATGTTCATGACCTCGGACACGTTGGCCTTGGGGCGGCGCTTGTCGATGATGGCGAGGTCGCATTCCAGCCGCTTGGCGAAGGCGCGGGCACGCACCACGCCGCCGACGTCGGGCGAAACCACCATCAGGCCGTCGTACTTCTGCTTGTCGAGGTCGGCCAGCAGCACCGGGGCCGCATAGACGTTGTCGACCGGGATGTCGAAGAAGCCCTGGATCTGGTCGGCATGCAGGTCCATGGTCAGCACCCGCTGCACGCCCACGGCCTGCAGCATGTTGGCGACGACCTTGGCGGTGATGGGCACGCGGGCCGAACGCGGCCGGCGGTCCTGGCGGGCATAGCCGAAGTAGGGGATGGCGGCGGTGATGCGGCCGGCGGAAGCGCGCTTGAGCGCATCGACCAGGACCAGCAGTTCGACCAGGTTCTCGTTGGTCGGAGCGCAGGTCGGCTGCAGGATGAAGACGTCCTTGCCGCGGACGTTTTCCAGCAGTTCGATATTGACTTCACCGTCGGAGAAACGGCCCACCGTAGCCGATCCGAGGGAAATGCCCAGTCTTCGCACAACATCCGCCGCAAGCTTGGGGTTGGCGTTGCCGGTGAAGACCATCAGGCTGCCGTAGGGCATGACCGAATCTCCGATGCCGATAGAATGAAACCGTCAAAAACGACTCGGGCAGGCTCGTGGCCTGCCCGTCGTATATTGGCTGGGGAGGAAGGATTCGAACCCTCGAATGCCGGAATCAAAATCCGGTGCCTTAACCGACTTGGCGACTCCCCAAGAAACTCTTTCGCTCGATCGACACGTTCGCGTTCTATGCCGCGCTTTCGTACAACGGATGTTTTGCCAGACTTTTGGCTTGCCATGCTTTCCAGGAAGCCGGGCATTCGGAGACGATGCGTTTCGCTTCATCTTCCGAGGCCACTTCGGCGAAAACACAAGCGCCTGAGCCTGTCATCCGGGCCGGAGAAAACTGCTCCAGCCATTCGATCGCTCGTTCTACTTCCGGGTAATGGCTGCAGGCCACAGGCTGCAAATCATTTCGGGTAGAGCTCGCTGCGAAGTCCGCTATTTTGATGGGGTCGGTATTCCGTGTCAACTCTTTCGACGAGAAAATGTCGACGGTCGAAATATGTACTCCGGGGAAGATGACAACGTAGCAAGCCGGCGCCAGCTGGAGAGGCTGGAAATGTTCGCCTACACCTTCGGCAAAGGCGTCGCGACCATAGACGAAGAAGGGTACGTCCGCCCCCAGCGCGAGGCCGATGTCCTGCAGCGCCTGCCGGCTCAGCCGGGTGTTCCATAGCTGGTTGAGGGCGAGCAGGGTGGTGGCCGCGTCGGAGCTGCCGCCGCCCAGGCCGCCGCCCATGGGCAGCACCTTGTGCACCGTGATGTCCGCGCCTAGCCTGCAGCCAGTGGCTTCCTGCAGCCGACGGGCCGCGCGGATGACCAGGTCCTGTTCCGCGGGAACGCCTTCCAGATCGTTGCTGCGGCGTATGAGTCCGTCGGTCCGCAGCGCGAAGTCCAGCGTGTCGCCCCAGTCCAGCATGCGGAAGGCGGTCTGCAGCAGGTGGTAGCCATCGGCGCGGCGGCCGACGACGTGCAGGAACAGGTTGAGCTTGGCGGGGGCGAGGCAGCCGGTCAGGCGCAGCGGGGGGCTCGCGGGGTTCAGGGTGTGGGCGTCCATCGGTCGATGAAGAGCCGCAGGCGGGTGTCGCCGCGGCTGATGTCCATGAGGCGGGGGGGCGCGTCGGCGCCGGTGCCGGCGTATTCGAGGTAGGCGATGCGCCAGCCGGCGTCGATGACCAGGGTAGGGCGGCCGCCGCCGTCGGTTTCGCGGATGTCCGCTTCGCGCCGCGGGGCGGCTTGCACCCATTGGGCGAGGCGAGCGACGGGAACTTCCACACCCAGCAGTTCCGGCAGCAGACTGTCAGCGCTGCGGGCGTGGTAGCGGCGACCGTCGGCGGTCACCAGCTCGGCGCCGTTGACGCCCTGCTCCAGTTGCGCGGCGATCTGGCCCAGGGGGTTGAGCAGCGTCCAGCTGTCCCGCGTTGGGGAGTGCAGCCATTCCAGGCGGCCGCTGGCGGCGCGCTCGGCGTCGCTGGCGGAGAGCCGTCCTTCGAGTTCGAAAGTGCTGGCGAGCTGGCGTTGCTGGGCCGCGCTGGTCTGGCGGATCTGGGATGACAGCGGAGTGCAGGCGCCCAGCAGCAAGCTCACCGCGGTGGCGGCGAGCAGGAGGCGATGCGGACACTTCATGGCTTGCGCAGACGCTGTACGGTGTCGCGCAGCACGGTGTTGTCCGGATGCGCGGCCAGGGCTTCGTCGAACACCCGGTTGGCGTCGGCCTGGCGGTTCAGCGACCACAGCACTTCGCCGAGGTGAGCGGCGATCTCAGGGTCGGAGCGCAGGCCGTAGGCCTGTTCCAGCACGGCGATGGCGCCGCTGTTGTCGCCGCGGCGGAAGCGCACCCAGCCCAGGCTGTCGAGGATGAAGGGGTCCTGCGGCGCGAGCTCCACTGCGCGGGCGATCAACTGTTCGGCCTCTTCCAGGCGCAGGCCGCGGTCGGCCAGCGAGTAGCCCAGCGCGTTGTAGGCGTGGGCGTGCTCCGGCTCCAGCGCGATCAGCTTGCGCAGGCGGGTCTCCATCGCGTCCACCCGGTCCAGGCGCTCGGCCAGCATGGCGGATTCATAGAGCAGGTCGGTGTCGTCCGGGGCCTTGAGCAGGGCGGCCTCCAGCAGGTCGAAAGCCTGCTGGGGCTGTCCGGCGTCGCGCAGCAGCTGGGCTTCGGCCAGCAGGTAGCGGCGCTTGACCTCGGCATCACCCGGCTGGTTCTGCAGGTGGGCGCGGGCTTCGGCCAGCCGGCCGCCATTGGCGAGGGCGATGGCGATGCGGATCTGGGCGTCGCCATACTGCCGACTGGGTTCGGGGATGGCGCGGTACCACTTCAGCGCGCCTTCGGTGTCCTTGCGGCGCTCGGCGATCTGGCCGAGGTGCAGGCGGATGGCGTCCGGGTCCGGATGGTTGGCGGCCAGGGCGCGCTCGAACAGGCTGGCGGCGTTGTCGTTGTCTTCCAGCTGGAAGGACAGCAGGCCGACGGCGAACAACAGTTCAGGGTCGTTCGGGGCAGCCTCCAGGAGCTTGTTGAACTCGGCGCGGGCGTTCTCGAAGTCACGCAGGGAAACCAGCAGGCGGGCGTGGGCCAGGCGCAGGTTGTTGCTTTCCGGGTGGCGGGCCAGTTGGCTGGCCAGCAGGGCGGAGGCGTCGCGCTCGGCGCCAGCCTGCTGCATCAGCTGGGCCTTGAAGATCACGGCAGGCTCCCAGTCGGGCCGCAGCTGCAGGGCGGTGTCGATGGCGGCCAGGGCGCTCATCGGGTCTTCGGCGACGATGCTGGCCTGGGCGCGGGCGAAATGGGCTTCCGGATGATCGAGGTAAGGCTCGGTGAGGCGCAGGACCATGCTGCGCACGGTTTCCTTATTCTCCATGCGGGACAGTGCGCGGTTGAGCCCCATCAGATTCTGTGGGAGAGCATCCGGCGACTGGGCGAGCACGCGGGCGAGCTGGATCTGGACGTCCTCGACGCGGCCTTCGCTGCTGGAGACGACGCCGGCGAGCACCCGCCGGGCTTCTTCCGAGCCGGGGTCGGACTCCGCCCACAGCTTGGCGGCGCGGGAGGCGGCGGCGAGGTTGCGCGAGAACAGCGCAATCTCGGTGGCGCGGCGGGCGATGCGCGGGTCGTGCGTATGCTGGGCGAGCTCGAGGTAGAGCTGGGTGGACAGGCCGATCTGGCCGCGGGCGCCGGCGATTTCCGCCAGCAGGAAGTTGTACAGCACGCCAGCGGTGAGTTCCTGCGTGGGCAATGTGCTGGGAGCAGGAGCAGTCTCGTCTGCGGCGGCGAGGGCGCCCAGCGGCAGGCTGAGGGCGATGGCGGCGCCCAGGCGGCGCAGACGGCGGGAAAGCGGGAAGGTCTTGGAGGTCATGTAGGCGGTCCGGCGGACTCCGGTGGCGGGGGCAGTGCGGCGAAAGAGTCCGGGAAGGCCCGGAAGGAAGCGCGCCGGCGCTGTGGTCGATTTGAGGGCTGTTCTAGAATTCGGTTCGCCTCATGTTAGGCACTTTGGCCGTGTGCCGGCAAGCGATGGGTTCCCCGCATCGCGTCCGCCCGCGCCGCCCCTGGAGAGAGCGTTTTCGCCATGCCCGAATTGCCCGAAGTCGAAACCACCCGCCGCGGTGTGGAGCCCCATGTGGAAGGCCGCTTGCTGACCGCGGTGCTGGTGCGCAACCCGCGCCTGCGCCAGCCGGTGCCGGCGGATCTGGCGGCGCTGCTTGGTGGCCGCCGCCTGCTGTCGGTGTCCCGGCGTGCGAAGTATCTGCTGTTCGCTTTCGACCATGGCTCGCTGATCGTGCATCTGGGCATGTCCGGCAGCCTGCGGGTGGTGGAGGCCGGGGAGCCGGCGGGCGTGCATGACCATGTGGACCTGGTGTTCGGCGAGCGCGCGCTGCGACTGCGCGACCCTCGCCGGTTCGGCATGGTGGTGTGGCAGCCGGGCGAGGCGGCAGCCCATCCGCTGCTGGCGCGGCTGGGGCCGGAGCCGCTGGACGAGGCCTTCAACGGCGCCTGGCTGTACCAGGTGAGCCGCGGCCTGCGGGCGCCGATCAAGCATGTGCTGATGGACGGTCACAAGGTAGTGGGCGTCGGCAACATCTACGCCTCGGAGAGCCTCTTCCGCGCCCGCATCCACCCGCTGGAGCAGGCGGGTCGCATCGGTCTGTCGCGTTGCGAGCGGCTGGCGGAGGCGGTAAAGGAGACGCTGCAGGCTGCGATCGCGGCCGGCGGCAGCACCCTGCGTGACTTCGTCGGCGGCGACGGCCAGCCGGGCTACTTCCAGCAGCAGTACTTCGCCTATGGCCGGGATGGGCAGGCGTGCCGGGTCTGCGGCGGTGAGATCAGTCGGGTGGTGAGCGGGCAGCGCGCCACCTACTTCTGCCCGGCCTGCCAACGGCGCTGATTCCAGCGCCGGCGCGGGCATGGCTGGCGGTCACGAAGGGCGCTATGCTGTCGGTGTTTTTCCTGCGCGGGCGTAAGTCACATGGTCGAGCAAAACGGCAAGCTGATGGAAGAGTTCTCCGCCTATGGGCGGTGGCGCGGCGCTGTGGCGGACGAAGTCGGCAGGCTGCGCGCCTGGCTTTCGCGCAACGAGGTCGGCGATGCCCAGGCCGATCTGCGCCTGCAGTACGTGCTGGAGCGCCTGCGGGACGACAAGTTGTCGGTTGCCTTCATCGCCGAGTTCTCTCGCGGCAAGTCGGAGCTGATCAACGCCATCTTCTTCTCCGACTATGGCGATCGCATCCTGCCTTCCAGCGCAGGCCGCACCACCATGTGTCCCACGGAGCTGCAGTGGTCCGCCGGCGCAACGCCGGAGCTGCGCCTGCTGCCCATCGCCAGCCGGGCGCTGCAGACGCCGGTCGGCGAGCTGAAGCGTTTCCCGGAGGAATGGGTGGTGACGCCGCTGAAGGCCGATTCCGCCGCCGAGCTGCAGGCGGCGCTGGCCCGTGTCGGCGAGACGCTGCGGGTGCCGGCGGAAGAGGCGCGCCGACTGGGCTTCGACATCGACCCCGCCGGCGAGCAGGGGCTGGCGCCGGAGGCGGACGGCCTGGTGGAGATTCCCAGCTGGCGCCATGCGGTGATCCAGTTTCCGCACCCGCTGCTGGAGCAGGGGCTGGTGGTGCTGGACACGCCGGGTCTGAACGCCATCGGTGCAGAGCCGGAGCTGACCCTGTCCATGCTGCCGAATGCGCATGCGGTGCTGTTCATCCTGGCAGCGGACACCGGCGTTACGCAGAGCGATCTGGCGGTGTGGCGGGAGTATGTGCAGGGCGGGCAGGAGCGGAAGAAGGGCCGGCTCGTCGTGCTCAACAAGATCGATGGCCTGTGGGACGGGCTGCGGGAAGAGGCGCAGATCGAGGCGGAGATCTCCCGCCAGGTGGAGAGCGTGGCCTCGACGCTGGGCGTGGGCGAGGACCGGGTATTCCCGGTGTCCGCGCAGAAGGGCCTGGTCGCCCGGGTGAATGGCGACGCCGGACTGCTAGCCCGCAGCCGCCTGCCGGCGCTGGAGCGGGCGCTGGCGGATGACCTGCTGCCGACGCGGCAGGAAATCGTCGGCGAAAGCACCCTGGGCGAGACCGACGAACTGGTGCGCCAGACCCGTGGCCTGCTGGAAGCGCGCCTGGCCGGGCTGCGCGAGCAACTGCAGGAACTGACCGACCTGCGCGGCAAGAACCAGAGCGTCATCGAGTACATGATGCGCAAGATACGCGCGGAGAAGGACGAGTTCGAGCAGGGCCTGCAGAAGTACTACGCGGTGCGGTCGGTATTCTCCAACCTCACTAACAACCTGCTCGCGAATCTCGGCATGGATGCCTTGCGCGACGAGACCCGTCGCACCCGGGAGGCGATGCTGGAGGCGAGCTTCACCCGCGGGCTGAAGGAGGCGATGGAGGGCTTCTTCAGCCACCTGAGGGGCAATCTGCGCCGTTCCACCACCGAGATTTCCGAGATCACCAGCATGCTGGACGCGATGTACAAGCGCTTCAGCGTCGAGCATGGGCTGACCCTCCACCCGCCGGAGCCCTTCTCCACTCTGCGCTACGAGCGCGAGTTGGATCGGCTGGAGAAGGCCTTCAACCGGCAGATCAACACGGCACTCATCCTGGTTACCACCGAGAAGCACACGTTGACGCAGAAGTTCTTCGAAACAGTGGCGCTGCAGGCGCGCCGCACCTTCGAGATTGCCAACCGCGACGTCGAACAGTGGCTGCGGGCGGTGATGTCGCCCCTCGAAACCCAGGTGAGGGAATACCAGATCCAGCTCAAGCGCCGGCTGGAGAGCGTGAAGCGTATCCATCAGGCCACCGATACGCTGGAGGAGCGGGTGGAAGAACTGCAGCAGCAGGAACTCGCGCTGCTCGGGTTGGTGAGCGAACTGGCCGGCCTGGACGAAGCCATACGCCGGGCGCTGGGGTTGGCCTGTCCCACGGTGGCGGCGCAGGCGGGCGAGGTCATACAGGCTGCCTGACAGACTGCCTGAGGCCAGGGGCGGGGGCAAAAGACAACGGGGCGAGCCATTGGCTCGCCCCGTTGTCTTTCCGGTGAAGCGCTCGTCCGGACTCAGGCCTGAACGCCGGTCAGCTTGACGTACTTCTCCATCAGCTGTTCCTTGGACTCGACGTGGTCCGGGTTCAGGGGAATACAGTCGACCGGGCACACCTGCTGGCACTGTGGCTCATCGAAGTGGCCTACGCATTCGGTGCACTTGTTGGCATCGATCTGGTAGATCTCGTCGCCTTGGGAGATGGCCCCGTTGGGGCACTCCGGTTCGCAGACGTCGCAGTTGATGCACTCGTCGGTAATCATCAGAGACATGTTTGTCGCTTCCTTCCTATCGCTTAGAACTCACTTTCTGTTGCAGCCGGGCCAGTACGGCCGGCTGCACGAACTTGCTGACGTCGCCGCCTAGCCGGGCAATTTCCCGCACCATGGTCGCCGAGATGAACATGTGCTCCTCCGACGGCGTGAGGAATACGGTTTCGACGTCCGGAAACAGCTTGCGGTTCATTCCCGCCATCTGGAATTCGTATTCGAAATCGGATACCGCGCGCAGGCCGCGCAGTATCAGGCGCGCATTCTGGGACCGGAGGAAGTCCATCAGCAAGCTATTGAAGCCGAGCACCTGCACATTCGGGAAGGGCGTAAGCACTTCCCTGGCGATCTCCACTCGCTCGGCAAGCGTGAAGATCGGATTCTTCCCGGCACTTTCGGCCACTGCCACGATGACCCGGTCGAACAGCAGCGCGGAGCGCCGGACGAGGTCCTCGTGGCCGCGCGTGAACGGGTCGAACGTACCGGGATAGACCGCCACCCCTTCCTTCATTCCTGGTTCCCCTGCAAGAGATGGAAGTGAACCTGTCCGGCGTGGCCCTGCTTGATCGTTTGCCACCCTGCCAGGCGAGTCACCGGGGCTTCCGCTTCTGCGTAGAGCCAGCCGTCCGGTTGCAGAACCCGCTCCAGCAGCGGCTCCACGCGCTCGAGCCAGCCCTGCTTGTAGGGGGGGTCGAGGAACACCACATCGAACTTTCGCGAGGCGGACTGGAGGAATCTTACCGCATCGCCGCGGACGATCTCCACCCGTCCGGCGTGCAGGGCCTTGGCGTTGGCCGTCAGTGCCGCGTGCGCCTTGGGATCGCGCTCCACCATGACGACGCTGGCTGCCCCGCGGGAGGCGGATTCGAAGCCGAGGATGCCGCTGCCGGCGAAGAGGTCCAGGCAGTGCAGGCCCTCCAGTTCCTGGCCCAGCCAGTTGAATAGCGTCTCGCGCACCCGGTCGGGTGTGGGGCGCAGGCCGGTAACGTGGGCGACGTCGATCAGGCGGGAGCGCCAGGCGCCACCGACGATGCGGACGCGGCTCACCGCAGGCCGCCTGGGGTAGTGTCGCTGGCCGCCGGAGTGGCTTGCGAATCCGCCGGCGGAGTGGCCTGACGGTCGCCGTCGCCACCGACGATGACCGCCACCCGGTGCATTGGCTCCAGCCGACGGCGGTAGGCATCGCGGATCTGTTCCGCGCTCACCTCCGCCACATGGCGCGGATAGCTGTCCAGCCAGTCCAGCGGCAGGCGGTAGAAGCCGATCACCGCCACATAGCCCAGGATCTTGCGGTTGGAGTCCAGCCGCAGGCCGAAACCGTTGATGATGTTGTCCTTGGCAGCGCGCAGCTCGGCGGCGGTGGGGCCGTCGGCGATGAAATCGGCCAGGGTCTGGTCGACCACCTGCAGGGCGTCGTCCACCTGGCTGCCACGGGTCTGCAGGCCGATCTGGAAGGGGCCGGCAACCTGCTGCGGCATGAAGTGGCTGGAGACGCTGTAGGCATAGCCGCGTTTCTCGCGCACTTCCCTGGTCAGGCGGGAGACGAAGCCGCCGCCGCCCAGCACGTAGTTGCCGACCAGCAGCGGGTAGTAGTCCGGGTCTTCCCGCGACAGCACCGGCTGGCCGATCAGCACGTGCGCCTGGGCGGACGGATTCGGGATGCGCAGCACGCCGGCCTCCGGCTGGCTCGGCGGGGCCAGTGGCGGTGCTGGTTCGCCGGCGGGCAGCGCTTCGGTGAGGCTGACGGCGATGCGCTCGGCGGTCTGGCGGTCTACATCGCCGACGATGGCGATGGAGGCGTTGCGGGCGACGTAGTGGCGGCCGTGGTAGGCGAGCAGATCCGCCCGGCTGATGGCGGCCAGCGACTCGAGGCTGGTGCTGAGGCCGTACGGGTGGCTGCCGTAGATGGACTGGGCGAACTGTTTGGCGGCGATGGGGCCGGGCCGCGTCAGTGCTTCCTTCAGGCCGGCGATGCCGCGGGCCCGCTCGCGTTCCAGCACCTCCGCCGGGAAGCGCGGGCGGGCGAGCAGTTCGGCGGCCAGGGCGACGCCGGCGTCACGTTCCCGCGCGGAGGAGAGGGTGCGCAGGCTGAGGCTGCTGCGGTCGGCCTCCACGCCGCCGCCGATGGCGATGCCGAGATCGGCGCTGCGGTCGGAGATGGCCTGTTCGTCCAACTCGCCGGCGCCGGCGTCCAGCAGGCCGCGAGTCAGCGAGGCGGTGCCGGCCTTGTCCGCCGGGTCGACGGCGCTGCCGCCGGCAAAGTCGATCTGGATGTCGATCAGCGGCAGTGCATGGCTTTCGACGAAATAGACGCGGGCGCCGGTCGGCGCGGTCCAGTGCTGGATGGCGGGCGAAGCCGCGGCCGGCAGCGCGGCGGCCAGCGTGGCGGTGGCTAGCGCGGCGGCCAGCGCCCGGGCGGCATGGAGGCGGAAAACGAGAAGGATCTTCATGTCAGTGCCGGGGCGTGAAAGGGCTGCGGGGGCGAGGAGCGTCTGCCGGCTGGGGTTGCAGCCGGGCGATGGTGAGATCGGCATCGTCGAAGTAGCGGAGGGCGACTTCGCGCACCTCGTCGGCAGTGACGCGGCGCAGGCCGTCCAGCAGGGTTTCCTCGTCGCGCCAGGAGAGGCCTGAGGATTCCAGGTAGCCGATCTCCACCGCCTGTCCCATCAGCGAGTCGCGCTTGTAAACCTGGGCGGCGACGGCCTGGGTCTTGACCCTCGCCAGTTCTTCCTCGCTGACGCCCTCGTCGCGTATGCGCTGCAGTTCTGCCCGCAGCGCGGCTTCCAGTTCGGCCTCGGTCCTGCCGGGGGCGGGGGTGCCGTCCAGCCGGAACAGCGAGGGGCCACGGCCGCCGCCGTCGTAGCTGGCGCCGGCGGAGACGGCGACACGCTGGTCGCGCACCAGGCGGCGGTTGAGGCGGGCGCCATCGTAGCCGTCGAGGATGGCGGCGAGCACTTCCAGCGCGTAGGGCTCGCGATCCTTCACCGGGTCCTGCAGCGAGGGCACATGCCAGGCGAGGCTGAAGTAGGGCAGTTCGGCCGGCGCCTTGACCGTGGTGGCGCGCGGGCCGCGCTGCTCTGGCTCGCCGGAGATGCGCCGCTCCGGCAGCGGGCGGGCGGGGATGGTGCCGTAGTGCTTGCGCGCGTCGCGGAACACCGCTTCGTGATCCACGTCGCCGACCACGACCAGGTAGGCGTTGTTGGGCGCGTACCAACGTTGGTACCAGGTGCGGGCGTCGGCCACGGTCATGCTCTGCAGGTCGGTCATCCAGCCGATCACCGGGCGGCGGTAGGGATGGGCCTGGAAGGAGGTGGCCATCAGCTGCTCGTAGACCAGGGCGCGCGGCTGGTCGTCGGTGCGCAGGCGGCGCTCCTCCTTCACCACCTCGATCTCGCGCTTGAACTCGTCTTCGGTCAGCACCAGGTTGCGCATGCGGTCGGCCTCCAGCGCCATCATCGCACCCAGGTGGGCGGGCGGAACCTGCTGGAAGTAGGCGGTGTAGTCCTTGCCGGTGAAGGCGTTGTCCTGGCCGCCGACGGCGGCGACCCGCTTGTTGAATTCGCCCGGGCCCACCTTCCTGGTGCCCTTGAACATCATGTGTTCCAGCACATGGGCGACGCCGGATATGCCGTCCTCCTCATCCATCGCGCCGCTGCGGTACCAGACCATGTGCACCACCGAGGGCGCGCGGCGGTCTTCCTTGACGATTACCTTCATGCCGTTGGGCAGCTGCGTCTCGAAGGGATTGGCGCGGGCCGGGCCGGCGAGCAGCAAGGCTGCGGCCAGGCCTGCTGTGAGCAGGGGGAGGGAGAGTGGGGGGCGAACCATGGGCGTGTCCTGCATCTGGTAGAATTTCCGCCGCTTCGCGCCGTGCGGCGGTCAATCCGCCGGCTAGGCGGGGAGCGCATCTTAGCCTTATTTGATCCTGTCGGGCCGGCTGGCGGCCATGCCATCCGGCTTCCGCCGAACGACCCCCTCAGACCCGAGCGCCCATGTTTGGTTTCTTCAAGAAGTCCGGCAAGACGCCGGCTGCGGACGAGCAGCAGGCCGACCCGGCCGAGCGCCCCGCAGATGCCGTCGATGCCGGCACACTGCCGCCGGCGGTGGAGCCGCAGCCGCCCGCGGCAGTGGAGCCGGCTCCGGTTCCCATCCTCGAAACCGCCGCGCGTCCGTCCTGGGGCGAGCGCCTCAAGGCCGGCCTGGCCCGCACCCGGCAGCAACTGGGCGGCGGCCTCGCCAGCCTGTTCGGCCGGCGCAAGATCGACGAAGACCTGCTCGAAGAGCTGGAGAGTACGCTGCTGATGGCCGACTGCGGTGTCGAGGCCACCGAGTTCCTGCTCGACGAGTTGCGCACCCGCTGGAAGCGCGACCGCCTGGAAACCGCCGACCAGTTGCAGGAAGCGCTGGCCGACGCGCTGCACGGCATCATCGCGCCGCTGGAGCAGCCACTGGACGTCAGCCCGCACACGCCTTTCATCATCATGATCGCCGGCGTGAACGGCTCCGGCAAAACCACCTCCATCGGCAAGCTGGCCAAGTATTTCCAGGCCCAGGGCAAGAGCGTGCTGCTGGCCGCCGGCGACACCTTCCGTGCCGCTGCCCGCGAGCAGCTGATGACCTGGGGCGAGCGCAACAAGGTCACCGTGATCGCGCAGGAAAGCGGCGATGCGGCGGCGGTGATTTTCGATGCCATCAACGCCGCCCGCGCCCGCGGCATCGACGTGGTGCTGGCCGATACTGCCGGGCGCCTGCCGACCCAGCTCCACCTGATGGAAGAGATCGCCAAGGTCCGCCGGGTGATCGCCAAGGCGGCGCCGGACGGCCCGCATGAGGTGCTGCTGGTGCTGGACGCCAACATCGGCCAGAACGCGCTGGCGCAGGTGAAGGCCTTCGACGCCGCCATCGGCGTCACCGGCCTGGTGGTGACCAAGCTGGATGGCACCGCCAAGGGCGGGGTGTTGGCCGCCATCGCCCGCCAGTGCCCGAAGCCCTTGCGCTTCATCGGCGTGGGCGAAGGCATAGACGACCTGCAGCCCTTCCATGCGCGCGAGTTCGTGGATGCGCTGTTCGAACCTTTGCCGGGAGCTGGCGGCCGCGCATGATCGTCTTCGATAACGTCGCCAAGCGATACCCCGGCGGCTACACCGCGCTGGCCGGCGTTAGCTTCGAGGTCCGCCATGGCGAGCTGGTGGTGCTCTCCGGCCACTCCGGCGCCGGCAAGAGCACGCTGCTGAAGCTGATTCCCGCCATCGAGCGGCCCACCGCCGGCACGGTGCTGATCAACGGCCAGGATGTCTCCCGCCTGCCGCGCCGCGCGGTGCCCTACCTGCGCCGCAACCTCGGCCTGATGCTGCAGGAGAGCAAGCTGCTGACCGACCGCAGCGTGTTCGAGAACGTGATGCTGCCGCTGGTGATCACCGGCCATCCGCCTGGTGACGCGGCCAAGCGGGTGGCAGCGGCGCTGGAGCGCGTCGGCCTCGGCGGGCGTGGCCGCGAGATGCCGCTGGGCCTGTCCGGCGGCGAGCAGCAGCGGGTGGCGATCGCCCGCGCCATCGTCAACCGCCCCTCTATATTGATTGCCGACGAGCCCACCGCCCACCTGGACCCGGCCTACGCCGACGAGATCGCCGCCTTGTTCAAGTCCTTCAACAGCGCCGGCGTCACCGTGCTGGTTTCCACCCACGATGCCAATCTGTTCGCGGCCAACAAGCCGCGCCGGCTGGTGCTGGCCAAGGGCCTGCTGACGGAGGGGGCGTGATGGTCGCCATCCCGTTCCCGATCAGCGCCGCGCCTGCCGGGCCGCGGGAGGCCGCGCCGTGAGCAACTGGCTCTACCTGCACGCCCGCGCCATCGCCGATGCCTTCCGCCGCCTGGCAGGGCAGCCGCTGGGCACCCTGCTGTCGGCGATGGTGGTCGGCATTGCGCTGTCGCTGCCGGCGGGCGGCTATCTGCTGCTGGACAATGTGGCGACGCTGGCGCGCGGCGTGTCCGGCACGCCGGAGATCAGCCTCTTCCTCGCCAACGATGCCGGTCAGGCCGACGTGGCGGCGGTCGAGCGCCGCCTCAAGGGCAATGCGGAGCTAGGCAGTTTCCGCTTCGTTTCCCGTGACGACGCCCTGCATCAGCTGGAGCGCAGCGGCCTGGGCGACGTGCTCGGCGGCCTCACCGCCAATCCGCTGCCGGATGCCTTCATCGTCGCGCCGCGCAGCGAAGATCCGGCGGTGTTCGAGCGGCTGGCGACCGAGATGCGTGGCTGGCCCAAGGTGGCGCATGTGCAGTTGGACTCCGCCTGGGTTAAGCGCCTGCACGCGTTATTGGGGCTGGGCCGATCGGCGGTGCTGATGCTGGCCGGGCTGCTGGGCTTCGCGCTGGTCATCGTCACCTTCAACACCATCCGCCTGCAGATCCTGACGCAGCGGGCGGAGATCGAGGTGAGCCGCCTGCTGGGTGCCACCGACCCCTTCATCCGCCGTCCCTTCTACTGGTTCGGCATTCTCCAGGGCGCGCTTGGCGGCCTGGTGGCGTTGGGTACGGTGTGGCTAGGCGTGCGGGCGCTGGCGGGGCCGGTGACGGCGCTGGCCGAAACCTATGGCGCGGTGTTCGCGCTGGCCGGGCCGGGGCCGCACGAGGCAGTGGCCATCCTGGCTTTCGCAGCGCTGCTGGGCTGGCTGGGCGCGGCAGTTTCGGTACGGCGGCATCTGGCCGGCGACTGAGGCGGGGGCGGGGATGGAATGTCCGCCCCCGAGCGCCCCGCCGCGGACACGCTTGCTGCTGAAACGTCTACTACGCTAATAGGTCACACGGCCTGTTCGCCGGAGCCGGCCGATAACCGGAAACAATCAGGACGATCCTGATAATCAATTAGAGCAATTCGTGGCGCGGGCATAAACTGCATCCCATGAAGTCTGCAACACGTCGTTCCATCAACATAACGGAGATTCGAGATGTCCTTGATCAACACCGAAATCAAGCCTTTCAGCGCGACCGCCTACCACAATGGCAAGTTCGTCGACCTGTCCGACGCTGATGTGAAGGGCAAGTGGGCCGTGTTCTTCTTCTACCCGGCCGACTTCACCTTCGTGTGCCCGACCGAGCTGGGCGACCTGGCTGACAACTACGCTGAATTCCAGAAGCTGGGCGTGGAGATCTACGGCGTGTCCACCGACACCCACTTCACCCACAAGGCCTGGCACGACACCTCCGACACGATCCGCAAGATCCAGTACCCGCTGATCGGCGACCCGCTGTGGACCCTGTCCAAGAACTTCGAAGTGCTGCGCGAGAACCAGGGCCTGGCCAACCGTGGCACCTTCATCGTCGATCCGAGCGGCATCGTCCAGGCTGTCGAAGTGACCGCCGAAGGCATCGGCCGCGACGCCCAGGAACTGCTGCGCAAGGTGAAGGCTGCCCAGTACGTGGCTTCTCACCCGGGCGAAGTCTGCCCCGCCAAGTGGAAGGAAGGCGAAGCCACCCTGGCTCCCTCGCTGGACCTCGTCGGCAAGATCTAAGCCGCTGCTGCCCTCCCGGGCTACCCGCCCGGGAAGCAGAATCAACAGCCGGCCCCGAGCCGGCTGTGCTTTATGTACGCCGCTACCGCGGGTACTGCATTCATCACGGATGGAATCATCATGCTGGACGCCAACATCAAGACCCAACTGAAAGCCTACCTGGAGAAGGTCACGCAGCCGATCGAGATCGTTGCGTCGCTGGACGCTGGCGACAAGTCTCGTGAAATGCAGGGCCTGTTGAAGGACCTCGCCGAGCTTTCCGACAAGATCACGGTGACCGAGTCCCGCGACGACGACCAGCGCAAGCCCTCGTTCTCCCTGAACCGCAAGGGCGGCGACCTCGGCGTGCGCTTCGCCGGCCTGCCCATGGGCCATGAATTCACCTCGCTGATCCTGGCCCTGCTGCAGGTGGGTGGCCACCCGCCCAAGGCCGAGGCCGACGTCATCGAGCAGATCCGCAACCTCGAAGGCAGGTTCGAGTTCGAGACCTACATCTCGCTGTCCTGCCACAACTGCCCGGAAGTGGTGCAGGCGCTGAACCTCATGGCGGTGATCAATCCCAACATCCGCCACACCATGATCGATGGCGCGCTGTTCCAGGGCGAGGTCGAGCAGCGCCAGATCATGGCGGTGCCCACCGTGTTCCTTAATGGCGAGCACTTCGGCCAGGGCCGCATGGAGCTGGGCGAGATCCTCGCCAAGATCGACACCGGCGCGAGCAAGCGCGCGGCGGAAAAGATGGCTGCCAAGGAAGCCTTCGATGTGCTCGTCGTCGGCGGTGGCCCGGCCGGCGCGGCGGCGGCAATCTACGCCGCGCGCAAGGGCATCCGCACCGGCATCGTCGCCGAGCGCTTCGGCGGCCAGGTGATGGATACGCTGGGCATCGAGAACTTCATCTCGGTGAACTACACCGAAGGCCCCAAGCTGGTCGCCAGCCTGGAAGAGCATGTGAAGCAGTACGAAGTGGACGTGATGAACCTGCAGCGTGTCGCCGCCATCGTGCCGGGTGACCTGGCCGAGGTGAAGCTGGAGAACGGCGCCGCGCTGAAGGCGAAGACGGTGATCCTGGCGACCGGTGCGCGCTGGCGCGAGATGAACGTGCCCGGCGAGAAGGAATACCGCGGCAAGGGCGTGGCTTACTGCCCGCACTGCGATGGCCCGCTGTTCAAGGGCAAGCGCGTGGCAGTGGTGGGCGGCGGCAACTCCGGCGTCGAGGCCGCGATCGACCTTGCCGGCGTGGTTGCCCATGTGACCCTGCTCGAGTTCGCCGACAAGCTGCGGGCGGACGCGGTGCTGCAGAAGAAGCTCTTCAGCCTGCCCAACGTCACCGTGCTGACCAACGCGCAGACCACGGAAGTGACCGGCTCCGACAAAGTGAACGGCCTGGTCTATAAAGACCGCGTGTCGGGCGAGAGCAAGCGCATCGACCTGGAAGGCATCTTCGTCCAGATCGGCCTGCTGCCCAACACCGATTTCCTGAAGGGCACGGTGGAGCTGTCGAAGTTCGGCGAGATCGTGGTCGATGCCAAGGGCCAGACTTCGGTGCCGGGCGTGTTCGCCGCTGGCGATTGCACCACGGTGCCGTACAAGCAGATCATCATCGCCATGGGCGAGGGCGCGAAGGCTTCGTTGAGCGCCTTCGATCATCTGATCCGCACTTCGGTCGAGGCCTGAGCTTCTGACCACCGGGCCTGAAGACGGGCCCACGAAAAGCCAGCGTAGCCCCAACCACAACAGAGAGTCGCCCCGCCCAGTGCGGGGCTCTTTTTTTGTGCGGCGGGATGTTCGCGGCTGGGCGCAGGAAGCGGTGAGGGAAGGCGTTCGGCTGGCCGGCCCCGCTTGCCTGGGGCTCAGGCAGCCCGGCCGGGAGCCGCCGCCGGTTCAGTCGCCTCGCCGCAGCGAGTACCAGAGGCCGGTGGCGACCGGAATGCCCAGTCCGATCCAGGCGGCGACGTCGCCCAGTCCGTCCGACACCAGCCCCGCAACCAACCCGCCGGCCGTCAGCAAAGCTAGCACCGAAGGCCATGCCCAGATGCGCATCATGGCTTCGCCTCCTGGCCGCCGCGGCGCCACCACAGGTAGAAGCCGCTGCCGAGCACGACGATGGTGATGAGGTCCAGCACCGCCCACAGCACCTTCAGTGGCAGCGCGCCATAGTCGCCGAAGTGCAGCGGCTCGGAGAGTTGCAGCACGGTGACGTACCAGGGTCGGCCGCTGGCTTCCAGCACCTCGCCGTTGTCAGCATCCACCAGCAGCGCCTGGGTCAGCCGGGCGGTGAGCGGAGTGTCGCCGCTCAGCAGTACCGCGTGGTGGGTGGGCGTGCTGCGCAGGGTGCCGGGGAAGGCGATCATGCCGACCTTCATGCCCGGCGCGGCCAGCAATGCACGCTCCATCGCCCGCTGCACGCTGCCGTCGGCGGCCGCTCCGCCGGCGGCATCCGCCGCCAGCACGGTGTGGGTCGCACCCGCTTGCAGCGCAGCCACTTGCTCGGCCTGCCAGGCTTTGAAGATGAGTTCCGCCCAGGTGTTCACCACGCCGGTGAAGCCCACCACCAGCGCCCACACCACGGTGACGATGCCCAGCAGGTTGTGCAGGTCCAGCCAGCGGGTGCGGGTGGCGCGCTGGCGCCGTACCGTGCCGAAGTCCAGCTTGCGCATGAAGGGCGCGTACAGCACCACGCCGGAGACGATGGCGATCACCAGTAGCAGCCCCATGGCGCCGAGGAAGAGCTTGCCCGGCAGGCCGGCGTACATGTCCACATGCAGCCGGTACATCACGCTCATGAAGCCCGAGTCGAACTGCGGCTCGCCCAGCACTTCGGCGGTACGGGCATCGACCAGCACCAGGCGGGAGGCGCTCTCGTCGGTATCCACCCGGGTGTCGAGCTTGACGTACCACTGGTTCGGGTCGTCCTCCTCGGCGAAGAAGTAGAGCGGCACCAGGCCGGGGTAGTGGGCGACGGCAGCCTGCGCCACCGCGTCCAGGCTTGCCCGCGGCGTGCCAGCCGGCATTTCCGGCGCGTGGATGCCGTCGCCGGCCAGGTGATCGATCTCATGCGAGAAGATCAGCGGCAGGCCGGTCACACAGAGTAACAACATGAAAAGCGTGCAGATGAGGCTGGACCACTTGTGGATCCAGCCCCACCGCCGCATCGCAGCGGCCGTCATCAGAAGTCGACAGTGGCGCTGAGCACGAAGGTGCGCGGCGCGCCCTGCACCAGGTAGTTGGCGCCGGGATAGCCGCCGGTGGAGGCCCAGTACGCCTTGTTGGTGACGTTGTCCACGCGGGCGCGCAAGGTGACCACCTGGCCGCCCAGGGTGGTCAGGTAGCGGGCGCCGAGGTCGTAACGTGTCCAGGACGGGATCTTCAGCGTGTTGTCCGCGCTGGCGTACTGGGACGAGGTATGGATGACGCGGGCGTTGAGCGACAAGCCGGATATACCAGGAATGTCCCACTCGGCTCCCAGGTTCAATTGGGTAGCAGGCACGCCGACCGCGTGTTTGCCGTCGTACTGACCCTTGTCGGTCTTGGTCTGCTCCGAGTAAATGAAGGTGGCACCGCCGAGCACCCGCACGCCGCTGACCGGCTCGCCATAAGCGGTGAGTTCCAGGCCTCGGTTGAGCTGCTCGCCTGCCTCCTTGAACTCGCCGTCTTTATCTGCGCCGAAGGGGCGAGCCGTCTGGAATAGCGATATGGCGCCACCCAGCTTGCCGCCGTCGTACTTCAGACCCACTTCACCTTGTTTCGAGCGGTAGGGCGGAAGCTGGCGGCCGGGTGTCGCGCTGGAGGTGCCGGCCTGAGGTCCTTTCTGCAGGCCTTCGATGTAGTTTGCATAGGCGGAAAACTGCGGATTCAGCTTGTACACCGCGCCGACCATGGGCAGAACCTTGCTCTTTTCGAAAGTGCTCGTGCGGGCTCCAGTGGCGGAGCTGTAGGCCTTGGTCTGGATGGTCTGATGGCGGACGCCCAGAGTTAGAAGCAGTGAGTCGTTCAGAAAGCCCAGGGTGTCGGCAATGGAGACGCCGCTGGTGATGGTCCGGTCGGTGGTGCGGGGCGACGACATATCCATGGTGATGGGGACGATTGGCTTGGGGGAGTCGACCGGATGGTAAAGATCACTGGGCAAGGAGCCTCCGGAGGCGAAGGCATTGCTGAGATCCAGGCTGAAATGGGAGGCCGAGGCTGCCCAGGTGTGTGAGACCTCGCCGGTTCTTGCGGTGCCCCGCATGCCGAACTCACCCGTGTGGGCGATCTCTTTACGGACGTTATCGAAACGGGACGCCGTAGTATTGCCGTTGGCGGTGGCCCGGGGGTTCGCCAGCGAGTTTTCTTCCCGGCCTTCACGCATGCCGGCGGCCAGCCAGGCAGTCACACTGCTCGATAGGTCGAACTCGGCGCGGAAGGTGCCGAAGGTCTGGCGTTCTTCAGAGTAGGTCCAGGGCTGGGCGTAGTTGTCCTCGGCATCAGGCACGCGGGGAATGCCGCCGTTGGGCGTGACGCTGGGGCGGGGATCATCCAGGCGCTGGTACTGGTGGCCGACGTCTGCGGAGAGGCGGAAGTCGTTGCCGCGGTAGTCGATACCGATGGAGAACATATCCAGTTCCCGGCTTTCCTTGTGCACGCCTGTGTCGCCGTCGCGCTTGGCGGCGTTGAGGCGCACGCCCAGCCGGTTTTCCGGGCCGAAGCGGCGGGCGATGTCAGTCGAGACGTAAGCCTGGCCGCCGCTTTCGACACCGACGGTGACCTGGGTCAGCGGGTCGTTGGGCGCGCGCTTGGGCAGCAGATTGATCGCGCCGCCGACGCCGCTGTTACCGGGGGCCGCGCCGTTGAGGAAGGTGTTGGCGCCACGGAAGACTTCCACCCGCTCGACGAATTCGGTGGCCACGTACTGGCGCGGCAGCACGCCATAGAGACCGTTGTACATCATGTCATCGGAGTAAACGGGGAAGCCGCGGATCACGTACAGCTCCTGGAAGTTGCCGAAGCCCCGGGCTGCGCGGACCGAGGGATCGTTGAGCAGCACGTCGCCAACGCTTCTCGCCTGCTGGTCCTGGATCAGCTCGGCGGTGTAGGCGGTGGTGTTGAAGGGCGTTTCCATGATGTCGCGGTTGCCCAGCAGGCCGATGCGGCCGCCGCGCGCGACTTGGTTGCCGGCGAAATTGGGTGGCAAGCCGGCGGCGGAGGCGTCGGCGCTGGCGTTCACCGTGACGGTGGCGAGTTCGGTAGCGCCGTTGCTGGCGCTGGGCGCGCTTTCAACGGTGAAGGTGCGCTCATCCCGGGCCTGCAGGCGCAGGCCGCTGCCGGCGAGCAGGCGTTCCAGCGCTTCGCGTGGGGTGTAGTCGCCGCGCAGCGCCGGTGCGCGGCGACCGGCGGTGATGTTGGAGGCGAAGAAGACCTGCACGCCGGCGCGGCGGGCGGCTTCGTTCAGGGCGCGGTCCAGCGGCTCGGCTGCCTGGTCGAAACGGACGGAGGCGGTTTGCGCGTGGGCGGCGCAGGCGAGCAGCACGCCTGCGGCCAGCGTGGACAGGCGCAGGGCGGCGCGGGGCAGGAGAGAGGAGGAGCGAGCCACGGGTTTTCCTTGAAAGTGAGGACTTCAAGGACCATGTCGAGCGCCGTTGCGCCCAACCCTACCTCTCCCGGCAAAAAAATTCAGCGCGGGCTGATATCCACGCTGCCGTCGGCCTGCGGGCTTACCCGCACGGGCAGGATGCGCGGCAGCAGGGAGAGCGCCTGATCAGTATTGGCGGTGTCGAACACGCCGGAAACCTCCAGGGCAGCTAGGTGCTCGCCATGCAGCCGCACCGGCTGGCTGCGGTAGCGGGCGATCTCGGCCAGGGCTTCGCCGAGCGGGGTGTGGTCGAACACCAGCCGGCCTTCCCGCCAGGCGCTTTCACGTTCCAGATCCACCTGGCCCGTCTGTGCGGCGCTTCCGTTGCGGGCGGACAGGCGCTGGCCAGGTGCCAGCCGGCTTGTACCGCCGTCGATGGATGTCACCTGGACGGCGCCCTCGCTCAGGGTGACGCTGGATTGCTCCGGGCTGCGCACCACGTCGAAAATGGTGCCAACCACCTGCACGCTGAAGCGGCCTGCATCCACCTCGAAGGGGCGGATGACCATGGGGGCGATGGCGAAGGAGGCGCGGCCTTGCTCCAGCACGCTGCGGCGGCTGCGCAGATGCCAGGACACGCGCAGCGCGCTGGCGGTGTCCAGCGTGATCCGGCTGCCGTCCGCCAGCGTTACTGTGCGTTGCTCGCCGACGGCGGTCTGGAAGCGCTCCTCGGCGTAGGGCGGGTCGAGTACGGCCAGCACCGCCAGCAGCAGGCTGCCGCCGATGGCCGCTGCTACTTGCTCCTTCCGCCTGGGCTTCTTCCGCGCCTGTGAGGCGCCGCCGGGCAGCGGAAAGAGCTGCTTCAGCGCTTCCCGCTCATCGCTCAGCAACTCGTCCAGGGCTGTGGCGGGGGCTTGCGTATCGCCGGAGGGTGGGCGGGAGTCAGCTCGGTGCGTGGGCATTGCGGGGCGAGGGCGCGGGACGTGGCGGCGTGGAGGAGGCCGCGATTGTATCGTCCAGGGCAAGGCGGCAGGCTGTCATGCCCAGGCGCAGGTGCTTCTCCACCGTCTTCAGCGAAATGCCGAGCTGATCGGCTACTTCGGCCTGTTCCAGCTGGTGGATCTTGTGCATCACGAAGACGTCGCGGCAGCGCGGCGGCAGCGCCTCGATGGCGCTGGCCAGACAGGCCAGGCGCTCGCGGCCGGCGAAGAGCAGCGCCGGGTCGCGGCCGAAGGGCGAGGGGTCGGCACACTCCGGCAGTTCCGCCGCATGCTCCAGCCACTGCCGTTGGGCGGCTTCGCTGCGATAGCGGTCGATGGCGCGGCGGGAGGCAATCTCCCGCAGAAAAGCCAGCGGTACCCGGATCTCGCCCTCGGGCGGCCGTTCGATCAACTCCACGCAGACATCGTGCACCACATCCTGGGCTTCGGCCCGGTCGCCGCCGCGGCGACCGATGTGCTGACGGACATGGTTAACCAGATCGTCGTAGTGGCGGACGATGGCCGCCAGCAAGCGGCTGCCTTTGGGGGCCGGGCTGCTGGCGCTGCAGGAGAGGGGGGAAGTGGCGACGGGCAAACGCTAGGGTTCCGGACTGGCGGAGCGGGGCTGCCGCAGGGGCGTATTTAATGAGAATTATTACCATTCCTTTTCTTGCCCGCAAGCACCTCGCGTCGCCAAGTCTTTCCCTCATGCGCGATGGTCTCAGGTCGCGCAGGCGGCCAGCCGGTCCAGCCGGCCGCTCCAGGTGGTCAGGCCGAAGGCCAGCAGCACTACCAGCGCGCCGACCCAGGGCGTGTGCATCAGCCCGGCATTCGCCACGATCAGCCCGCCCGCCCAGGCGCCGCCGGCAATGCCGAGGTTGAAGGCGGCGATGTTCAGGCCGGAGGCCACGTCCACCGCATGCGGCGCGTGGCGCTCGGCCTGCTGCACCACATACACCTGCAGCCCCGGCACGTTGCCGAAGGCGACCGCGCCCCACAACAGCACGGTGAGCAGCGCCAGCACTGGATGCGGCGCGGTAAAGGTGAGCATCAGCAGCACTGCGGCGAGCAGCAGGAAGATGAGTTGCAGCGCCCGTATCGGCCCGTGGCGGTCCGCCAGTTTGCCGCCCCACAGATTGCCGGCCGCAACCGACACTCCGTAGACCAGCAGCACCAGGCTGACCGCAGCGGCGCTGAAGCCGCTCACCTGCTGCAGGATGGGGGCAAGGAAGGTGAAGGCGATGAAGGAGCCGCCATAGCCCAGCGCCGTCTTCGCATACACCATCAGCAGCCGCGGCTGGGCGAGCACCTCCAGTTGACGCAGCAGCGAGGCCGGCGGCGTGTGGGGAATGCGAGGCGGGACGAACAGCAGGCTGGCGAAGAACGCCACGACCCCGAGCGCGGAAACCGCGAGGAAGGTGGCGCGCCAGCCGAAGTGCTGGCCGACGAGGGTGCCCAGCGGAACGCCGGTGACCAGCGCCACCGTCAGCCCGGTGAACATGATCGCGATGGCGCTCGCCGCCCGTTCCTTCGGCACCAGGCTGGTAGCGATGGTGGAGCCGATGGAGAAGAACACGCCATGGGCCAGCCCGGTGAGCACCCGGGCGGCGATCAGCGATTCATAGCCCGGCGCATGCCAGGCCAGCAGGTTGCCGGCGGTGAACAGGGCCATCAGCGCCAGCAGCAGATGCTTGCGCGGCATATGGCCGGTGAGGGCGGTAAGCAGCGGTGCGCCGATGGCGACGCCCAGTGCATAGAGGCTGACGAGCAGGCCGGCGGAGGGCAGACTGACGGCGAGATCGGCAGCGATGGTGGGGATCAGGCCGACGATGACGAATTCGGTGGTGCCAATGGCGAAGGCGCTTACGGTTAGCGCCAGCAGGGCGATGGGCATGGGAGCACTCCGGGTTGGGGGAGTGCGCAGTCTGGCGCCGGTATTGCTGCGGAAAAACGCAGGTTTCGTCGAAGGATAATTGCGGTGGAGGCAAGAATGGCCGTGACGGCAGCCGCGCTCGTCGCAATGAGAGTAGGCCGGAAAGCAAAAAGGGCCCGGTTGCCCAGGCCCTTCTGCCGAATCCGTATGGTGGTGATGGGCGGAATCGAACCGCCGACCTACGGGTTATGAATCCGTCGCTCTAACCGTCTGAGCTACATCACCAACCGAGCTCGCGA
Source organism: Azoarcus sp. TTM-91 (assembly GCF_012911025.1). Taxonomy (GTDB): domain Bacteria; phylum Pseudomonadota; class Gammaproteobacteria; order Burkholderiales; family Rhodocyclaceae; genus Azoarcus. Next base: position 17,152 of record NZ_WUEI01000025.1, on the reverse strand, counting down.
ATATAGCGGGCGTCCGTGAGGCCGTCAATATCGCTATTGCGATGCGGAATGCGACTTTCTGGGTAGATGGCGGCCCCGCCGGGAGCGGAGGGCTTGATTTATAAGGCTTTTGAATTGACATCGCCAGGGGCTTCGGGGATGATCGCGAACTATCTTTCCCTAAGTCCCGGCCCTGCCGGTTCGCCTTGCGCACCTCCCGCTTCCTCGCCCTTGGTCTGATCCTGTCCGTCTTCGGCGGCCAGCTTGGCTGCGCCTATGCCCTGCGCCCTTTCCCGGCGACGGCGAAGAAGATGGAGATGAGCTTCGCCGGCGGCGACAGCGTCGCGGTGGATGACACCGCCTACCGCCTCAGCCCAGGCGCGCAGATCCGGGACTCGCGCAACTTCATCGTGCTGCCCAGCCACATCCATGGCGAGTACAAGGTGCGGGCGGTGATGGACAACAATGGCCAGGTCCACCGGGTGTGGTTGCTCACCCCGGAAGAGGCCGCGGTGGCCGACCCCAAGCAGTGATCAAGCGAATTCCATGAAGAAGCTGTACATCCGCACCTTCGGGTGCCAGATGAACGAGTACGACTCCGACAAGATGGCAGACGTGCTCGGCGTGGCCGAAGGCCTCACCAAGACGGACAACGTGGAAGAGGCGGACGTGATCCTCTTCAACACCTGCTCGGTGCGCGAGAAGGCGCAGGAGCGGGTGTTCCACGACCTTGGCCGCGCCCGGCTGCTGAAGCAGCAGAAGCCGGAGCTGATCATCGGCGTCGGCGGTTGCGTGGCCAGCCAGGAAGGCGAGGCCATCGTCGCCCGCGCGCCATACGTGGACGTGGTGTTCGGGCCGCAGACCCTGCATCGCCTGCCGGCGCTGATCGAGGCGCGGCGGCGCAGCGGCCGCTCGCAGGTGGATATCTCCTTCCCCGAAATCGAGAAGTTCGACGCCCTGCCGCCGGCGCGGGTCGAGGGGGCCAGCGCCTTCGTCTCCATCATGGAAGGCTGCTCCAAGTACTGCACCTTCTGCGTGGTGCCTTACACCCGCGGCGAGGAAGTTTCCCGTCCGCTGGGCGACGTGCTGGCGGAAATCGCCGGCCTCGCCGGCCAGGGCGTGAAGGAAGTGACCCTGCTCGGCCAGAACGTGAACGCCTGGCGTGGTGCCATGAGCCGCGACGACGAGGAAACCGGCGATTTCGCCTTCCTGCTCGAGTGCGTGTGCGAGATCCCCGGCATCGAGCGGGTGCGTTACACCACCTCCCATCCGCGCGAGATGACGCCGCGCATGTTCGAGGCTTACGCCCGCCTGCCCAAGCTGGTCTCTCACCTGCATCTGCCGGTGCAGTCCGGCTCCGACCGCATCCTGGCGGCGATGAAGCGCGGCTACACCGCGATCGAGTTCAAGTCGGTGGTGAAGAAGCTGCGCGCGGCGCGGCCGGACTTGTCGCTGTCCTCCGACTTCATCGTCGGCTTCCCCGGCGAAACCGAGGAAGACTTCGAGAAGACGATGAAGCTGATCGAGGAGATCGGCTTCGATTCTTCCTTCAGCTTCGTCTACAGCGCCCGCCCCGGCACGCCGGCGGCCGAGCTGGAAGACCCGGTACCGCAGGAAACCAAGCTGGCCTGGCTGGCGCGGCTGCAGAAGCGCATCGACGAGCAGGCCAGCGCCATCAGCCAGGCCATGGTCGGCACGGTGCAGCGCATCCTGGTGGAAGGGCCGTCCAAGAAGAACCCGGATGAGCTGGCCGGCCGCACCGGCAACAACCGGGTGGTGAACTTCGTCGCGCCCTCGCCCAACCGGGCGCGGTTGATCAACCAGTTCGTAGACGTTCGCATCACCGCCGCGCTGCCGCACAGCCTGCGCGGCGAGATCGTCGTTCGGGAGTCGTGATGTCGGCTGAACTGGAAGTCGTGCTGGAGCCGGTGGACAACGTCCGCCTGGCCAATCTGTGCGGCGCGCTGGACGAAAACCTGCGTCAGATCGAGAGCGCCTTCGACGTCACCATCGCCCGCCGCGGCGAGCGCTTCGCGGTGCATGGCGACACCGCGCGCAGCCAGCTGGCGGCGCAGGCGCTGCGCCAGTTCTATGGCCGCGCCGGCAATCACCTGTCGGTGGATGACATCCAGCTCGGCCTGGTGGAAATCGCCAACCGTACCGAGCCGCTGCTGCCGGCGGCGCCGGCGCTGCTCACCCGCCGCAGCGAGCTGCACGGGCGCACGCCGCGCCAGGTCGAATACCTGCGCAACATCCAGGATCACGACATCACCTTCGGCATCGGCCCCGCCGGTACCGGCAAGACCTACCTGGCGGTGGCGAGCGCGGTGGACGCCTTCGAGCGCGATCTGGTCGAGCGCATCATCCTCACCCGTCCGGCGGTGGAGGCGGGCGAGCGGCTGGGCTTCCTGCCGGGCGACCTGGCACAGAAGGTGGATCCCTACCTGCGGCCGCTGTACGACGCGCTCTACGACCTGATGGGTTTCGACCGCGTGGGCAAGCTGTTCGAGCGCGGCAGCATCGAGATCGCGCCGCTCGCCTTCATGCGTGGGCGCACGCTGAACAACGCCTTCATCATCCTGGACGAGGCGCAGAACACCACGCCGGAACAGATGAAGATGTTCCTCACCCGCATCGGCTTCGGCGCCCGCGCGGTGGTGACCGGCGACCTCACTCAGGTGGACCTGCCGCGCGGCGTGCGCAGCGGCCTGCGCGAAGCCAAGGATGTGCTGACCGGCGTCCGCGGCCTCGCCTTCACCGAATTCCAGAAAGAAGACGTGGTGCGCCATCCGCTGGTGGCGCGCATCGTCGAAGCCTATGACCTGCAGGCCGCGCGCAACGCCCGGGCCGACGAAGAAAGAAAGAAGAAGGAGGGTGGAGATGCCTAAGCAACAACAGGCGCTGAGTCCGAAGATCGTCGCCATCGGCGCCGACGGCAAGCGCAGCCGGATCAAGGCCGAACGGCTGGAGATCGAGATTGGCGACGGCCGCCGCCTGCTGCTGGGCTTCCCGCCGCAGGGTTGGGGCGAACTGGAGATCGAGGCCGAGACCGCCGACGAGGCGGAGGTGCCTGTCGTCAGCGTGCAGGCCAGCGCCTGCAATGTGCTGACGCTGCGGGTGGATGTGCACCGCGACCTGCTGCCGGTGGAGTCCTTCTCCCTGCCGGAACAGGCCACGCCGCCGGCCCTGGCGCTGACGGTTCAGAAAGCGCTGGACGGCCTCGACAAGGCCGCTGCGCCGAAGAAGCACCTGTTCCGCCGCTGGGCGCAGGCCGCGCTGCTGCGCGACGCCGAAGTCACCATCCGCTTGGTCGGCGAGGACGAAGGGCGCACGCTGAACCGCGATTTCCGCGGCAAGGACTACGCCACCAACGTCCTCACCTTCGTCTATGGTGAAGAGGACGAGGCCGGCGTGCCCCTGTTCGGCGACCTGGTGCTGTGCGTGCCGGTGGTGCTGCGCGAGGCCGCCGCCCAGGGCAAGACGGTGGATGCCCACTTCGCCCACCTGGTGGTACACGGCATGCTGCACCTGCAGGGCCATGACCACGAGAACGACCGCGAAGCCGAAACGATGGAAGACCTGGAGCGCGAGATCCTGAAGCGCCTGGGTTACGCCGACCCTTACGCCGCCGAGCGCGCCTGACGGCGCACGCCTCGGGTGAGGCGTCAGGAGTGGGGCAGCATGTAACTTGCATGCGCTTCACTCCTTACTCCTTACCCTCAACACCCCTAATGGACAGTCCCTCAGGCAAGCCGCAACCGTCACTGATAGAACGTTTTTCTGCACTGCTCTCGCGCGAGCCGGAAGATCGCGAGGAGTTGCTTGCGCTGCTGCACTCCGCCTTCGAGCGCAACCTGCTCGATGCCGACGCGCTCTCCATCATCGAGGGCGCGATGGAGATGTCGGACCTGCAGGTGCGCGACGTGATGGTGCCTCGCGCCCAGATGGATGTAATCCGGGTCGAAGACCCGATGGACAAGATCGCCGACTTCGTCATCGACACCGCCCACTCCCGCTTCCCGGCGGTGGGCGAGAACAAGGACGACGTCATCGGCATCCTGCTCGCCAAGGATCTGCTGCGCTTCTTCGCCGGCCGTGAGTTCGACCTGCGCGGCATGCTGCGGCCGGCGGTGTTCGTGCCCGAATCCAAGCGCCTCAACGTGCTGCTGCGCGAGTTCCGCGTCAGCCGCAACCATATGGCCATCGTGGTGGACGAGTACGGCGGTGTCGCCGGCCTGGTCACCATCGAGGACGTGCTGGAGCAGATCGTCGGCGACATCGAGGACGAGTACGACTTCGACGAAGTGGGCGACGCCATCCGCCTCGACCAGTACGGCCATTACCGCGTCAAGGCCACCACCGAGGTGGACGCGTTCAATGCCGCCTTCGCCACCGACTTCAGCGATGACGATGCCGACACCATAGGCGGCCTGGTGATCCGCCAGCTGGGCCACCTGCCCAAGCGCGGCGAGAGCGTGGTGCTGGGCGACCTGCGCATCCAGGTGCTGCGCGCCGACAGCCGCCGCATCCACACCCTGCTGGTGGACCGCATCCCCGCGATCTCCGCCGCCGACGGCAGCTGACCCGCGATGCGCTTCCTGATCGCGCTGCTCGCGGGCGGCGCCAGCGTGTTCGCCTACGCGCCCTTCGGCGCCATGCCGCTGGCCTTCTTCTCCCTCGCCGTGCTGGCGGCCTTGCTGGCGGGCGCGCCGCGCGCGCGCAGCGGCTTCCTGCTTGGTTTCGCCTGGGGCTTCGGCGCCTTTGCTGCCGGCGTGTCCTGGCTGTTCATTGCGCTGCACCGCTATGGCGGCATGCCAGCGCCGCTGGCAGCGCTCGCCATCGGCCTGTTCTGCGCCTACCTCGCGCTGTTTCCTGGCCTGATCGGTGCCTTGCAGGTTCGCTTGCAGCGCGGTGCCGCGTGGCGCCGCGCGACGCTGTTCGCCGGCCTGTGGACGCTGGGCGAATACCTGCGCGGCGTGCTGTTCACCGGCTTCCCCTGGCTGGCGGTGGGCTACACCCAGGTGCCGCCGTCGCCGCTGGCCGGTTTCCTGCCGGTGCTGGGCGTGTATGGCGTTGGCGCTCTGGTGGCTTTCGTCGCCGCGCTGGCGGTGGCGGCGGACTGGCGTCGGCGGCGGCAGGCCGTCGGTGTGGCGGCCGTGGTGGCGCTGCTCTTCGTCGCCGGCGCCGGCCTGCGCCAGATCGGCTGGACCCAGCCGGTGGGCGAACCGCTGAAGGTCGCGCTGCTGCAGACCAACATCGAGCAGGACCTGAAGTGGGCGCCGGCGCGGCTGCAGGACTGGCTGCAGGTCAACGCCCGCATGGTGGCGGACAACCCGGCGCAGCTGGTGGTGCTGCCGGAAACCACGCTGCCGCTGCTGTCGGACATGCTGCCCCGCGGCTACCTGGATCTGCTCGCCGACTATGCCCGGGCAGGCGGCGGCGACCTGGTGCTGGGCCTGTTCACCCGCGACGCCGATGACAACATCTACAACGCCGCCGTCAGCCTCGGCAGCGCGCCATCGCAGCACTACGCCAAGCGCCATCTGGTGCCCTTCGGCGAGTACTCGCCGCCGCTGTTCGGCTGGTTCTACCAGCTGGCGGACATTCCGATGTCCGACCAGACCCGCGGCGCGCCCCATCAGCCGCCGCTGGCCCTGGGCGGGCAGAAGGTGGCGGTGAACATCTGCTACGAAGACCTCTTCGGTGCAGAGCTGCTCGACAGCCTGCCGGAGGCCACTCTGCTGCTGAACATCTCCAACCTCGCCTGGTACGGCAACTCGCTTGCGCTGCCGCAGCACCTGCAGATCGCCCGCGCCCGCGCCCTGGAAACCGGCCGGCCCATGCTGCGCTCCACCAACACCGGCATGACCGCGGTGGTGCAACCGGATGGTGAGGTGAGCGCCCGGCTGCCCGCCTTCGAATCGGGCGCGCTACATGCCGAAGTCCGCGGCTACCAGGGCCTGACGCCCTACGCCCGCTGGGGTGACGCGGCTGCGCTGGGCCTGGCGGTGCTGGCACTGCTGGGCGCGGTATGGCCGCGCAGCGGGAGAAATCGCGCCGCCTGAGGCGCTTCCTGCGGCGGTGGGCTGCTGGCAAGCAGGCCATCGCGCCGCAGCGCTGGTTTGCTCCCGGGAGAGCGAGCGCCCCCGAAGGGGCGTCTCAGCGCGAGCCCAACCGCCGCACCCTTTCTCCCCGGCCCGTCTCCCACGAAGGGAGAGCGCCATGAGATCGCTCTGGCCGACGTCGGTTTTCCCGGCGCCTGTTGCAAGCCAGCCTTCCCACTATCCGGAAAATGCAAACCTTCCCCTGGGCGCTTTATGTTCGGGCCAAGGTTTACCTACACTGCCCGGGCCCTGCCGTCGCTTCCGCCAGAGAAACGCGGCCGGGCCCGGCCTGCTTGCGGTCTCTGCGCTGTCGGAGCAGGAGCGGGCCGGGAGGCCGGTTGCCGGCTTCTCCCTTCCCCAACAAGCAGGAGCTTCCATGCACGCGTTTTCCAGAAAGCTGGCCGGTGGTCTGTTGGCTGCCGGTGTCTTCGCCGTGGCGTCCGCCGCGGCGGCCGAAGAAGTGATCAAGATCGGTTTCGTCGGCGAGATGTCCGGCAGCTTCGCCGAGTTCGGCCGCCAGATGCAGACCGGCATCCGCGCCTACCAGAAGCAGCATGGCGACACCGTGGCCGGCAAGCGCATCGAGGTGGTGTATCGCGACGTCGGCGGGCCGAAGCCGGAGCTGGCCAAGCGACTGGCGCAGGAGCTGGTCGTGCGCGACAAGGTGCAGGTGCTGGCAGGCTTCGGCTTCACGCCGAATGCGGCGGCGGTGGCGCCGGTCGCCACCGAGGCCAAGGTGCCTATGGTGGTCATGAACGCCGCCGCCGGCGGGCTCACCAAGCTGTCGCCCTACATGGCGCGGGTGTCCTTCACCTATCCGGACATGGTGCCGCCCATCGCCGAATGGGCGGTGAAGCAGGGCTACAAGCGCGCCTACGTGCTGGTGGCGGACTACGCCCCCGGGCTGGACGTGGAGGCCGCCTTCATGAGCGCCTACAAGAAGGCCGGCGGCGAGGTCATCGGCAATGTGCGGGTGCCGATGACCACGGTGGAGTTCGCGCCCTACCTGCAGAAGGTGAAGGACCTGAAGCCGGACGTGCTGTTCAGCTTCGTCAATGCCGGCGATGTCTCGCCGGCCTTCATGAAGGAGTTCCGCGCCCGCGGGCTGGACCAGGCCGGCATCAAGCTCATCGGCACCGGCGACATCGTCATGGAGAACAGCCTCAAGGCCATAGGCGACAATGGCTTGGGCGTGGTCAGCGTTTATCCCTATTCGGCGCTGCACGGCTCCGAGCTCAACCAGCGTTTCGCCAGGGACTTCGTCGAACTGGGCGAGAAGCATGAGCCGCCTACCATCATGGGCGTGGCCGCCTACGACGGCATGGCCGCCATCTACGCCGCGCTGCGCAAGACCGGCGGCAAGGCCGACGGCGAGAGCCTGATGGCGGCGCTGAAGGGCGTCAGCTTCGAGAGCCCGCGCGGTCCGCTGACGATAGACGCCACCACCGGCGACGTGGTGCAGAACCACTACATCCGCCGGCTGGAGAAGGTGGGGACGGTGGCCGGCGCCGAAGGCGGGCTGGGCAACGTCGAGTTCGAAACCTTCGCGCCGGCGCGCTGAGCCATGAGCCGCACGGATCTCCCGCTCCACGCCTGGAGCGCGGCTGAGATGACGGCCGCCTACGCCGCCGGCGGCTTGTCGCCGGTGGCGGTGGTGGAGAGCCTGTTCGCCGCCATCGCCGACGACCGCCAGGCCATCAACGCCTTCACCCTGCTGGACCGGGAAGGCGCGTTGGCGGCTGCGGCCGCTTCCGCCGCGCGCTGGCAGGCGGGCCGGCCGCTGGGGCCGCTGGACGGCGTGCCGGTGTCCATCAAGGACATGAGCAACGTCGCCGGCTGGCCCACCCGGCGCGGCTCGCTGGCCACTGCCGACGAGCCGCTGCCGGCGGCGGACGCGCCTGCGGTGGCGCTGCTGCGTGCCGGCGGCGCGGTGCTGTTCGGCAAGACCACCACCACCGAGTTCGGCTGGGCGGTGATGTCCGAGAGCCCGCATGGCGGCGTCACCCGCAACCCTCATGCGCCGGCGCACACCGCCGGCGGCTCCAGCTGCGGCGCCGCCGCCCAGGTGGCGATGGGCTGGGGGCCGCTGGCGCTGGGCAGCGATGCCGGCGGTTCGGTGCGCATTCCGGCGTCCTACTGCGGGCTGGTCGGGCTGAAGCCGACGTTTTCCGCCATTCCCAATCCGCCGCAGAGCGCTTTCGCCGAGTTCGCCCACCTCGGCCCGCTGAGCCGCAGCGTGGCCGATTGCCGGCTGGCGATGCAGGTGCTGGCCCGGCCGGATGCGCGCGACCCCGCTTCGCTCTACCCGCGCCAGCCCGGTGGCCTGCCGCGGCGGCCGCTGCGCCTGGCCTGGGCGGCGCGCCTGGGCGGGCAGGCGATGCTGGACGAGGACATCGCCCACGCCTTCGCCGGCCTGGTGGAGACGCTGGCGGCGCAGGGGCACGAACTGGTCGAGGTGCCGCTGGACTGGCTGGATACGGCGGAGGAGGGCTGGAACCTGTGGGCGTCGCGGCTGCACGAGACCTTCGTCGACTGGCCGGCCGAGCGCCAGGCGCTGCTGGACCCGCGGCTGCAGCGCACCTGCCGCCTCGGCGGCGCGCTGGATGCGGAGGCGCTCGCCCGCGCCCGCAGCCGGCTGCGGCTGGCGGCCAACCGCCTTGCCGGGGTGTTCGCCGAACATGATTTCCTGCTGACGCCGGCCACCGCCACGCCGGCGCCACCGCTGGGTTGCCTGGCGCCGGCGGTGCATCCGCAGGCGGCGCGCATCGAGCAGGAAACCGGCAACTGGTTTGCGCTCACGCCCTACACCTACCCCTTCAACCTCACCCAGCAGCCGGCGCTCGCCCTGCCGTTGGGCTGCACCGCGCAGGGCCTGCCCTTCGGTGTGCAGGTCGTCGCCCAGCGCTACGCCGACGAAACCCTGCTGGATTTCGGCGAGCAGCTGGAGGCGCTGCTCGGCAAGGTGGTACCGGCGCCGGCGAGCGCGCCGTATCTGGGCTGAGCCGGAGGGCCGGCGCAGGCCGCCCGGCCGCCACTCGGGCTGCGTCCTCCGCCAGGCCAGGGGCGGGGCTTGCCAGGCGCCGGGCCAGTCCGGAGCGAGGCTGAAGAGGCCACGGCGAGGCTCGCCTGCCGGTCGATGGTGCGCGGCGAAAAGGCGGCGGCGACGCCGGAGGAGGGCGGCTCTCGCGGCGGGCGAACGCCATCGTTACGCCTTTTCCTGTCATTTGCTCACCAATGTGGTGCGAACAGCATGGCTGCGGTGATAGGCTGGCGGCCGTTTTGCCGGTGTTCCGCGACGCCGGCCTGGACCCTCACCAGCCCCCCGAACCGCTCCGCCGCGCCGCAAGGCGGTGGAGCATGACCTCCGCCTGCCGCCCATGAACCGCCACCTGCCCCGCCTCGCTGTCCTCGCGCTCCCCGCCGCCATCTTCGTGTCCCTCTCGGCGGCCTACTTCCTGATGCCGTCCTCCGCCGCGAGCGCCGCCGACAAGGCCGACGCGGCGGCACAGCGGCCGGCGCTCACGGTGACGGTGGATGTGCCCCGGCGCGACTCGCTGCCGCTGCGCCTGACCGCCAATGGCGACATCGCCGCCTGGCAGGAGGCCAGCATAGGCGCCGGCGTGGCCGACCTGCGGCTCACCGAAGTGCGGGTCAACGTCGGCGACGTGGTCAAGGCCGGCCAGGTGCTGGCGGTGTTCGACGAGGAAACAGTGCGCATCGACCTCGCCCAGGCGCAGGCGGCGGTGGCCGAAGCCGAGGCGGCGGTGGCTGAGGCGGCGGCCAACGCCCAGCGCGCCCGCGACTTGCAGGAGAGCGGCGCGCTGAGCCGCCAGCTCATCACCCAGTACCTCACCGCAGAGCGCACCGCCCAGGCCCGGCTGGCCTCGGCCAGGGCGGCGGCGGAGGCCCAGGCGCTGCGGCTGAAGCGCACCAGGGTGCTGGCGCCGGACGACGGCGTCATCTCCGCCCGCAGCGCCACCGTGGGCGCGGTGAACGCCATGGGCACCGAGCTGTTCCGCATGGTCCGCCGCGGCCGGCTGGAGTGGCGCGCGGCGCTGACCTCTGCCGAGCTGGGCAAGGTCGCCACCGGCACCGGGGTGACGCTGACCCTGCCCAGCGGCGAGCAGGTGGCCGGCACGGTGCGCATGGTGGCGCCGACGGTGGATACCCAGTCCCGCTCCGGCCTCATCTATGTGGACATCCCGCGCCCCGGCGGCGCCCGCGCCGGCATGTTCGCCCGCGGCGAATTCCAGCTCGGCGCCAGCGAGGGCATGACGCTGCCGCAGCAGGCGGTGGTGGTGCGCGAGGCCTTCAGCTACGTCTTCCGCGTGGGCGGCGACGGCCGGGTGAGCCAGCTCAAGGTGCGCACCGGCCGCCGCGTGGGCGAGCGGGTGGAGGTGCTGGAAGGGCTGCCGGCGGAGGCCCGGGTGGCGGTGGCCGGCGCTGGCTTCCTCAATGACGGCGACCTGGTGCGGGTGGCGGAGGCGCCGGCGCCCGCCGCCGCGCCCGCCGCACGCTGAGGCCGCGTCCATGAACGTTTCGGCCTGGTCCATACGCAATCCGATTCCGGCGGTGATGCTGTTCGTGCTGCTCACCTTCGCCGGCCTGCTGTCCTTCAACGGCATGAAGGTGCAGAACTTCCCCGACATCGAGCTGCCGACGGTCACCGTCACCGCCTCGCTGCCGGGCGCTACCCCCGGCCAGCTGGAGAACGACGTCGCGCGCAAGATCGAGGACGCCATCGCCACCCTGCAGGGGCTGAAGCACATCTACACCAAGGTGCAGGACGGCGGCGTCGTCATCACCGTCGAGTTCCGGCTGGAGAAGCCGGTGCAGGAAGCGGTGGACGACGTGCGTTCGGCGGTGGCGCGGGTGCGCGCCGACCTGCCGGGCGACCTGCGCGACCCCATCGTCAACAAGGTGGACCTGGCCGCCCAGCCGGTGCTGGCCTTCACCATCAGCTCGCCGCGCATGGATGACGAGGCGCTGTCCTGGTATGTGGACAACGACGTCTCCCGCCGCCTGCTGGCGGTGCGCGGCGTGGGTGCGGTGAACCGCGTCGGCGGCGTCACCCGCGAGTTCCGCGTCACCCTGGACGCGCTGCGCCTGCAGGCGCTGGGCGCCACCGCGGCGGACGTGTCGCGCCAGCTGCGCCAGGTGCAGACCGAGAGCGCCGGCGGCCGCGCCGACCTGGGCGACGGCGAGCAGCCGATGCGCACCCTGGGCACGGTGAGTGGCGCCGAGGAGCTGTCGCGGCTGGAGCTGGCGCTGTCCGATGGCCGCCATGTCCGCCTGGCTGACGTCGCCACGGTGGAGGACACGGTGGCCGAGCGCCGCGCGCTGGCGCTGCTGGACGGCAAGCCGGTGGTCGGCTTCGAGGTTTCCCGCAGCCGCGGCGAGAGCGAGGTGGAAGTGGGCGCCGCGGTGCAGGCGGCGCTGCAGGAATTGCGTGCCGCGCGGCCGGACATCCAGATCACCGAAGCCTTCAACTTCGTCGCCCCGGTGCAGGAGGAATACGACGGCTCCATGCACCTGCTGTACGAGGGCGCGCTGCTGGCGGTGGTGGTGGTGTGGCTGTTCCTGCGCGACTGGCGCGCCACCCTGGTGTCGGCGGTGGCGCTGCCGCTGTCGGTGATTCCCGCCTTCATCGGCATGTACCTGTTCGGCTTCTCGGTGAACGTCATCACCCTGCTGGCGCTGTCGCTGGTGGTCGGCATCCTGGTGGACGACGCCATCGTCGAAGTCGAGAACATCGTGCGCCACCTGCGCATGGGCAAATCGCCCTACCAGGCGGCGATGGAGGCGGCGGACGAGATCGGCCTGGCGGTGATCGCCACCACCTTCACCCTGATCGCGGTGTTCCTGCCCACCGCCTTCATGAGCGGCGTCGCCGGCAAGTTCTTCAAGCAGTTCGGTTGGACCGCCGCGCTGGCGGTGTTCGCCTCACTGGTGGTGGCTCGCGTGCTGACGCCGATGATGGCCGCCTACCTGCTCAGGCCCACCGCCGACCATCCCCAGCCGCGCTGGCTGGTGCGCTACGAAGGCTGGGCGCGCAGCTGCCTGAAGCACCGCGGACTGACGCTGATCGGCGCGGCGCTGTTCTTCATCGGCTCGCTGATGCTGGTGCCACTGCTGCCCACCGGCTTCATCCCGCCGGACGACAACTCCCAGACGCAGATCTACCTGGAGCTGCCGCCGGGCAGCACGCTGAGGCAGACCGAGGCGGTGGCCGAGCGCGCCCGCCAGTTGGTGGCGGCGCTGCCGCAGGTGCAGAGCATCTACACCACCATAGGTGCCGGCAGCGCCGGTGGCGATCCCTTCGCCCCGCAGGGCACGGCCGAGGTGCGCAAGGCCACCCTCACCGTGCAGCTCACCCCGCGCGGCGAGCGGCCGCGCAAGCAGGGCATAGAGAATGACATCCGCGGCGAGCTGGAAAGCCTGCCGGGCGTGCGCAGCAAGGTCGGCCTCGGCGGCTCCGGCGAGAAGTACATCCTGGTGCTGGCCGGTGAGGACCCACGCGCGCTGCAGAGCGCCGCGCTGGCGGTGGAGCGCGACCTGCGCACCATCCCCGGCCTTGGCAGCATCGCCTCCACCGCCAGCCTGATCCGGCCGGAGATCGCGGTACGGCCGGACTTCGCCCGCGCGGCCGACCTCGGCGTCACCAGCAACGCCATCGGCGAAACGCTGCGGGTGGCGACGCTAGGCGACTACGACGTGTCGCTGGCCAAGCTCAACCTCGCCCAGCGCCAGGTGCCCATCCTGGTGCGGCTAGACGACGCCGCGCGCAAGGACCTCGCGGTGCTGGAGCGGCTGGCGGTGCCGGGCGCGCGCGGGCCGGTGCTGCTGGGCGAGGTGGCGACGCTGGAGGTGGCCGGCGGCCCGGCGGTGATCGACCGCTACGACCGCTCGCGCAACATCAACTTCGAGATCGAGCTCTCCGGCGCGCCGCTGGGCGACGTCACCGCCGCGGTGGCGCAGCTGCCCTCGGTGCGCAACCTGCCGCCGGGCGTGCGGGTGGTGGAGGTGGGCGACGCCGAGGTGATGGGCGAGCTCTTCGCCAGCTTCGGCCTGGCGATGCTCACCGGTGTGCTGTGCATCTACGTGGTGCTGGTGCTGCTGTTCAAGGACTTCCTGCACCCGGTGACCATCCTGGCGGCGCTGCCGCTATCGCTGGGCGGCGCCTTCGTTGGCCTGTTGCTGGCGCAGAAGAGCTTCTCCATGCCCTCGCTGATCGGCCTGATCATGCTCATGGGCATCGCCACCAAGAACTCCATCCTGCTGGTGGAATACGCCATCGTCGCCCGCCGCGACCACGGCCTGTCGCGCTTTGACGCGCTGCTGGACGCCTGCCGCAAGCGCGCCCGCCCCATCGTCATGACCACCCTGGCGATGGGCGCCGGCATGATGCCCATCGCCCTCGGCTCCGGCGCCGCCGACGCTAGCTTCCGTTCGCCGATGGCGATCGCGGTGATCGGCGGCCTCATCACCTCCACCGTGCTCAGCCTGTTGGTGGTGCCGGCGGTGTTTACCTATGTGGACGACGTCGGCCTGTGGGTGAAGCGGCGTTTCATGCCGCGCAAGGCGGGGTGATGGCTGTGGGCTTGCGGGCTTTCCTTGTTGCAAGAGCAGCCACTGCCGCAGTGGGTATGTGCCTTCTTCAGTCGCGGGGCACAGGGGGAAGAAGCGAAACGCTGTTTGGCCCGGCGGAGCGTGTGGTGGCGCGGTGGCCGCAGGGCTGGGGTGTGGAGCCGGGTAAGGTGAGGAGAGGGGGGAGCGCCTTTGAGGGCGCTTGCGGTTGAACGAGCGCCGTGCTCCCTTCTCTCCCCCAACCCTCGCTTCACGCCCCGGCCCTGCGGCCTGCTGGCCCAGGGCGCTCCGGCGGGCGAAGCGATGCTGTGCTTATTCGCCTGCGTCCTCGGGAGCGGAGAGGGGGAAAGCCGCGCGTCCAGTCGCCCGCAGTCCAGTGAGCCTATGGCCGGCGGTGAGCGTTGGAAAGCCGCCTCTTTACAGCTGGTAATTCACCGTCAGCATGAAGTTGCGCGGCGCGCCGTACTGGTTGCCGCCGGTGGTCCAGCCCACGCCTTCGTAGTATTTGCGGTCGAACAGGTTGTTCACGTTCAGCCGCAGGCTGGTGCGGGCGTCGAGGCGATAGCCGGCGTGCAGGCCGACCAGGGCGTAGCGCTTCTGTTCGATGCGGTAGCTGGTGTCGGCTTCGTAGATCGCGCTCTGCGCATACACCGAGCCGCCGACGCGCCAGCGGTCCAGCTCGCCGGGCAGGCGGTAGTCGGTGGAGAGCTTGAACTGGTGGGTGGGGTAGGCGGTGTCGAAGCGGCGGCCTTCGTTGGCCGGGTCGGCATCCTTCACGTATTCCGCATGCACATAGGTGTAGCCCGCCACCAGCTGCCAGCCGGGCAGCGGTTCGCCGCTCACTTCCAGTTCCACGCCCTTGCTTTCCACCTTGCCGGAGGCGCGCGAGCAATAGATGGAGGTGGTGCCGGGGCAGGGCGAGGGGCCGCTGGTATCGGAGATGGCGCGGTTTTCCTGATCGATCTGGAACACGGCCAGGCTGGCGTTCAGGCGGCCGCCGTAATACTCGCCCTTGATGCCGGCCTCGTAGTTGCTGCCGGTGATCGGGTCCAGCAGGCTGCCGCTGGCGTTGTAGGCGCTCTGCGGCTGGAAGATGCGGGTGTAGCTGGCATAGACGGAGTGCTTGTCGTCCAGGTCGTAGACCACGCCGCCGTAGGGGGTGACTTCGCGCATCACCTGGTAGCGGGTGTCGTTGCGCAGGTTTTCGCTCTCGTACCAGCTCAGGCGCGAGCCGGCGATGAGCTTGAGGCTGTCGCTGACGTTGATGCGGGTGGCGGCATAGAGGCCGCTTTGCCGGGTGGTGACCTGCTGGGCCCACAGGCTGCTGTCTATGCTGGGCTCGGGCACGGCGGAGTTGCTCCAGTTCGCCGGGTCTATGGCCGGCGCGCTGGAAGTCCAGCTGTAGCTTGCCCAGCCGCCGGTGCCGTGGTTCTCCAGCCGCCGCCAGCCGGCGCCGATGACGAGTTCGTGCTTGCGGCCGAACAAGGCGTATTCGCCGCTGAGGCGGGCGTCCACGCTGTCCTGGCGGTTGTCCAGCTCGTAGGCCTGGGTGTTCTGGCGCAGCACGCCGGCGGTGCGGGCGAAGCCGGAGAACATCATGTCCACTTCCTGCCAGCGCCGGGTGGCGGCCAGCCTGGCTTTCCAGTCGTTGTCGAAGCGGTGCTCCAGTTCGGCGAACACGGTGGTGGTGGTCTGCTCCCACTTGTCGAAGTCGTTGCCGAGGTTGGTGGAGCGGTTGAGGTCGAGGAAGCTGCCGTCGGTGTTGGTCGGCAGGCGTGAGTAGAGGCCGTCGTTGTCTACCCGGCGGTAATGCACGCCGGCGGTCAGCAGGGTGGCGGGGGTGAGGTCGGCTTCGAGGATGCCGTAGAACTGCTGGTTACGATCATGCACGCTGTCTGCGAAGCTGCGGGAGTCCTGCGCGGTGATCACCGCGCGGCCGCGCAGGGTGCCGGCCTGGTTGAGGGCCTTGCTGCCGTCCACCTGTACCCGGTATTTGTCCCAGCTGCCGACGCTGGCGCTGAAGGCGCCCTGGGCTTCGGCGGTGGGGCGCTTGCGCACCATGTTGATCGAAGCCGAGGGGTTGCCGCTGCCGCTGAGCAGGCCGGTGGCGCCGCGCACCACTTCCACCCGGTCGTAGATGGCGAGGTCTTCGTTGTCGGCGTTGAAGGTGCCGTTGGCGCCCAGGCTGGTGGGCAGGCCGTCCAGCATCAGGCTGTCGATGGGGAAGCCGCGGGCGCTGAAGTTGCCGGATTCGCCGACGTAGTAGCCCTTCTGCATCACCAGGCCGGTGACGTTCTTGACCGCGTCGTCCAGCGTCATCAGGCCCTGGTCGTCCATCTGCTGGCGGGTCAGCACGCTGACGGACTGTGGCGTTTCACGCAGGCTCAGGCCCAGAGCGGTGGCG
Organism: Azoarcus sp. TTM-91; assembly: GCF_012911025.1. GTDB lineage: Bacteria > Pseudomonadota > Gammaproteobacteria > Burkholderiales > Rhodocyclaceae > Azoarcus. The sequence continues at coordinate 1,078 of NZ_WUEI01000025.1, read as the reverse complement.
CTGGTGGCCGGGCCGCTGGCGGTGTAGGAGCCGCTGCCCTCGGTGATGGCCGGGTTGCCCAGCACCGACTCGGTGACGGTGACCGCCGGCAGCGCGGTCGTTGAGCCCTGGGGGCGCGGTTCCAGCGCATACACGCCGGGGCTCTTTTCCACCGCGCGGAAGCCGCTGCCGCGCAGCAGCAGTTCGAAGCCCTCGCGCACGCCGTGGCTGCCTTGCAGGCCGCTACTGTGCTGGCCGGCCAGCAGGGCGGGGTCGAACACCAGTTGCACGCCGGCCGCCGCGGCATAGCTCGACAGCACGTCGCCCAGCGCGCCGGGGCCGATGGCATGGTTGCGCACGCTGGCCGTTTCGCTGGCGGACTGCGCCGCGGCCGGCAGGGCGGCGGCAAGGGCGAGGCTGCCGGCGAAGGCCGCGCGCAGCAGGGCGGCGAGCAGGCAGGGAGTCGGCTTGGGACCGTCTAGCGGATGGCGGCGGATCATTTCGGGTGTCGTCCTTCGTCTGGCTGGCGGGGGGCGCGCACGGCGCCTTCCCTGCCATACCGCGCGAGCGCGCAGAAGTGATCACCTGTGCGGCAAATGTTCCGCGCCGGCGGGACGAGGCGCCGGCGCAGGGCTTACAGGGCCTGGATGTCGACCCAGTAGCGGGAGTGGCGCTGGATGCGCAGCGGCAGGGTGTGCGCCAGCGCGTCTAGGCCGGCGTCGGTGTCGCGCAGCGAGATCACGCCGGAGATGCGCAGCCCGGCGATCGCCGGATCACAGCGCAGCAGGCCGAGGCGATAGCGGTCGAGTTCGGCGACCACATCCGCCAGCCGCATGTCGCGGGCGACCAGCATGCCTTGCTCCCAGGCCGCGGCGGCGGCGTCCACGCCTTGCGGGGAGGCGATGCCGTCGCGCTTGAAGGTGGTCTGCTGGCCGGCGCCGAGGATGAGGGCGGGGCCGTCCGCCGGGCGGATCTCCACCGCCTCCTCGAACACCGCGCTGCGGGTGGCTTCGCCCAGCCGGCGCACCGAGAAGCGGGTGCCCAGGGCGCGCACGCTGCCCTCGGGCGTATGCACGCGGAAGGGGCTGTCTCTTATACA
>NZ_WUEI01000259.1 GCF_012911025.1 Azoarcus sp. TTM-91 | reverse complement strand
CCCCCAGCCACCCCGCCCAGAGCCACAAGGAAACAAAAATGCCTGCGACCCGCCTCAGCCGTTTCAGCGCCCCCCTGCTCATCGCCGCCACGCTCAGCCTCTCCGGCTGCGGCTACAACGACTTCCAGCGCCTGGACGAACAGAGCAAGGCCGCCTGGAGCGAAGTGCTGAACCAGTACCAGCGCCGCGCGGACCTCATCCCCAACATCGTCAACACCGTCAAGGGCGAGGCCAACTTCGAGCAGGAAACCCTCACCCGCGTGGTCGAGGCCCGCTCCCGCGCCACCGCCATCCAGGTCACGCCGGAAACCCTGAACGACCCGCAGGCCATGGAACGCTTCCAGCAGGCCCAGGGCCAACTCGGCAGCGCCCTCTCCCGCCTGCTGGCGGTATCGGAGAACTATCCCAACCTCAAGGCCAACCAGGGCTTCCAGGATCTGCGGGTGCAGCTGGAAGGCACCGAGAACCGCATCACCGTGGCGCGCAACAAGTACATCCAGACGGTGCAGGAGTACAACGTGCTGGCGCGCAGCTTCCCCACCAACCTCACCGCCATGGTGTTCAGCTACCAGCCCAAGGCGAACTTCAGCGTCGCCAACGAGGCGGAGATCTCCCGCCCACCCACGGTGGATTTCGGCAACCAGCAACAGCAGCCCGCACGCTGATCCCGGCCGGCCATGCGCCTCATCCGCTTCGACTCGTCCGCCCTGCGCCGGCTCTTCGCCGTGCTGTTGCTGTTCGCGCTCGCCCTGCCCCGGCTGGCCGGTGCACAGGCGCTGCAGGCAGTACCCGCGCTCAGCGCGCGGGTGATCGATCAGACCGCCACCTTGAGCGCGCCGCAGCGCCAGGCGCTGGAGGAAAAGCTGGCCGCTTTCGAACAGGAGCGCGGCAGCCAGATCGTGGTGCTGCTGGTAGCCACCACCGCGCCTGAGGACATCGCCGCCTACGCCTTCCGCGTCGCCGACAGCTGGAAGATAGGCCGCAAGGATGTGGGCGATGGCCTGCTGCTGGTGGTGGCGAAGAACGACCGCAAGGTCCGCATCGAAGTCGCGCGCGCCCTCGAAGGCGCGGTGCCGGATCTGGCCGCCTATCGCATCATCGACCGCTACATCACCCCCGCCTTCCGCCAGGGCGACTTCGCCGGCGGCATCGACGCCGGCGTGGATGCGCTGGCCGCGCTGATACGCGGCGAGGAGCTGCCGCTGCCCGCCCGCGGCGCTGCGGCCGCGGACGACGGTGTATCGCTGGAAGACCTCGCTGTCTTCCTCTTCGTCGGCGTGCCGGTGGTGGGCGCGGTCTTGAAC
>NZ_WUEI01000258.1 GCF_012911025.1 Azoarcus sp. TTM-91 | reverse complement strand
CCCCAAGCCCCGAGGTGCCGCCATGTCCACCGCCCCCCAGGAAGCCGGCTTCGACCACAGCCTTGCATTTCTTGCCGATCCCTACCGCTACATCTCCAGCCGCTGCCGCGAGCTGGGTTCCGACCTGTTCGAGACGCGCATCCTGCTGCAGCCGGCCATCTGCATGAGCGGGCCGGAAGCCGCAGCCGTGTTCTACGACCCCGAGCGTTTCCAGCGTGCCGGCGCGGCGCCGGAGCCGCTGCAGGCCACCTTGTTCGGCAAGGGCGGCGTGCAAGGGCTGGATGGCGCCGCCCACCGCGAGCGCAAGGCACTCTTCATGAAGGTGGTGGAGCCGGAGCGGGTGGCCGCCCTGGCTGGCTTCGTTGCCAGCGAATGGTGGAGCGCCGCCCGGCGCTGGCAGGACGAAGACCGGGTGATCCTCTACCAGGAAGTCGTGCAGCTGCTTACCCGCGCCGTCTGTACCTGGGCTTACGTGCCGCTGGCGGAGGGCGAGGCGGACAAGCGCAGCCGCCAGATGGCGCGGCTGTTCGATGAAGCGGCCAACTCCGGCGCCGGCCACTTGCGCTCCCGCTATGCCCGCCGCCGGCTGGAGAAGTGGCTGGCGCGACTGGTGGGCGACATCCGCGATGGCCGCTACGCGGTGCCGCGCGGCTGCGCCGCCGAGGCGGTGGCCACCCATGTGGACGCGGACGCCCAGCTGCTGCCGGCCGAGACCGCCGCGGTGGAATTGCTCAACGTGCTGCGGCCGACGGTGGCGGTCGCGGTTTTCATCGTTTTCGCCGCTCATGCGCTGCATGCCCACCCGGAGTGCCTTGAGCGCCTGGGCGGTGACGACCCGGACTATGAAGACGCCTTCGTGCAGGAGGTGCGGCGCTACTACCCCTTCTTTCCGGCGGTGGCGGCGCGGGTGCGGGCGGACTTCGACTGGGCCGGCCTGCACTTCCCGGAAGGCCGGCTGGTGCTGCTGGACCTCTACGGCAGCAACCGTGACCCGCGCGTCTGGGAGGCGCCCGACGCGTTTCGCCCGGAGCGCTTCCTGGAACACAGCCCCGGCGCCTTCGACTTCATGCCCCAGGGCGGCGCCGAGCCTTATGGCAACCACCGCTGCCCGGGCGAGGGCATCGCGGTCACGCTGATGAGGCAGGCGGTGGGCTTCCTCGTTCGCCACCTCGGCTACCAGGTGCCGATGCAGGATCTGCGGCTGGATTTCTCCCGCCTGCCGGCGCTGCCTTGCGACGGATTCATCCTTTCCGAGGTGCGCCTGCGGCAGGCGGAGGCACGCAGCCGCCCCCAGGCGCGGAGTTGGCCGGGGGCGAACGTGTGAGG
>NZ_WUEI01000257.1 GCF_012911025.1 Azoarcus sp. TTM-91 | reverse complement strand
GGGGAGTTCATGGCGTTGTTGTTATGGCCGCGAAGGCTCGATTGTAGCCGGGGCGGGGGAGAGCTCCGGCGATCGGGCCGCCGTCTGGTGCGGGGGCTTTACCGGCAGCGGCAGGTCAGAACAGGTCCAGCTGCGGCGAGGGGGCTTTCGGCGGCGCATCCACCACCGGCGGTTTGAAGAGGCTGCTGTCCAGCGGGCGGCGGTGGCGGTTCAGGCCCAGGCGCTCGCAGCTGCGGTGCAAGCGCTGGCGGTAAAGCTCGGCATAAACGCCTTCGCCGCGCATGCGGTGGCCGAAGCGGGCGTCGTTGGCCTTGCCGCCGCGCATGGCGGCCAGCAGGCTCATCACATGGCGCGCCTTGCCGGGGGCGTGGCGCTGCAGCCATTCGGCGAACAGCTCCTTCAGTTCGTAGGGCAGGCGCAGCAGTACGTAGCCGGCGGTTTCCGCGCCGTGGGCGTGGGCGGCTTCCAGCACCGCTTCGAGTTCATGGTCGTTCAGCGCCGGGATCAGCGGCGCGCACAGCACGCCCACCGGGATGCCGGCATCGCTCAGCCGGCGCAGGGTTTCCAGCCGCCGCGCCGGGCGGGCGGCGCGCGGCTCCAGGCGGCGGGCGAGGTCGTCGTCCAGCGTGGTGATGGAGAGCATCACCTGTACCAGGTTGTCGCGCGCGAGGTCGGCGAGCAGATCGATGTCGCGCTCTATCAGTGCCGACTTGGTGATCATGCTCACCGGGTGGCGGGTCTCCACCATCACCTGGAGGATCTGGCGGGTGAGCCCGGTACGCCGCTCCACCGGCTGCCAGGCGTCGGTGTTGATGCCGAGGGCGATGGGCTCGCAGCGGTAGCCGGGGCGAGCAAGCTCCCGCCGCAGCAGGTTGGCGGCCTCCGGCTTCCAGAACAGCTTGGTCTCGAAGTCCAGCCCGGGGGAGAGGTCCAGGTAGGCGTGGGACGGCCGCGCGAAGCAGTAGATGCAGCCGTGCTCGCAACCGCGGTAAGGGTTGATGGAGCGGTTGAAGCCGACGTCCGGCGAGGTGTTGCTGGTGATGACGGTCTTGGCGCGATCCACCAGCAGTTCCGTTCTGAGCTTGCCTTCGCCGCCTTCGTCCTCGTTGGACCAGCCGTCGTCGAAGTCGCCGCGCTGCCAGTCGAGGAAGCGGCCGTCCGGGCGCAGCGCGGCGCCGCGGCCGCGCTGGGCCTGGGTGCTTGCCTGGGGGCTCTCCGGTTTTCTGTAATTTTGTACAGTCATGGGGCGGAGTTTCCGCCGGGGTTTGGGGTAGCGTCAAGAGGCGTTTGTCGGGGTGGTGGAGGGTGAATGGGGCTGCAGGGGTCTCTGCTTGCAGGGG
>NZ_WUEI01000256.1 GCF_012911025.1 Azoarcus sp. TTM-91 | reverse complement strand
CTCCCCGGCCCTCGCCCGCGAGGGGGAGGGAGAGGGGGCTGCTCCGGCGGCGTGTGGCTGGCCGCCGGAGCCCCGTTGTTGCTTGTCGGTTCAGGGCTGGCGCTTGTCGTCAAGGCAGGCGAAAAAACGCCCGACGGGTATTGGGCAGGGCGAATGCTGATCGCCATCGCCATCGCCATCGCCATCGCCATCGCCATCGCCATCGCCATCGCCATCGCCATCGCCGGAGCCGGAGCCGGAGCCGGGGATGGCTCGACTCGCCGTCCGGCGTTCCCGCTCACGATAGGCGGAACGCCAGTTCAGTCCGCCGTCACGACCCGGTTGCGGCCTTGTTGCTTGGCTTCGTAGAGGGCGGCGTCGGCGCGGCTGTAGAGCTCGTCGAAGGGGGTGCGGCGGGCGGCCCAGCTGACGCCGAAGCTGGCGGTGACCGGCCATTCGCTGAGTTCGGCCAGCGGTTCGGCGTTGAGGCTTTGCTGGATGCGCAGGGCGGTGGCGCGGGCGCGTTCGAGGTTGGCCTGGGGGTGGAGGATGGTGAATTCCTCGCCGCCGATGCGGCCTATGCTGTCGCCTTGGTCGAGGATGGTCTGCACCCGCCGGATGAGGCCGCGGATCACCGCGTCGCCGGTGGGGTGGCCGAAGCTGTCGTTGATGCGCTTGAAGTGGTCGATGTCGATCACCGTCAGCGCCACCGGGCCGGCGTCCAGCGCGCGCTGCACCCGGTCGATGATGGCACTGCGGTTGTAGATGCCGGTGAGCGGGTCGTGGGTGGCCTTGTATTCCAGCGCGCAGGCGAGGTCCTGCAGCTGTTCGTTGAGGCGGTTGAGCTCGCGTTCGGCGCGGTCGCTGCGGGAGATCAGGCGGTGGGACTCCCGCATCATGCGGGCGTAGTGCTCGGCCAGCGCGGCCAGCGCCTGGCGGTAGATCTCCGCATGCTGGCCTTCCTGCGCGGCGATGGCGCGGGCCTCGCAGAGAATGGCGTTCTCGTGCGCGAACAGCTCGTTGGACGACATCGCTTCAGTCCGCCGGATGGGCGTGGAAGGCCAGCGCGGGGAAATCGACGTGCAGTTCCTCGCCGAACTCCTCGGCGATGTCGTCTTCCCGGTCGTGATACCAGTGCAGGGCGATGCGGCGGCCCTGCTCGGCGGCCTGGTTGAGGGTGTCGAAGAGGCCGAACAGCATCTTGGTGCTGGAGCTGTTGAAGTAGCTCAGGGCCACGTGCACCTCGACTTGCTCGCTACCCTGCAGGCCGGCCACATAGGTTTTCAGCCCGTCGGCGAGGGGGCCGTAGAAGGCGGCGGCATTCTCCGGGTAGGACTCGCCTTCCAGCCGCAGCTGGTGGACGTCGTAGCGGAAATCGACCAGCGGCGTGCTGGCGGTGGCGGGGCG
>NZ_WUEI01000255.1 GCF_012911025.1 Azoarcus sp. TTM-91 | reverse complement strand
CCACGCTGGAACTGCTGGTGGGCGAGATCGCCCTGATCCAGGAGGGCAGGGAAGGCGAACTTCCGGAACCGGTCCCCTTCCGCCGCTTCGTCGCCCAGGCGAAGCTGGGCGTGAGCGTGGCCGAACACGAAAGCTTCTTCACCCAACTGCTGGGCGACGTGGCCGAACCGACCGCCCCCTTCGGACTGCTCGACATCCAGGGCGACGGCAGCGGCATCGAAGAAGCCCGGCTACCGCTGGAAAGTGCCCTTGCCCGCGCCATCCGCGAGCAAGCCCGCAAGCACGGCGTGAGCGCGGCCAGCCTCTTCCATCTCGCCTGGGCGCTGGTGCTGGGCAAGACCACGGGCCGCGACGACGTCGTCTTCGGCACCGTCCTGTTCGGACGGATGCAAGGCGGCGCGCAGGCGGACAGCGCGCTGGGTCTGTTCATCAACACCCTGCCGATGCGGGTGCGGCTGGGCGCGAACTCAGTACAAGCAAGTCTGAAGCAGACCCACCAGACCCTGACTGAACTGCTGCACCACGAACACGCCAGCCTCGCGCTCGCGCAGCGCTGCAGCGGCTTGCCGGGTGGCACGCCGCTGTTCTCGGCGCTGCTGAACTACCGGCACAGCCCGCAGGGCGAGCAGGCCCAGGGCACGGCCTGGGAAGGGCTGGAAGTGCTGAGCGGAGAAGAGCGGACCAACTACCCGCTGGGCGTGTCGGTGGATGACCTGGGAGAAGGCTTCGAACTGGTCGCCCAGGCCGTCCCGGAAGCAGATGCGCAACGGCTGTGCGCCTATATGCATGCTGCGGTGAGCGCGGTGGTGGCGGCGCTGCAGGAGGCGAGCGCCACACCGGTCTGCGAACTGGCGCTGCTGGGAGAACGGGAGAGAGCGCAGCTGATGACGTGGGGCGAGAACCGGGAATGCTACGCAGGCGTCGAGCCCATCCACCGTCTGATCGAAGCGCAGGCGGCGGCCAACCCGGACGCGGTGGCGGTGATCTTCGGCGAGGCGCAGCTGAGCTACGGCGAGCTGAACCGGCAGGCGAACCAACTCGCGCACCACCTGACCGGGCTGGGCGTCGGCCCGGAAGTGAAGGTGGGGATCGCGGTGGAGCGCTCCTTGGACATGGTGGTGGGCCTGTTGGCCATCCTGAAGGCGGGCGGGGCGTACGTGCCGCTGGACCCGGAGTACCCGGCGGAGCGGCTGAGTTACATGATGGAAGACAGCGGGATCGCGCTGCTGCTCACGCAAAGCCAGGTCCAAGCTCAGCTCCCGCTGCCGACCGGACTCACGGTGCTGGAGCTGGACACGCTGGCACTGGCGGCGGAGGCAGAGCACAACCCCGACGTGCCGGTGAGTGGAGAGAACCTGGCCTACGTGATCTACACCTCCGGCTCCACCGGGCGGCCCAAGGG
>NZ_WUEI01000254.1 GCF_012911025.1 Azoarcus sp. TTM-91 | reverse complement strand
TAGGCTCCGGTCTCGTGGGCTCGGAGATGTGTATAAAGAGACAGGTTTTGCTGCTGTGGCCCGGAGTTCCCGCCCCCCATACGTTTCGGCATCTTCCGCAGCAGATGGAAGTCCACTGAGGGCCTTGGCGCTGCGATGGTTTTCCCCTCTCCCCTTGTGGGAGAGGGGAAGGGGAGAGGGGGGCGCGGCGCTTGAGCGACCATTGGCGCCCTGGCGGGCACTCCCCCTCTCTCCGGCCCTCCCCCACGAGGGGGAGGGGAAAGACTTCGCTCTATGGGAGGTGGGGCTGGCCATGAGGCCTTGGCGGTTGCTGCAAGGGGGTTGAAAGAGCATTCCTTGCCCGGAGCATCACCAGCGCCAGCGGTGTTTCCTAACGCGATCTGCTTCAGCGGTACGTTGATCCAACGACCAGGCTCAGCTGCGCAGTGCCCAGCCGGCGCTGCACCTCACTCCTTTACCCGGCCCAGGTCGGCCAGCGGATGCTCCCCACTGAAGCGCGCGCGCAGCACGTCCTCGGCGTAGCCCTGCGGCACTTGCTCCAGCGCGGTGTATTGCCAGCGCGGCTGGCGGTCCTTGTCGATCAGCAGGGCGCGCACGCCTTCGGCGAAGTCCGCTTGGGCGGTGGCGCCGAGGGAGGCTTGGTATTCCAGCCGGAACACTTCCGCCAGCGACAGCTGGCGGGCTTGGTGCCACAGGGTGGCGGAGAGCACCGCCGAGCTGGGGGCGCCGTGGGTGAAGGCGCGGCCGGCGGCGGCGAGCCAGGGATCGGCGTCGTCGGCGAGCTGGCGCAGGCGGGGGGCGATGGCGGCCAGGTCGGGCAGGCCGCCGCCAGTGGGGCCGATGGCTTGTTCGATGCGGTCGAAGTGGCGGTACAGCGGCGCAGTGGCGATGTCGTCCGGCAGCGCGCGGGCCTGCAGCAGGCGGCTGAGCTGGGTGCGGTCGGCTTGTGCTTCGCCGCTCCAGCGGGTGGCGGCGAGCGCGGCCAGCACATCGTCCAGGGCCTCGTCGGCGAGGACGAAGTCGGCCAGGCCGGCGAAGCGGGCGCTGGCGGCGTTCAGCGCGGCGCCGGTCAGCGCCAGGAAGAGGCCGCCGTGGCCGGGCATGCGCGGCAGGAACCAGCTGCCGCCGACGTCCGGGTACAGGCCTATGGTGATCTCCGGCATGGCCATGCGGGTGCTGGGCGTGGCGACGCGATGGGAGGCGCCGGCGAGCAGGCCGATGCCGCCGCCCATGACGATGCCCTTGCCCCAGCACAGGATGGGTTTGGCGGCGGTGTGGATGCGGTAGTCCAGCCGGTATTCGCGTTCGAAGAAGTGGGCGGCTTCGGGCACCGGCCTGCCGCCGGCGGCCTTGATGGCGCGGTACAGCGCAGCGACGTCGCCGCCGGCGCAGAAGGCCTTGCCGCCGGCGCCTTCGAGCAGGATGCCGGCGATGGCGGGGACGGCCAGCCAGGTGTCCAGCGCGGCGGCCAGACGGTCGATCATCGGCAGCGTCAGGGCGTTGAGCGTCTTCGGGCTGTCCAGGGT
>NZ_WUEI01000253.1 GCF_012911025.1 Azoarcus sp. TTM-91 | reverse complement strand
GGCACCACCAGGTAGCCGATGCGCAGGCCGGGGTAGAGCGTCTTGCTGAAGGTGCCGGCGTGGATCGCCGGCGCGCCGGGGCGCAGGCCGAACAGCGCCGGCAGGGCGGGGCCGCCGGCACATCCACATCCCGCAACACGCTGTCATCCGCCCATTCGAGCAAGCGCAGCGCTGTCCCGCGCAGCAGCTCCCGGGCGCCGGCATCACCACTGCAAGCCATCAAGCCTGCCCCCCAAGCGGCACCAAACCCTACCGGATGGCCACGCCGGCCGGCGTGGGCCGTGGCCGCCACCACCTCAGGCCCATCCACCGCCGCGACCACCGCACGTATCGCCGCCACCGGCAGCCAGGGCATGTCCGCCAGCGCGACCACCCAGCCGCCCCCTTGGGCGGACGCAGCCACGCCCGCCGCCAGGGCCGCGCCCATGCCGGCCTCCGCCGCGGCGCTCTCCACCACCTCGCAGCCGGCCTCGCGCAGCCAGCGCACCCGCTCCGCCTGCCCCGGTCGCAGCACCGCCAGGCTGCCGGGCAAGGCCTCGCACAGGGCCCGCGCGCTGTGCCACAGCACCGGCCGGCCGTCGGCCAGTGGCTGCAGCAGCTTGTCCCGCCCGCCGGCAGGATCGAAACGCCGGCCGTAGCCGGCCGCGAGCAGGACGCCGCGCAGGGGAAGGGAATTCATGTTCGTGCTCGTTGAAGTGCTCAGCGCAATAGCAGCAGCACTGCGGCGATGAGGATCACCGCCCAGGTCACCAGCATGCCCAGCCCGCGCAGGGCGTACTGGCGGGGCGAGCCTTCGCGGGCGGTCATGCCGAAAGGGTGGGCGAGGCGGGCGAGCAGCAGCGCCAGCAGCAGGGCGTTGATCCAGGCCGGCGGGATGCCGCCGACTTCGGCCATGCCGATCAGCAACAGGGTCAGCGGCACGTACTCGGCGAAGTTCGCCTGGCTGCGGATGCGGCGCTGCAGGTCGTCATGGCCGCCATCGCCGTGATGCACCCGATGGCTGGCCCGCGCCATGGACACCCACAGGGAAAGCGCGACGAAGAGGATGCCGAGCAATGCGCCGTAGAACGCGGTGAGAGCCGGATACATGGGTGCCTCCCTGGGTTTGTGTCTGGGCTGGATTGTGGGTGCGGGAAGGCGCGGATGCCAGCGCCGGGCCTCGGCGGCGGCCGCACCCTGTCTTGGCCGGTGGAAACACCGCGCGCGCCAGGCAGGTCCACGGGCATCGCGTCAGTCCGGCTGAACGGCAGGGAATTCCGTCTCCCGGCCCCGGTTCCATTCAGCGGGAGCGCATTCAGTTACCGCGCTCGCGTGCCTGTGCAGGGTGGTCCCGCGGCGTAGGCACCCGGCTATCGGGCGCGCTCGGACGTGCCGGAGCATCGCCCGCCTCACCGCCCTCGCCCACCCACCGCGCAGGCCGACAAGGTATCCGCCGCCAGCTCCAGCGCCGCCTTCGCCTCGGCCACCGGCAGCACCCGCTCCGGCGTCACCCCGTTCTTCGCCGCCACCAGCTCGGCGGCGATGGACACCGCGATCTCCCCCGG
>NZ_WUEI01000252.1 GCF_012911025.1 Azoarcus sp. TTM-91 | reverse complement strand
TACGCCCCGCCCGCCTTCAGGATGGCCAACAGGCCCACCACCATGTCCAAGGAGCGCTCCACCGCGATCCCCACCTTCACTTCCGGGCCGACGCCCAGCCCGGTCAGGTGGTGCGCGAGTTGGTTCGCCCGCCGGTTCAGCTCGCCGTAGTTCAGCTGCGCTTCACCGAAGATCACTGCCACCGCGTCCGGGTGGGCCGCCGCCTGCGCTTCGATCAGCCGGTGGATCAGCGCCGCGCTTGCCGGGCGGTCGCCGTTTTGGCTCCAGTTTTGGAGTTGCTCGCGTTCCGCCGCGCTCAGCAACGCGACCTCGGATACCGCTTGGCCGGGCTCCTCCGCCAAGGCTTCGAGCAGGGCCAGGTAGTGGCCGGCGAGGCGGGCCACTTTTTCCGGGTCGAACAGTTCCCGGGCGTAGATGAAGCTCAACTTCAGCCCGCCGCCGGCTTGTTCCAGCGCTTCCACCGTGAGTTCGAACTGCGCCGCTTTGGCGCCCAGCTCGTAGGCTTCCAGGGTCAGGCCGGGGAGCGATTGCAGGGCGCGGGCATCGTGCTTCAGGTGGTTGAACATCACCTGGAACAGGGGGGGGGTGCCCAGGCTGCGTTCGGGCTGCAGGGCTTCGACCAGGTGTTCGAAGGGGAGGTCCTGGTGGGTCTGGGCGCCCAGGGCGGCTTCGCGGGTCCGCGCCAGGACGTCGGCCAGGCGGTCGCGGCTGCCGATGCAGTTGCGCAGGACCTGGGTGTTGACGAAGAAGCCGATCACGCTTTCGGTTTCGATGCGGTGGCGGTTGGCGATGGGGACGCCGATGCGGATGTCTTCCTGCCCGGTGTAGCGGTGCAGCAGGGCTTGCAGGCCGGCGAGCAGGGTGACGAAGACGGTGGTGTGCTCGGCTTGGGCGAGCTTGCGCAGTTTGTGCGTGAGCGGCTCGGGAACGCTGACCGTCCGGCGGGCGGCGCTGTAGCGGCCGTCGGCGCGCCGGGGGTGGTCGGTGGGCAGGTGCAGCAGGGGGTGCTCGGTGCCCAGCTGGGTTTGCCAGTAGTCGAGCTGGCGGGCTTTTTCGCCGGCTTCCAGCCATTGCCGTTGCCACTGGGCGTAGTCGGCGTACTGGATGGAGGGCGGGGAGAGGTTTGCCTGGCCTCCTTCGAGCGCGGCGCGGTAGTGGCCGACGAATTCGTCCACCAGGATCTGCATCGACCAGCCGTCCGAGATGATGTGGTGCATCACGACGATCAGCAGGTGTTCCTGCGCCGAGAGCCGGATCAGGCCGATACGCAGCAGCGGGCCCTGGCCGAGGTCGAAGGGGGTCGAGTGCAGCCGTTCGGCTGCTGCTCGCGCGCGCGCCTCGCTTTCTTCCGCCGGGGTGCCGCTCAGGTCGATCAGTTCGAAGGCGGGTTGGCCTTGGGCCTGGATGTGTTGCTGGGCCAGTCCTTGGTCGTCGGCAAGGAAGACTGTGCGCAGCGATTCGTGCCGGCTCACCAGCGCCGCGAAGCTTCCTTGCAGCGCATCCAGGTTCACCTCGCCCTTGAGCCGCAGGCCCCCGGAGATGTGGTACGCCGTGCTGGCACGGTCCAGTTCCCACAGGAACCATTGCCGACGTTGCGCGTAGGA
>NZ_WUEI01000251.1 GCF_012911025.1 Azoarcus sp. TTM-91 | reverse complement strand
AGTGCATCGCCCTCGCCCCCGCCCTCGCCGCCGAGCGCCGCCAGTACGTCAATCTGCGCGGCGAGGTCCTCCCCTATGTCCGACTGCGCGAGCTCTTCGCCCTCGGCGGCGAGGCCCCCAGGCGCGAGAACATCGTCGTCATCCATCACCAGGGACAGCGCATCGGCGTCGTCGTCGATCAGCTCCAGGGCGAACTGCAGACCGTCATCAAGCCCCTCGGACGCCTCTTCCGTGGCATGCGCGGACTCTCAGGCTCTTCCATCCTCGGCTCCGGCGAGGTCGCCCTCATCCTCGATGTCGCCGCCATGAGCCACATCGCTACCGCCAACGATAGCGCTTCCTCTTTCCGCTCCCAGCGCACCCCCACCCATCCGGAGGAATTCCATGCTTAGCAACCTTTCGATCGGCATCCGCCTGATCGGCGCGTTCCTGATCGTTGCCCTGTTCAGCGCGGTCGTCGGTCTGGTCGGCCTTTCCAATGCCAGCAAACTGAACGACCTCACCTCCGCGCTTTACCAGCGGGAGGCATTGGGTATCTCCTACATCAAGGAGGCGAACATCAACCTCATCTATCTCGGCCGCGACCGGCTCTCTTTCCTGATGGCAAACAGCCAGGCGGAACGCGATCGCATCCTCGAGGACATCAAGAAGGTCAAGGCCAACTACACCACCCTGATCGCCAAGGCGCAGCCGCTGTTCTACACCGAGGCCGGCAAGGAAAAGATGGCTACGCTGCAGCGTATGTGGCCGGCCTACGAGAATGACCTCAACCGCATGCTGGAACTCGCGGCGGCGACCGAACTGCAGGAGCACAGCCCCGAACTGCGGCAGAGCATCGAGTCGGTGCGCAAGTCGGCCAACGCAATGGACGACCTGATCACCGAGCTGAGCCAGCAGAAGGAAGACAATGCGCGCCAGGCAAGCGCGGATGGCGATGAGCTGTACCAGCAGAGCCGCAGCACGCTGATCGTCATCATCGTGGGCGCGGTGCTCTCCGGGATCCTGCTGGGCGTCTTCATCAGCCGCAGCGTCACCCTGCCGCTGGCCCGCGTGGTGGAACTGGCCAACCGCATCTCCGACGGCGATCTCACCGCCCGCATCAACAGCCGTGGCCGGGACGAGGTGGCACGGCTGAGCAACGCGATGTCGGCCATGATAGAGAAGCTGTCGCAGATCATCGGCCAGGTGCGCAGCGCGGCGGACAACCTCTCCTCCGCGTCGGAAGAAGTCTCCGCCACCGCCCAGAACCTGTCCCAGTCCTCCTCCGAGCAGGCCGCCAGCATCGAGCAGCTGACCGCCTCCGTCACCCAGAACACCGAGAACGCCAAGGTCACCAACAGCATCGCCTCCCAGGCCTCCGGCCAGGCCACCGAAGGCGGCGGCGCCGTCAGCGAGACGGTGGGTGCGATGAAGCGCATCGCCGAGAAGATCGGCATCATCGACGACATCGCCTACCAGACCAATCTGCTGGCGCTCAACGCCGCCATCGAGGCCGCCCGTGCCGGCGAGCACGGCAAGGGCTTCGCGGTGGTGGCCGCCGAGGTGCGCAAGCTGGCCGAACGCAGCCAGGAAGCGGCGCAGGAAATCAGCGAAGTCGCCAGCGGCAGCGTGCAACTCGCCGAGAAGGCCGGCCAGCTGCTGGGCGAGATCGTCC
>NZ_WUEI01000250.1 GCF_012911025.1 Azoarcus sp. TTM-91 | reverse complement strand
ACATAGCTCCAGGTCTCGGAGCGGGGGCGGTCGGCGGCGTGCTCGTCCGGGTCGAACAGCTGCAGGCGCAGTTCCACCGGTTTGGCGGCGTCGGCCCGGCGCAGGCGCAGCGTGGTGCGCCAGCCTTCCAGCGCCGGGTTGGCGGCCAGCCGGGTTTCCAGCAGCTCGGCGTTGTCGCCCACTGACACCACCGCCCGCACAGGCCGGTCCGGCGGCAGCTTCGCGTAGCCGGGGTCGGCGAAATCCACCCGCAGCCACAGCTCGTTGCTTTCGCCCTGGCGGTCGTGGCCGACGCGGGTCTGCACCACCCAGGCCTTGGGCGGGTGCGGCGCCTTCGCGGTGCGCCAGGACAGGCGGTAGCCGAAGTCGTAGGGCTTGCCCGGCGCCGGCGCCTGCTCGGGCACCCAGTAGGCGACGACGTTGTTGTTGAACTCGTCCGGCGTGGGAATCTGCACCAGCTCCACCTGGCCCGGCCCCCAGGCGCCGCTGGGTTCCACCCAGGCGCTGGGCCTGAGCTCGCGGCGGGCGTCGATGTCCTGGTAGCTGGCGAAGTCGCGGTCGCGCTGCATCAGGCCGAAGCCCTGCGGATCGTTGAGGGCGAAGGCGGTGATGAGCAGTCGGCGCGGGTTGGACAGCGGCCGCCATATCCATTCGCCATTGGCGGCCAGCACCGACAGGCCGTCGGCATCATGCACCTCCGGGCGGTAGTCCTCGCCGCGCGCCGGCCGGTTCTCGCCGGCGAAGTGCATGCTCGCCAGCGGCGCCAGGCCGAGCTTGGCGGCCTGGGCGCGGGGGTAGAGCCGCGCCCGCACCTCCTGCACGCTGCCGTGCGCGTCCGGCTGCAGCACGAAGCGGTAGGCGCCGGTGTAGCGGGGTGAGTCCAGCAGGGCGTAGATCACCAGTTCGCGGGCGCTGGCGGCCGGGCGCTCCAGCCAGAACTCGACGAAGCGGGGAAACTCCTCGCCGCTGGGCAGGCCGGTATCCACCGCCAGTCCGCGCGCCCAGGTGCCGTACTGTTCCTCGTCGCCGGGCGAACGGAACAGGCTGGCGCCGTGGAAGGCCAGGGCTTCCTTGCGCGGGCCGCCCTGCTTGCCGCGTTTGCCGCTGAGCACCCGCAGGCCGGCATAGCCCAGGCCCTGGGCGTTCTTCAGCTTGGCGGCATCCACCGGGGCGCCGCCGTAGTCGAAATCCTCCGGGTCGAAGCGCAGCTCGCGCACGCCGTCGGCATCGACCTGGTTGATCTTCACCGGTGCGGCGTAGTTCAGCCCCGGTGGGAAGAAGGCAACTTCGAAGGCGCCGCCGGCGCCCGCCCACAGCGCGCGCTCCGGCTTGTGGCGGATGCGGCGGTAGTCGTCGTAACTCAGCTGGCGCAGCTCCGCCGGCAAGGTTTCGGCCGGCGGCTTGTAGGCGGATTCGGCCAGCTGGCGGGCGCGCTGGGCGACGTCGTTGAAGCCAAAGGCGGCGAAGGTCGCCGGGGCTTGCAGGCTGGCTGCGAGCAATAGAAGCAGGAGCGCCAGGCGGAGGTTCGCCGAGGCGGGAGAGGGCGGACGCAGGAGCGCGAACGGTGCCAGGCGCGAACGGGCAGCCGCCGCGCCGGCCGCCCAGCAGGCAGCGGCGCGGCGGCGGGCCGCGGAAGGGGCGATGGGGGGGCGCATGCCCGGCCGGCTCAGCGC
>NZ_WUEI01000024.1 GCF_012911025.1 Azoarcus sp. TTM-91 | reverse complement strand
AGTCTGCACGCTGCGGGCTTCGGGGCTGGCCGCGGCGCTCCTGGCTGTCCCTGGTTGCATCCGCCGCCTCACTTCGGCTCGGCGGCGAGCATGTAGCCCTTGCCGCGCACGGTGAGCAGGTGGCGGGGATTGGCCGGGTCGTCTTCGATGGCGCGGCGCAGGCGCAGGATGCGCACGTCTATGCTGCGGTCGTTGATGGCGGCGCCGGGGCCGTCGGCCAGGCTCACCAGGCGGTCGCGGCCCAGCGCGCGGCCGCGGTTGGCGGCCAGGGCCTGCAGCAGGTCGAACTCGCCGGCGGCCAGCGGAATCACCTGCTCGCCATCCAGCAACTGCCGGCGTTCGCCATCCAGCCGGTAACGGCCGATGCGGACCGCCGCTTCCGGCTGGCGGTGGGCCTGGGCGCCGAGCAGGCGCTGGCGGCGGATCAGGGACTGGATGCGGGCGAGCAGTTCGCGCGGCTCGAAGGGCTTGGGCAGGTAGTCGTCGGCGCCGGTCTCCAGGCCGATGATGCGGTCCACCGGATCGCCGCGGGCGGTCAGCATCAGGATGGGGATGGCGTCGCCGTTGGCGCGCAGCCGGCGGCAGGCGGCGAGGCCGTCTTCGCCGGGCAGCATCAGGTCCAGCACGAGTACGTCGAAATGTTCGCGCTCCAGCAGGCGGTCCATGGCGGTGGTGTCGGCCGCCTCGCGCACCCGGTAGCCGCGGCCGCCGAGGTAGCGGGCCAGCAGCGCGCGCAGTTCGGCTTCGTCGTCCACCACCAGCAGCTTGCCGGCTTCCTCCACTGCGTTCTCCCTTGGTCAAACCACCGTCGCCATCTTAGCTGCGGCGCCTGCGGCTCAGCGCAGTGGCTTCGGTTACCGGCGATTACCAGTGCGGAGGCCGGTAATCGCCGGTAATGAAGCGGGGTTTCCGGGTAACCCGGCGGCGCTCCCGCCGCCCTAGAGTGCGGACAGCCCGGCGCGCCGTGCGGCGGGCATTGCGATCAGGAGCGTTCCCCATGGCATCTCATCTTCAGTCCTTGCGCGCTGGCGGCATGCTGGCAGCGCTGCTGCTGGCCGCTGCGCTGGCGTTGCCGACCCAGGCCGCCGGTGTTGTTGGCTCGCGCGAAGTCACCGGGCCCAAGGGCGGCAGCATGGTGCGTCAGCATGCGCGGCAGGGCGATGGCGCCGGCAACCGCAGCGGCCAGCGCATCCGTAGCTGGTCTAGCGCGGAAGGCGGCAGCGGCGCGCGCAGTGCGCAGAACAGCCGTTCGGCCGACGGCAGCGCCAGCCACGACAGCAGCGTGGCGGCCAGCAACGCGCGCGGCAGCGTGGCCAGCAGCGGCAGCGCCAGCCGGGATGCCGACGGCAACATCAGCCAGAGCCGCAGCACCTCGGCGACCAGCGCCACCACCGGCAACTCGGTGCAGAGCAGCTCCAGCTACAGCAAGGACAGCGGCTGGTCGCGCAGCGCCACCTGCTACGACGCCGGGGGCAACACCATTGCCTGCCCCAGCCGTTGAGCTGGCCGGTGGATGATGACAAGGAGCGGAAGATGACGCGTTTGATTTCCGGTGTGACGCTGGCGGCGCTGCTGGGGCTGGCTGCCGGCATGGCGGCGAGCGGGGCGAGGGCGGCGGAGCCCGCGGCGCAGGAGGGCGCGGCGCGGATGAAGGAGCGGCTGCAGGAGCGCTTCGCGGCGGCCGATGCGAACCGCGACGGCAGCCTCAGCGTGGAGGAGGCCAAGGCCGGCATGCCCTTCGTCCATCGCCACTTCGGCGAGATCGACAGCGCCGGCAAGGGCAGCGTGACGCAGGCGCAGGTCGAGGCTTACATCGCTGCGCAGGCGGCATCGCGGCGGGGCAGCCGCTGAGTTGCGGCTGGGCGCAGGCCGGCGGACGGCCGCCGGCCGGGTTCAGCTGCCCCAGGTCACCGGCACGCCGGCGCGGGCGGAGCGCTCCAGCATCTCCAGCAGCGGCCAGCCGCGCTGGGCGAGGCCGACCGGTGCCGCCATACCGGTCTGGCCTTGTTCCTTGGCGGCTTCTTCGTCCGGCTCGCCCTGCCGGGCCTGGCGGGCACGGTCTTCCTCGATGGCGGCATGCAGGCGCTCGATGGCGGCTGGCAATTGCTCGACGGTGACGATGCCCTGGCCGTCCTGCGGGTCCTTGCCGAGGATGGCGAGCAGCGCCTTGGCGGCGTCACCGAACATGATGACGTCGGCGCTTTCGTCGGAATGGAAGGTGATCAGCATGTATTAGCTCCTTCAGAGTCCCTTCACCGCGTAGATGCCCGGCGCGTTGCGCCAGTAGCCCTTGTAGTCCATGCCGCAGCCGAACAGGAAGCGGTCGGCCACGTCCACGCCGGTGAAGTCGGCGCGCATGCCGGGGTAGGCCTTGCGCGTGTGATCCTTGTGTACCAGTACCGCTGTGAGTACTTCCCGGGCGCCTTCGTTCTTCAGGTAATCGACGATGGCCGCCAGCGTGTGGCCTTCATCCAGGATGTCGTCCAGCACCAGCACGCTGCGGCCACGCAAGTCCTGGGTGGGGCGCACCCGCCAGTCCAGCAGCGTGCCCTGCAGCGCGTGGCCGTAGCGGCTGGCATGCAGGTAGGAGGTTTCCAGCGGGAAGGGCAGGCGGGTGAGCAGGCGGCCGGCGAAGATCAGGCCGCCGTTCATCACCGTGTAGACCAAGGGGTTGCTGTCCGCCAGCCGGGTGGTGATTTCGTCCGCCATGCGGTCCAGCGCCTGTTCCACCGTCTGCGGGGAGGCGAGGCAGTCGGCTTCGGCAAGGATGAGGCGGAGGGCGTTGAGGTCGGGGGCCATGGCGTAGGACGGCGGCTGATCGGGCCGGCGCGGGAGGTCTGCGGAAGGCGCGCATTTTATCCCAGCGCGGCTGAAGCCATGCCAGTGGCGCAGTCGTCGGTAGTAAACTGCGGCGACCCTTCAAGGACCGCTCCCGATGCCCATTCACCAGATCGACCATCCGCTTGTACGCCACAAGATCGGCCTCATGCGCGAGGCTGACATCAGCACCAAGAAGTTCCGCGAGCTCACCGCCGAACTGGCGCGCCTGCTGGCCTACGAGGCGTGCAAGGACTTTCCGCTGGAAACGGTGACCATCGCCGGCTGGGCCGGACCGGTGGAGGTGGAGCAGATCAAGGGCAAAAAGGTGACGGTGGTACCCATCCTGCGTGCCGGCCTGGGCATGCTGGACGGCGTGCTGGACATGATTCCCAGCGCCAAGGTGAGCGTGGTCGGCATCGCCCGCGACGAGGAGACCCTGCAGCCGGCGCCCTACTTCGAGAAGTTCGTCGGCCACCTGGGCGAGCGCATGGCTTTGATCATCGACCCGATGCTGGCCACCGGCGGCTCCATGGTGGCGACGGTGGACATGCTCAAGCGCAACGGGTGTACCCAGGTGCGCGCGCTGGTGCTGGTGGCGGCGCCGGAGGGCATCGCCCGCATGGCGGCCGCCCACCCCGAGGTGGAGATCTACACCGCCAGCATAGACAGCCACCTCAACGAGCAGGGCTACATCATTCCGGGCCTCGGCGATGCCGGCGACAAGATCTTCGGCACCAAGATGAATTGAGCGCGGCCGCCGGCATGGCGGCTGTTCGAGGCCGCCATGCCAGCAGGCGCTGGGCCGGTCCTTCCTGTGCCGCTCGCCGGCAGGGCGGTTGCCCGCGGGCTGCCGGCGCAAGAGCCCGACGCCTTCCAACCCTTATCCATCACTTCCGCCCTCGGCGGGGAGCTCAACCATGCGTGAGAACGCAACTGCGCCGGCGGCCCCGGCGTGGCGCCAGGCGGTGGCCGGCGCGCAAATCCTGTTCGTGGCCTTTGGCGCGCTGGTACTGGTGCCGCTGCTCACCGGCCTGAATCCCAGCATGGCGCTGCTGGGCGCTGGTGTCGGCACGCTGCTGTTCCAGGCACTGACGCGGCGCCAGGTGCCGATCTTCCTCGGCTCCAGCTTCGCTTTCATCGCCCCCATCATCTACTCGATGCAGACCTGGGGCCTGCCGGCCACCATGGGCGCGCTGGCCTGCGTCAGCCTGGCCTACTTCGCCTTCGCCGGGCTGGTGAAGCGTTATGGCGCCCAGGTGGTGCACCGGCTGATGCCGCCGGTAGTCATCGGCCCCATCATCATGGTGATCGGCCTCGCGCTGGCCGGCGTGGCGGTAAATATGGCGATGGGCCTGAGCGGCGACGGCAAGCTCACGCTCATGCCGCGCGAGCAGGCACTGCTGCTGGCGGTGGTTTCGCTGGGCACGACGATGGCGGCGGCGATCTTCGCCCGCGGCATCCTGCGGCTGGTGCCCATCCTGCTGGGCGTCGCCACCGGCTATGTGCTGGCGGCGCTGATGGGCGACGTGGATTTCTCCAGGATCGCCAACGCGCCGTGGATTGAGATGCCTCACTTCGTCACCCCCAGCTTCGAGCTGGCGGCGGTGCTGTTCATGCTACCGGTGGCGCTGGCACCGGCGATCGAGCACGTCGGCAATGTGATCGCGGTGGGCGGCGTCACCGGCCGCGATTACACCCGCGAGCCGGGCCTGCACCGCACCTTGGCGGGCGACGGACTGGGCGTGCTGTTCGCCGGCATGGTCGGCGGCCCGCCGGTGACCACTTATGCGGAAGTGACCGGCGCGGTGACGCTGACGCGCAACTTCAACCCGGTGATCATGACCTGGGCGGCGGTGTTCGCGGTGGCGATGGCCTTCGTCGGCAAGTTCAACGCGATGCTGCAGTCCATTCCGGCGCCGGTGATGGGCGGCATCATGATCCTGCTGTTCGGCTCCATCGCCGCCATCGGCCTGAAAACGCTGATCGCCGCGCGCACCGATCTGGAAGAGCCGCGCAACCTTGTCATCGTCTCCACCGTGCTGGTGCTGGGCATCGGCGGTTTCGGCTTTTCGATCGGCAGCTTCGTGCTGCAGGGGGTGAGCTTGTGCGGCGTGTTCGCGGTGCTGCTCAACCTCGTGTTGCCCGAGAAGCGCGCCAACGGCTGAACAGGCTGAGCAGTACCGGCACCAGGGGGGCGACAGAACCGCCGCGCACCCGCTTGAACAGCATCCAGCCCACCCAGGCCCGCCGCACCAGCCACCAGGTGCGGCGCGGGCGGGCGAGCAGCAAGAGCAGCGCGGCGCCGGATAGCAGGGGGGCTTTCTCCCTGGCCCAGTCCAGCTGGTCGCGCACCCGGTCCACCGTGTCCAGCGCGGACTCCACGCCGGCCAGCCGCCCCATCATCTCTTCCCGCTGCGCTTCGGCGCGGATCTGCAGCCGCTGCTTGCGCAGCGCCAGCTCGACCATCTGCGGGCTCATACGGCTATCACCATGCGTGGCTCACTCTTCGCGCTGCAGGGCCGCACGGTCGCGGCGGAGTTCGGCGAGGCTGGCGGAAAACAGGCTGCTGCCGCGGCGTAGCTCGCGGGCAGCATTGGCCGCGGTGAATAGGCCGCCGCCGAGCAGGATGGCAGTGGCGAGGCCGAGAGCGAGCAGGCGGTAGTCGTCCCACAGCAGCACGGTGAGGAAGATCACCAGGAAGACGAGGCCGAAGCCCAGTAGTACCGCCGCGAGTACGGTGTTGAGCAGCAGCGCGGCCAGCCGCAGCTTTTCTTCCTGGAGTTCGACGCCGAGAAGTTCGAGCCGGGTCTGCACCGCGTGCAGCCCGGCATCGAGGATGCCGCGCAGGCTCTCAGCCAGGCGCGGCCGTCGGGATTCGCTCATGCGCCGGGTCAGCGGCGGCTGACCAGCAGGCCGAGCAGGAAGGCGACGCCGGCGGCGACGCCGACGGATTGCCAGGGGTGGGCGTGGACGTAGTCGTCGGTGGCATGGGCGGCCTGCTTGGTCTTCTCCAGCAGGGCGGCTTCGGCTTCGGCAATGCGCTCCTTGGCACCGGCGAGGCGCTCGCCGATGCGGCCGCGAACGTCGTGGAGCTTTTCGCCAGCCTGGTCGGCGGTCAGTTTCAGCAGCTCTTCGGCGTCGGCGACGACGACCTTGAGGTCGGAAACGAGTTTGTCCTTCGAGGGGTGCGTGGTGTCGCTCATTGAAGCCTCCGTGGGGGTGCTATGACATTCGCGGCGGGGCGCGAGGGCGGGTCAACGCTAATCCCAAAGCCGGGTCGAAGGCAAATAGCCCCGGAGCGGCTCAAGCCGCCGGCTGGTGCGGCGCCGCGGCGGGAGCGACGCGGGGCAGGTGCAGGGTGAAAACGGTACCCGAGCCGGCATTGCCGTTGCTCACGCTGCGCATTTCGATGCGACCGCCCAGCAGCTCGGTGACGATCTGATAGACCACATGCAGCCCCAGCCCGGTGCCGCCGTCGTGACGCCGGGTGGTGAAGAAGGGATCGAAGATCTGCGTCAGCACTTCGGCGGGGATGCCGATGCCGGTGTCGGCGACGGTGAGGAGGACGCCATCCTCGCCTTCCGCTTCGGCGCGGAGGGTGAGGTTGCCAGCGCGGTTGTCGGGGAAACCGTGCACCAGCGCATTCTCGACCAGGTTGGAGACGACCTGGCCGAGCGGGCCGGGGTAGCTGTCCATCTCGATGGCCGGGTCCAGCTCCAGCGTGAGGCTGACGGGCAGGCTGCGGTCCCACTTGTGCAGGCGGTGGTCGGCGTCCACCAGGGTTTCGGCGAGCACGAAGTTGCGCCGTTCCATGGTGGTGCGGTCTATTGCTGTCTGCTTGAAGCGCCGCACCAGCGCACCGGCCCGGTCCACCGCGCGGGCGGCCAGCTCCATGCCTTCGCCGCAGTTGGCGAGGAAGGTGGCGAGGTCGGATTTCCTCAGGCCGGACTGGATGCGTTCTTCCAGCTGCTTCAGTTCCTGCCGCGCGGTGCTGAGCGCCATCATCGCGCTCCCCAGCGGCGTGTTCAGCTCATGGGCGACGCCGGCCACCATGAGGCCGAGGGCGGAGAGCTTGTCGGCACGGGCCAGGTCTTCCTGCACTGCACGCAGGTTGTCCAGCGAGTGCTGCAGGGCGGTATTGGCGTGGGCGAGGGCCAGGCTCTTCTCTTCCTCGTTGCGCATGGCGAGGGCGAGGCGGACGGAGAGGCCGAAGGTGATCGCCACCGCCACCAGCACAAGCAGGCTGAAGGTGAGCTTGCTGCGGGCGGTGAGCGCATCCAGCGCAGGTTCGGGGATGCGCACCAGCAGGCGCCAGGCCAGCGCGCTGCCGCGCTGGCTGGCGCCGGGGGCGGGGTCGCCGCTGAGGTTGAAGGTGAGGTAGCTCCAGATGCCATTGTCGTCGCGGTAGCTGCCCTGGTCGCTCTCCTGCATCTGCCGCCACAGCTGCGGGACGCGCTGTGCCAGGGTGTTCTGCGGGCGTTCCAGCTGCCAGCCCCAGCTCATCTGCGGATCCGGGTGGAGTAGCCAGTAGCCATCCGGGTTGATCAGCTGGATTTCCAGCCCTTGCTGCAGGCCGATGGGCTTCAGCCGCTCCAGCAGGCGCTCGGCATGGTAGTTGAGGATGACGATGCCGTGTCGGCGCCTGGCGTCGAACACCGGTGTGGCGATCCTCAGTGTAGGTTGCCGCGGAAGCCCGGCGCCGTCGTGCTCGAAGTCCAGCGCCAGCGGGGAGTAATAGATGGCATCGTCCTCGAGCTGCATGGTGTCGATGAAGTAGGCGCTGTCGGCCTGGTTCCGCAGATCCCGTTCGGGAACGATCTCGCTGCGCCGCGCGGTGTCCGTGTAGATGACGCGGATGCGCTCCATGCCGGTCTCGTCTATCCAGCGCACCTGGTCGTAGTAGCCGGAGCTCTCGGCGAAGCTGCGGAAGAGCTGCAACTGCAGCGGTCCGTCGGCGAAGCCATTGCCGGGCAAGTGGGTGAAGAAGTCGCCGAGGAACTGGATGTCGCGCCGCAGGGTGGCAAGGCCGCGCGCCAGTATCTGGTTGCCTTCGGTGAGGGCGTCCGCCTGGGCGCGCAATAGCGGGGTGTGCAGCGTCTGGCGCAGGTCGTACCAGATCAGCGGCGTGCCTAAGCCAAACACCAGCACCCAAGGCAGCAGCAGGGCGGCCAGGCGCCGGCGTACCCCCCACAGGCGGGCGACGGTGCGCGCCGGTGCCGTGGGCGACGGCGCATTCTCTAGGGGTTCGCCGGCCATCCTCTCAGTGTTGCCAGCAGATCGGCCAAGGGCTGCGGCCGCCCGAAGAAGTAGCCCTGGGCCTGCTGACAGCCGCGCTCGCCCAGCCAGTCGCGCTGTGCCGGCGTTTCCACCCCTTCGGCAACCAGCCGCATGTCGAAACGTTGCCCCAGGCTGATGATCATGTCGGCAATCGCCAGCCGTTCCGGCGTATTGCCGATCTCCTGGACGAAGCTGCGATCTATCTTCAGCGTGGTAGCGGGCAGGCTGCGCAGGTAGGAGAGCGAGGAGTAGCCGGTGCCGAAGTCGTCGATGGCGAGCGGGAAGCCGGCGTCGCGCAGTTGCTCCAGCAGGTTGCTGGTGCCGGTGCGTTCGTCCATGGCGATGGATTCGGTGACCTCGATCTCGAGCAGCGAGGGCGGCAGCCCGTGCAGCTCCACGGTGGCGCGCAGGTCGTTGAGGAAGCCGTCGCGGGCCAGTTGCAGGGCAGACACGTTCACCGCCACCGGGATGTTGCCGAAGCCGGCCGAGCCGAGGCGGGCGAGGGCGATGCAGGCGAGCTCGATGATGCGCCGCCCCAGCGGCACGATGAGGCCGTTGGCCTCCGCCATCGGGATGAACTCGGAGGGCGGAATGCTGGTGCCATCGCGCTTGGTCCAGCGCGCCAGCGCCTCCGCACCCACCACCCGGCCGCTGGCGAGGTCCACCTGCGGCTGCAGGGCGATGTGGATCTCGTCGCTCCGCAGGGCGTGATAGAGATCGTGGGACAGGGTGTAGCGCTTGTCGGCGGCGACCTCCATGCCGGCCTCGTAGCCGATGATCTGGCTCAGCCCCTGGCGCCGCGCCTGCTTCAGCAGCAGCGAGCCCACCGCCATCGCCGAGCGGGCGGAGCCGTTGTAGTGGTCGAGATCGATGCGGGCGGCGCAGACGCTGATGAAAGGCGGAAAGTCGGGATCGTCCGGGTCTTCCGCCTCCAGGTGGCTCACGCACTCCATGCCCAGCATGGCGCCGGGGCCGAGGATGCCGAAGGTATCGTCATGCAGGCGGGCGACGACCGCCGGCGAGGGAAAGCGCCGGCGCAGGCGGTTGGCCATGCGTCGCAGCAGTTGGTCGCCCTGGGAGATGCCGAGCGACAGGCAGCTTTCGGAATACTGGTCGAGATCGATCAGCAGCAGGGCGTGGTCGCGGGGCGGCGGCACGGCCAGGAATTCTTCCAGTACCCGCACCAGGGCATTGGCGTTGGGCATGCCCAGCAGTTCATCCTCGAAGGCCATGCGGTCCAGCCGGCTGACGAGGGCGATGGAGACCAGCCCGGCGTTGATGTTGCTGGCGAATACCCGCAGCAGCTCGTGTTCGGTGGCGTCCAGCGGCCGGCGCGTCGCCAGGTAGGTGGCGCCGTGCGGCCCTTCGGCGCCGCCGGGGAAGTAGAGCACCTGGCCGGTGTCGTCCTCCATGTTGCGGTGTTCTTCCAGGGCCCGCGCCAGTAACTGGCGGATGCGGCCTTCCTCCAGCACGGACAGGCGGCTGGCAATCAACTGGCCGAAGCGGCCGGCGGCGCCGACGATGGTGGCGGACAAGGGGTCGCCGTCGCTGCCTTCCTGCACGCAGACGATGCCCTCCGGGGTCAGGCCCAGCAGCCGCGCGAGCTCCTGCACGACCCGGGTGGAGAACTCCTGCAGGCTGCGGGCGTGGATGAGGCTGCTGCTGGCTTCCACGATCATCTGCAAGCCGCGGCGGGCGCGGCTGAGGGCGATCAGCTGCTCCCAGGCGCGCAGCGCGCTGGTGAGCACGCCGTAGAGGCGTTCGGTGGTGAGTTCGGTCTTGAGCCAGTAGTCGTTGATGTCCAGGCGGTCCAGCGCCGTCTGCATCGGCGCCATGCCTGGCTGGCCGGTGAGCAGCACGATGCGGATCTCGGCGTTGCCGATGACTTCGCGCAGGCTCTTTACCAGCCGCAGGCCGGCATCGTCCGACTCCATCACCACGTCCAGTAGCACCACGGCGATGTCGCGGTCGCCAGCGAGTACCCGCGCGCCTTCCGCGGCGGAACTCGCGGTAAGCAATTCCACCGGCTGGCCCTGGTAGCGGTAACGTGCGAGCGTGTAACTCAGGGTGCGCTGGAAGCTGGCGTCGTCGTCGACCGACAGCACCTGGAGGCGCCGTCCCGAGCTGGCTTCCGGCGCCGCCTGGCCGTCGTCTTCCGGAGCGAAGGCGAAATCTTCGTCCCCGGACGCCCCGTTGGGCGGCCGTGCCATCGAGCTGTCCATGGGGCGCTGCTCAGTGGCGTTGCGGCGGAACGGAAAGCGGCCGGGGCGAGGCGGAAGTCGCACAGGCCGGAGAGCGTCGGCCGGCATGGCCGGGGAAGTCTTTGCGCGGCGGGCGGCGGATATTCACCATTGGGGACCTCGCGATGCGGACGCTGCCCCATGAACTGGGGCTATATCGGAATCATAGACAGGCCAACGGAATATTCCAGACGCGCGCAGGGTCTTTCCCCGTCAGGGGATGAAGTCGTAATCCACCGTCAGCGGCGCGTGATCCGAAAAGCGGGTGGTTTTCCACACGGTGGTGCTGCGGGCGGTATCGGCGATGCCCGGGGTGGCGATCTGGTAGTCGATGCGCCAGCCCACATTCTTCGCCCAGGCCTGGCCGCGGTTGGACCACCATGTGTAGCACTCGTCGGTGGTTTCCGGGTGCAGGTGGCGGTAGACGTCCACCCAGCCCTGCTCATCGAACAGCAGCGACAGCCAGGCGCGCTCTTCCGGCAAAAAGCCGGAGTTCTTGCGGTTGCCCTTCCAGTTCTTCAGGTCGATCTCGCGATGGGCGATGTTCCAGTCGCCACAGACCACCACCTCGCGGCCGCAGGCGCGGAGTTGTGCCAGATGCGGCAAGAAGCGCTCCATGAAGCTGAATTTCGCCAACTGGCGCTCTTCCGAGCTGGAGCCGGAGGGAAGGTAGAGGGAAATGACCGAGAGTTTGCCGAAATCCAGCTGCAGGTAGCGGCCCTCGGCGTCGATGTCGGCAATGCCCAGCCCTTCGACGATGTTGTCCGGCTCGTGTCGCGAATAGATGCCGACGCCGCTGTAGCCCTTCTTCTCGGCGTAGTGGAACCAGCCTTTATAGCCGGAGGGCGCGCGCATGGCGTCGGTGAGGTCGGCCGCCTGCGCTTTCAGCTCCTGCAGGCAGACGATGTCCGCGTTCTGCTGCGGCAGCCACTCCAGCAGCCCCTTGGTGACGGCGGAGCGGATGCCGTTGAGGTTGAGGGAGATGATGCGTAACATGGTCGAGTTTCCAGTCAACAGTAGCGATACGGGCAAAAGATCGTGGATTTTAGCCGGGATTTCATCGCGCTCGCCTGCCGCAAGGGCGTGCTGCGCTTCGGTAGCTTCATCACCAAGGCGGGTCGCAACTCGCCTTATTTTTTCAATGCCGGGCTGTTCGACGACGGTGCCTCCTTCCGTGAGCTCTGCGGGTATTACGCCCGCGCCATCAGTGAGTCGGGTGTCCGCTTCGACATGCTGTTCGGGCCGGCCTACAAGGGCATTCCGCTGGTCGCGGGCACTGCGATCCGGTTGGCGGAGGAGGGCGTGGACCTGCCCTTTGCCTTCAACCGCAAGGAAGCCAAGGACCACGGCGAAGGCGGCACGCTGATCGGCGCGCCGCTGGCCGGCAAGGTGCTGATCCTGGACGACGTCATTTCCGCCGGCACTTCGGTGCGCGAATCGGTGGAGATCATCCGCGCCGCCGGTGCGGAGCCGGCCGGGGTGGTCATTGCGCTGGATCGCATGGAGCGCGGCAAGGGCACGCTGTCGGCGGTGCAGGAAGTGGGGGAAACCTTCGGCATTCCGGTGATCGCGGTGGCGACGCTGGAAGACCTGATCGGCTTCCTGGCGGACAGCCCGCAACTGGTCGAGAACCTCGGAGCGGTGAAAGCCTACCGGGACACCTATGGGATTGCGTCGGCTCGCTGACATCGGCCTGGCGGTGCTGCTGGCAGCGCCGCTCGCAGCCTCTGCCCAGAGTGGCGGCGGCAAAACCATCTATTGCTGCGACATCGGCGCTCAGCCGATCTGCGGCGATGTGCTTCCCGCCGCCTGTTATGGCCGGGCCTATCGCGAGATGAGCCCGCAGGGCGTGATACGCCGTCAGGTGGCGGCGCCGCTTACGGCGGATGAGATCTCCCGCCGCAATGAAGAGACCCGGGCGCGTGCCGAAGCCGAGGCCCGCCTGGCGCGGCAGCGGCGGCTGGATCAGGCGCTGCTGGATACGTACCAGAGCGTGGCGGACGTGGAGTCCCGGCGCGATCGCGCACTGGCCGACCTGGACAAGACCCTGGCCAGCCTGCGCCTGCGCGAGGCTGAACTGGTGGAGCGGCGCAACCGCATCGCCAAGGAAGCCGAGCCCTACCAGGGCAAGGCCGTGCCGCGCGAACTCGCCGACGATCTGGACAACGCCAATGGCGAGTTGAGTGCCCATCGGTCGGTCATCGATGCCAAGCAGCGAGAGCGGGAATCCATCCGCGCCCGGTTCGAAGAAGACCGGCGACGTTACATCGACCTGACGACAGACGCCCCGCGCCGCTGAGCTTGTGCGGCCAGGCCGTCGCCGGCCGGCGGGGCGCAGTCCTGAAACAGAGAGTTTTCCCATGAGTGCCGCGAACAGCACGGTAGTACGTGCCGCCTGTCCCCACGACTGCCCCGATACCTGCGCCATGGAGGTGACGGTTGAGGATGGCCGTGCGGTGCGCCTGCGGGGCGCCGACGACATGCCTTTCACCAACGGCGCGCTGTGCACCAAGGTGGCCCACTACCTCGAGCGGGTCTATTCCGACCAGCGCCTGCGCTATCCGATGAAGCGGGCAGGCCGCAAGGGCGAGGGCCGCTTCGAGCGCATCAGCTGGGACGAGGCGCTGGACACCATTGCTGCGAAGTTCCGCGCCCTTGCCGCCGACGATCCCCGCGCCATCCTGCCTTACAGCTTTGCCGGCACCATGGGCCTGGTGCAGGGCGAGAGCCTGGACCGGCGCTTCTTCCATCGCCTGGGCGCCTCTTTCCTGGAGCGCACCATCTGCTCCTCCGCCGGCACCGCCGGTTGGAAGGCCACCATAGGCGCCTCGGTGGGGGCCGACCCGGAAGCGGTCGCCAATGCCGAGCTGATCCTGATCTGGGGCGGCAACCCCATCGTCTCCAACCTGCATGGCTGGCGCTACCTGCAGGAAGCGAAGCGCAGGGGCGCGCGGCTGATCTGCATCGATCCGCGGCGCAGCGAGACGGCCGAGAAGTGCGACCTGCACCTGGCGCCACTGCCCGGCACCGATGGTGCGCTGGCGCTGGCGATGATGAACGTGCTGATCGTGGAGAACCTGCTGGACCGCGACTACATCGCCGCGAATACCCTGGGCTTCGACGCGTTGGCCGAACGGGTGGTGCAGTTCACGCCGGACTGGGCGGCGCCGCTCACCGGCCTGCCGGCCGCGGCGATCCGCGAGCTGGCGCTGGAGTACGGCCGCTCGCAGCGCACTCTGATCCGCCTCAATTACGGACTCAACCGCTGTGCCGGCGGCGGCATGGCGGTACGCAACATCGCCTGCCTGCCGGCGCTCACCGGTGCCTGGCGCCACGCTGGCTGCGGCGCGCTGCTGTCGACCTCCGGCAATTTTCCGCTGGACGGCCAGGCGCTGGCGCGGCCGGATCTGTACCCGGACGCGGAGCGCTTCCCACCGCGCAGCATCAACATGTCCACCATAGGCGAGGCGCTGCTCAGCGCCGGCGAGCCGCCGATACGGGCGATCTACGTCTACAACTCCAACCCGGTCGCGGTGGCGCCGGACAGCAACCGGGTGCGTGCCGGCTTCATGCGCGAGGATCTGTTCTGCGTGGTGCACGAGCTGTTCCAGACCGACACCGCCGACTACGCCGACATCCTGCTGCCTGCCACCAGCCAGCTGGAACACCGCGATCTGCACACCACCTACGGTCATTACTACGCGGTGGCGAACACGCCGGCGATCGCGCCGCTGGGCGAGGCCAAGCCGAACACCGAGGTGTTCCGCCTGCTGGCGGCGCGGCTGGGCTTCACCGAGCCGGCGTTGTTCGAGAGCGACGAGGACATCGCCGCCTCCGCCTTCCGTCGGCGCGATCCGCGTGCGCTGGGGCTGGAGCCGGAGAAGCTGGCGGCGCGCGGCTGGGCGCGCATCAACCTGCCGCGTCCCTTCGCGCCCTTCGCCCGCGGCGAGTTCCGCACCGCTTCCGGCAAGTGCGAGTTCTATTCGGAAATGCTGGCCAGGCGCGGCCAGGACCCGCTGCCGGCCTGGCATCCGCCGCACGAGTCGGTGCTCAGCAACCCGGAACTGGCGCGGCGCTACCCGCTGGCGCTGATCTCGCCGCCGGCGCGCAATTTCCTCAACACCAGCTTCGCCAACATGCCGCGCTTCCTGGAGCGCGAGGGCAGCCCCAGGCTGGAGATCCACCCGGCGGATGCCGAGGTGCGTGGCATCGCCAGCGGCCAGCGCCTGCGCATCCACAACGACAGGGGCGCCTTCCACGCTCTCGCGGTGGTCACCGACAAGGTGCGGCCCGGCGTGGTGGTGTGCCCCTCCATCTGGTGGCAAAAGCTCTCCGGCGACGGCGAGAACGCCAATGCGGTGACTTCCTCCGCGCTCACCGACATGGGGCGCGGGCCGGTGTTCTATGACTGCCTGGTGGAGGTCGTACAGGCGCCGGCGGTGGTGGCGGAGGCGGGCTGAGTCCGCCGTCCCGCTTGCGGTAAGCCGCGCTGCCGCGGCCTCGGCGGCAGGCGTATGATCCGCCCGTACCGAATCCCGAACGCTAGTTGCATGACTCCCGACTACGATGCCGTCGCCGCCCTGGTGGCTGGCGCCCGGCGCATCCTCTTCATCACCGGCGCCGGTATCTCCGCTGACTCCGGCCTGCCGACTTACCGCGGCATCGGTGGCCTCTACCATGAACGGCTGACTGCGGAAGGACTGACCATCGAGGAGGCGATGTCCGGCAGCATGATGGAGGCGCATCCGGAGATTTCCTGGAAGTACCTTGCCGAGATCGAGCGCAATTGCCGAGGCGCCGGCCCCAACGCCGCCCATCGCCTTATTGCCGAGCTTGAGCGGGAGAAAGCCGGGCATGGCGAGGCAGTGTGGGTGCTGACGCAGAACGTGGATGGCCTGCACCGTGCGGCCGGTTCGACGAAGCTGATCGAGATCCACGGCAGGGTGCATCACCTGCGCTGCACCGAATGCCCGCATGAGCGCGACGTGGCGGACTTCGCCGGTCTGACGCTGCCGCCGCCCTGCCCGCTGTGCGGCGGCGTGCTGCGGCCGGACGTGGTGCTGTTCGGCGAAATGCTGCCGCAACGTGCGCTGGACCGGCTGCAGGCGCTGCTGGGCCAGGGCGTGGACCTGGTGCTCTCAGTCGGCACCACCAGCGTCTTTCCCTACATCGCCGGGCCGATCTGGTGGGCGCGGCAAGCGGGTGTGCCCTCGGTGGAGATCAATCCGGGCGACACCGAGGTCAGCCACCTGGTGAGTCATCGCCTGCAGGTTGGCGCGGCGGAGGCGATGGGGGAGCTCTGGCGCCGCCTGCATCCGGAGGCGGGTGCGGCTTAGGGGCCGGTTCGAGGGGCGGACCGAGTTTTTTGCGCAGATCGCCGGATCTCGCCCAGGCGTGGCAAAGGCGCCCGCGCCCAAGCTCTGCGCCAAAGAGAAACGGCAGCCTGCCCCGCTGCCGTTTCCTTGGTTACAGCAGCACCCGCTCGATGCCGCCACTGTTGGCCTTGGCCACGTAGTCCGGCATCCAGTTCTCGCCCAGCAGGTGCTTGGCCAGTTCGACCACGATGTAGTCCGGCTCCACGCCGCCGGCGTCGTCGGCGTAGCGCGACAGGCCCTGCAGGCAGCTCGGGCAGGAGGTGAGGATCTTGCTCGGCGCGTCCGGCTGCGCCTGCTGCAGCTTGGCCACGCCCTTTTCGATCTCTTCCTGCTTGCGGAAGCGCACCTGGGTCGAGATGTCAGGCCGGGCGACCGCCAGCGTGCCGGACTCGCCGCAGCAACGGTCGGACAGATCCACCCGCGTGCCCATCAGCTCATTGGCCACCTTGATGCCGGAATGCACCTTCATCGGCGTGTGGCAGGGCTCGTGGTACATGTAGTTCACGCCCTGTATGCCCTCCAGCTTCACGCCCTTTTCCATCAGGTACTCGTGGATGTCGAGCAGCCGGCAGCCGGGGAAGATCTTCTCGAATTCGTACTTCAGCAGTTGGTCCATGCAGGTGCCGCAGGACACGATCACCGTCTTGATGTCCAGGTAGTTCAGTGTGTTGGCGACGCGGTGGAACAGCACCCGGTTGTCGGTGGTGATCTTCTGGCCCTTCTCTTCCTCGCCGGCGGCGGTCTGCGGGTAGCCGCAGCACAGGTAGCCCGGCGGCAGCACTGTCTGGGCGCCGACGTGGTAGAGCATGGCCTGGGTGGCGAGGCCGACCTGGCTGAACAGGCGCTCCGAGCCGCAGCCGGGGAAGTAGAACACTGCCTCGGCATCCACCCCCGCCCTCTGCGGGTCGCGGATCACCGGGATGACCTTGTCGTCCTCGATGTCCAGCAGCGCGCGCGAGGTCTTCTTCGGCAGCTTGCCCGGCATCGGCTTGTTGATGAAGTGGATGACCTGCGCCTGCACCGGCGCCTTGCCCTGGGTGGCCGGCGGCGCCTTGGTCTGCGGCTGCACCAGGCCCAGGCTGCGGCCGACCTTGTTGGCCAGGCGCTGCGCTTTGTAGCCCCAGTCGATCATGCCGGTGCGGATCAGCTTGATCGTGGCCGGGTCCTTGATCGTGAGGAAGGCCATGGCGGCGGCCTTGCCGGGGTTGAAGGACTTCTTGCCCTGCTTGCGCAGCAGGTTGCGCATCTTCACCGAGACGTCGCCGAAGTCGATGTCCACCGGACAGGGCTTCTCGCACTTGTGGCAGACGGTGCAGTGGTCGGCCACGTCCTCGAACTCCGCCCAGTGGGCGAGCGAGATGCCGCGGCGGGTCTGCTCCTCGTACAACATGGCCTCGACCAGCAGCGAGGTGGAGAGGATTTTGTTGCGCGGCGAGTACAGCAGGTTGGCGCGCGGCACATGGGTGGAACACACCGGCTTGCACTTGCCGCAGCGCAGGCAGTCCTTGATGTCGTGCGCGATTTCGCCGATCTCGGTGCGCTCCATGATCAGCGATTCATGCCCCATCAGGTTGAAGCTGGGGGTGTAGGCGTTCTCCAGGTTGCCCTTGATCGGGCCGCGCCGCATCAGCTTGCCGCGGTTGAAGCGGCCTTCCGGGTCCACCTTGGCCTTGTAGTTCCAGAAGCTGGTCATCTCCTCGTCGGTGAGGTAGTCCAGCTTGGTGATGCCGATGCCGTGCTCGCCGGAAATCACCCCGCCCAGCGAACGCGCCAGCGCCATGATGCGGTCCACCGCGCGGTTGGCGGTCTGCAGCATCTCGTAGTGGTCGGAGTTCACCGGCAGGTTGGTGTGCACATTGCCGTCGCCGGCGTGCATGTGCAGGGCGACGAAGACGCGGCCGCGCAGCACCTGCTTGTGGATCTCCTGGATGCGGGCGAGCACCGGGCCGAACAGCACGCCGTCGAAGATCTTGTCCAGCCGCGGCTTGAGCTCGGTCTTCCAGGAGACGCGGATGGAGTAATCCTGCAGGCGGTGGAATAGCCTGGGGTTGGCAGCGCGGTTGCTCAGTTCGCCGGCGACCACGCCGTAGGCGGCGAAGCGGCTCTCGGCCTCGGCCAGCGGCAGGTCCAGGTTCTCCAGCAGCCATTCCCAGCGCAGGCGCACCGCCTCGATATAGTTCAGCGCGGCCTCGCGGCGATCGCCGATGACGACTTCCTGCTCGAGGTTGGCGTCGCCCTGGTCCAGCGGCAGCGGGCCCTTCAGGAAGTCGGCCAGGGTGCGGCACAGCTCCAGCTTGTTGGAGATGGAAAGCTCGATGTTGATGCGCTCGATGCCGTCGCAGTAGTCGCCCATGCGCGGCAGCGGAATCACCACGTCTTCGTTGATCTTGAAGGCGTTGGTGTGGCGGGAGATGGCGGCGGTGCGCGAGCGCTCCAGCCAGAAGCGCTTGCGTTGCTCCGGCGATACCGCGATGAAACCCTCGGCGCCGCGGGCGTTGGTCATGCGCACCATCTCCGAGGCGGCGGCCATCACCGCGTTCTCGTCGAAGCCGACGACGTCGCCGATCAGCACCATCTTCGGCCGGCCGTGGCGCTTGGCCTTGGTGGTGTAGCCCACCGCCTTCACATAGCGCTCGTCCAGGTGCTCCAGGCCGGCCAGCAGCACGCCGGCCTGGGCGCCAGGGGCGCCAGGCTTGAAGTAGTCGGTGATCTCGACGATGGCCGGCACCGCCTCGCGCACTTGGCCGAAGAATTCCAGGCAGACGGTGCGGGTGATGGGCGGCATCTTGTGCAGCACCCAGCGCGCGGCCACGATCAGGCCGTCGGTGCCTTCCTTCTGCACGCCGGGAATGCCGCCGAGGAATTTGTCGGTGACGTCCTTGCCCAGGCCGTCCTTGCGGCAGTGGGCGCCGGGCATGGAGAGCAGCTCTTCGCCCAGCGGCGCATAGGTGAGGCCGTCGAAGCGGCGCAGGCGGAAGCGGGCGATGTGCTGTTCGTGGATCTTGCCGAAGTTGTGGTCCAGCCGCTCCACTTCCAGCCAGTTGCCGTCCGGCGTGACCATTTTCCACCACGCCAGGTTGTCCAGCGCTGTGCCCCACAGCACCGCCTTCTTGCCGCCGGCGTTCATCGCGATGTTGCCACCGACGCAGGAGGCGCTGGCGGAGGTCGGGTCCACTGCGAACACCCTGCCGGCATTGCTGGCGGCCTCGGCCACCCGGTCGGTGACCACCCCGGCGCCGGTGCGCACGGTGGCGTAGGGCGAGGCCATCGGCTTGCCGTCGGCGTCCGGCAGCAGCATCTCTTCCACCGTGCCGATGGCGATCAGCTTCTCGGTGTTGATGACCACCGAGCTGGCATCCAGCGGCACCGCGCCGCCGGTGTAGCCGGTGCCGCCGCCGCGCGGGATGATGGTCAGCCCCAGCTCGATGCAGGTGCGCACCAGCGGCGCCATTTCCTCCTCGGTGTCCGGGTAGAGGACGACGAAGGGATACTCGACGCGCCAGTCGGTAGCGTCGGTGACGTGGGAGACGCGGGCGTGGCCGTCGAAGCAGATGTTGTCGCGGCGGGTGTGGTGGGCCAGCGCCTTCAGCGCGGTCTTGCGCCGGCGGGCCGTGTTCTCGAACCAGCACTCGAAGTCCGCCACCGCTTCGCGCGCCCGCACCAGCAGCGGCGCGACCAGGTCGTTGCCCTGGCGGCGCTTTTCGATTTCGTTGAGACGATGGTTGAGGGCGCCGATCAGCGCCTCGCGCCGCTCGCGGTTGCCGAGCAGGTCGTCTTCCAGGTAGGGGTTGCGCCGTACGACCCAGATGTCGCCCAGTACCTCGTACAGCATGCGCGCCGACCGCCCGGTGACACGCTCGCCGCGCAGCTCGTCCAGCACTGCCCAGGCTTCCGTGCCGAGCAGGCGGATGACGATCTCGCGGTCGGAGAACGAGGTGTAGTTGTAGGGGATTTCGCGCAGGCGTTGGGTCATCGGTGTGCCGGGCAAACTGCTGCAGGGAAACCCGCAATTCTAACGGACCAGCGGCGCACCCGCAGCACAAATCAAGACCGTAGGCCCGGCAGGGACAAGCCTCCAGGCTAGCTCTTTCGTTACATCCGGCCGCTTGCGGGCGCCGCGTGGTGCCGCTCAGGGCAGGGCGGCGGTCAGCGCGATCTCGATTTTCCAGCCCGGATCGACCAGCGCGGCAACCTGCACGCAGGCGCGCGAGGGCGCGCTGCCGGCCGGCACCCAGGCTTCCCATACTGCGTTCATCGCCGGCGCTTCGGCGAGATCGGTCAGGTAGATGGTCGCCATCAGGATGTGGGCGGGAGAGCTGCCTAGGCGGGCCAGTTGCCGGGCCAGGCTTTCCAGTACCTCGGTGGTCTGCTGCGCGATGTCACCGCCGCTGCCCGTCGGGACTTCGACCAGATAGGCGACGCCGTTGTGGACAACGGCGTCTGCATAGCGGGCGGTGACGCCGTGACGCTGGATCTCGTTCATCGGGAACTCCGGAGGGGCTGGGGGGAGGGGCGGAGTATAGGCGGGCGGCCAGCGCGGCGGTCAGCTCATCGCCCAGGCGATGGCGGCGTAGCGCAACCCCTTGCCCACCGCCATCCACAGCAGGCAGGCCGGCCATGGCAGGCGAAGCAAGCCGGCGCCGGCGCACAGGGCGTCGCCGATCAGTGGCACCCAGGACAGCAGCAAGGTGGTAGTGCCGTACTTTTCCAGCCAGTTCAGGCGGGCTGGCATTTCCTTGCGCGGGAGCAGCCGCGCCATCAGGTAAGTGGTCATGCCACCCAAGGTGTTGCCCAGGGTCGCGAGCAGCAGTGCGGGAAACCAGAGCTCGGGCCGCAACGCGAGCAGGCCAGCGAGTACCGCCTCCGAGCCTCCCGGCAGCAGCGTCGCCGAAAGAAAGGCCGACACGAAGAGGCCGCCCAGGCCTGCGGTTGCGCCGGCGTCAGGCATGGATGAGGCGTCCGGCGTCTTTCGCTCGGGCAGGATGAGCCTTGCCTTCTGCATATTTCATGTTGACGAATGCATATGTCGTTTGCAAAATTGAGCGGCTTTCCTCTCTATCGCCTAAGGAGATACGCCATGAACAAGCCGTCCATTTTCGCTGTCGCGTTTTGCCTGCTGGCCGTTTCATCTTCGGTGGCCTGGGCCAATCCCCAGCATGAGCGCATGAAACGTTGCAACCAGGAGGCCCGTGAAAAATCCCTCAAGGGCGATGAGCGCAAGCAGTTCATGTCCGGCTGCCTGTCGGGCAAGCACGAAGGGCAGGGTGAGGTCGCCAGCAAGGGCACCAAGCCGGAAACAGCCGCCAAGACTACCAAGACGCAGCCTGCGGCGCCCGCGGAGAAGGCGAGTGGGGCGAGTGCTGCGAAACCGGCGGTAGTGCCGGTGGCCGCAAGCAAGGAAGCTGTGCTGGATCCGAAGGAGAGGATGAAGGCCTGCAACCGCCAGGCGACGGAGAAGACGCTGGCGGGCGACGAGCGCAAGCGCTTCGTCAGCGAGTGCCTGAAGGGTTGAGGGTTCGGTGGGATGCAGCGGGATGCGGCCGGGTGGACGCGGCTGAGGGGGATTCAGACGATGTCGAAGAACACCAGGTCGCGTTCCACTTCATTGGCCGAGAAGCCGCAGCCAATGCGGCCCGGCCCGATCAGCGTCAGTTCCGCATGCTTCACGCAGTGCTCCGCGGCGCCGTCCATGGAAACATAAGTGCCGTTGGTGCTCTGGTCGATCAGGATGAAGCCCTCGCGGCGACGCTCGATGCGGGCGTGCTGGCGCGAAGCGCGCGGATCGATGATCACCAGGTCGTTGCCCAGTTCGCGGCCCAGCAGCAGCACCGGCCGCTGCTCTTCCACGAACACCACCTCCTGCTGGTGCCGCAGGCGCAGACGTTGGGAAACCCTGGCAGTCGGGGGTACCGAAGTCACCATGCCAACGCGGTGGCCTATGGTGAAGACCGGCCACTCCAGCTTCTCCAGCACCGGATCGTGAACCGCCTCGGTGCCAGCGAAATGGCGGGTGGAGGGGGTGAGCAGCATGACGGCCGCGCCGCTCGCCAGCGCCTGGCCTGGCCGGCACAGGCCGGCCAACTGGCGGGCGATGTCCAGGCCGCCCTCCTCCTGCCCGGCGACGCCGTAATGCAAGCCCAGGCGAACACTGAGCTGGGCGCCGCTGAGAGGCGGCAGTCCGAGGATGCGGTCCAGGATCTCGCAGGCAGCGAGCACGCCGGAGTCGCAGCGTTCGAAACTCATCGCCACCGCGCTGCCATTGCGCTCGAGTATTGCGCCCTCCTGGCTGGCCGCGGCGCGGTCGATGCGGTGCATGCAGCGCTCGAGTGCATGAGCGGCCTCGGTCGCGGCAGTACGGTCGCTCAGGCGGTCGGCACCGGTGATTTCGGCAACGAGCAGGCAGAGATTGCGGCGTTCGGACATGTCAGTTCCCGCTCCGGAGCCCGGTCGGCCGGCAAGCGTGGGCCGGGCTGCAACAAAGGAGGGGAACGGCGCTTTTCATCGTTGGCGGTCGGCGGGGGGCTGGGATGCCGGCTGAGTGTTGTCGGTCCGGCTCTCGGCGCATGATGATCAAATGCCTTTGTGGAAGCAAGCCCCGGACGGCGGCCTTATTCCCGTTCCGGTACGTGGGCGGCGATGCTGATGGTGTGGGCCGGATGAACGGGCAATTCCGGGCGATCGAAGGCGATGTCGCCTTCGTCTACCGGGGTGTTTCGGGTCAGGCCGCTGAAGTCGAAGAGCTTGTCGTCCGCAAGGTGTGAAGGCACCACGTTCTTCAACGAAGTCGCCAGCGATTCAATGCGGCCAGGATAATCCCGCGCCCAGCCCTGCAGCATGGCCTTGATCTGCTTGCGCTGGGCGTTCTCCTGCGAACCGCAGAGATTGCAGGGGATGATGGGGTACTCCATCGTGCGGGCGAAGCGCGTGATGTCGTTCTCGGTGCAGTAGGCCAGCGGGCGGATCACCACATGTTCGCCGTCGTCGCTCACCAGCTTGGGCGGCATGGCCTTGATCTTGCCGCCGAAGAACATGTTCAGGAACAGGGTCTCCAGGATGTCGTCGCGGTGGTGCCCCAGCGCGATGCGGGTGGCGCCGATCTCCTTGGCGGTACGGTAGATGATGCCGCGGCGCAGGCGCGAACAGAGCGAGCAGGTGGTCTTGCCCTCGGGAATCTTGTCCTTGACGATGGAGTAGGTGTCTTCGGTGACGATGCGGTACTCGACGCCGATGGACTCGAAGTAGGCCGGCAGGACGTCGTCCGGGAAGCCGGGCTGCTTCTGGTCCAGGTTCATCGCCACGATGCGGAAATCCACCGGTGCACGCTCGCGCAGCGCCAGCAGGATGGACAGCAGCGAATAGGAGTCCTTGCCGCCGGAGACGCACACCATCACCGTGTCGCCGTCGCCGAGCATGTTGTAGTCGGCGATGGCCTCGCCCACGCTGCGTTCCAGTTTTTTCTTCAGGCGCAGGAAGGTGTTGGAAAAGCGGGTTTCGCCGGCCTCGGTAGCTGGCGCGGCGGAGGAGGCGGGCGGAAAGGTTGAGGCGGTGGCGATGGACACGACGGTGAACTCGGGGAAAAAACGTGCTGGATTATACGCTTGGCGCTTCCCCGCGCCGTGCCGGCATGGTTTCTGCCTGTTGCGGCCGTGCTTCAGAGATGGGCGCTGCGGCCGCCGTCCACCGCCAGGATCTGGCCGGTGATGTAAGGCGCGTCGAACATCAGGAAGCGCACCGTGCGGGCGATGTCGGCCGGGCTGCCTTCACGCTGCAGCAGAGTGTGGCGGACGATGGCGGCGCGCTCGTCGCTGGGGAACTGGCCGTCCTCCGGCCACTCGATGGGGCCGGGGGCGACGCCATTCACCCGCACCGCCGGTGCCAACTCCATTGCCAGCGCCCGCGTCAGCCCGGCAAGGCCGGCTTTGGCCGCGCAATAGAGCGGGTAGTGCCGCAGCGGCCGTTCGGCGTGGATATCCACGATGTTGATGATGGCACCGCCGCGTTTGCCCAGTTCATCCGCCACCGCCTGCGACAGGAACAAGGGTCCCTTGAGGTTGGAGCCGACCAGATCGTCCCATGCGGCGCGGTCTATCTTGCCCAGCGGCGTTGCGAAGAAACTGGAGGCATTGTTGATCAGGCCGTCCAGCTGGCCGAAGGCGGCGATCGCCTGTTCGGCCACGGCTTCCGGTACGCCGTCTTCGCCGAGATCTCCACCGACCACCCCGGCCGATCCGGCCCGGATTTCGTTCAACTGGCCGGCCAGTGAGCGCGCCTCGCTGCCGGAGCGGCGGTAATGCAACACCAGCCGGGCGCCGGCCGCATGCAATTGGCGGGAGATTTCCGCGCCCACCCTGCGGGCGGCGCCGGTGACGAGGATGACGGGGGCGTCCGGGTTCATGTGGGCGATTGTCGCTGCTCGTTGGGTTCCTTGGAAGCCGGGACGGGCGTGGCCCGCCGGGGCGTCGGCTACAATGCGCGCCTTCCGACCGCCGCCGCCTCCACCATGTCCTCCCTGCCTCAGCCTTCTGCCGACGCGCTTCAGCAAAGCGAGCGCCTGACCGAACTCGTGAAGCGGGAGATGACGGCCGCCGGCGGCTATCTGTCCTTCGCGCGCTACATGGAGCTGGCGCTGTACGCGCCTGGCCTCGGGTATTACAGCGGTGGCGCGCGTAAGTTCGGTCCGGGCGGTGATTTCATTACCGCGCCGGAACTCACGCCATTGTTCGGTCAAGCGTTGGCGGCGCAGGTGCAACAGGTGATGGAAGCCAGTGCGCTGGCGGTGATCGAGGTCGGTGCCGGCACTGGCCTGCTGGCGGCGGATTTGCTGTTGGAACTGGAGCATCGCGGTTGCCTGCCGGAGAGCTATGCCATCCTGGAGCTTTCAGGCGAATTGCGGGAACGGCAGTTCGACACCCTGGCGCAGAAAGTGCCGCATCTGGCCTCCCGGGTGCGCTGGTTGGACAGCCTGCCCGAGACCTTCTCCGGTGCGGTCGTCGCCAACGAGGTGCTGGACGTGATGCCGGTCCACGTCATGGTGTCCCGCGCGCAAGGGCTGTTCGAGCGTGGCGTTGCCCTGGATGACGCCGGCCGGCTGTGCTGGGCGGACCGTCCGGCCACCGGCGCAGCGGCCGAGGCGACGTTGGCACTGAAGCTGCCGGCGCCCGCCAGCGGCGAATACGTGTCCGAGATGAATCTCGCCGGGCGGGCCTGGATCGCCGCCTGGGCGGAGCGCTTGCAGCAGGGCGCCTTGCTATTGGTGGATTACGGCTACCCGGGCGCGGAGTATTACCTGCCGTCCCGCAGTGGCGGCACGCTGCTGTGCTACTACCGCCACCATGCCCATGGCGACCCTTTCCTCTGGCCAGGGCTGAACGACATCACCGCCTTCGTGGATTTCACCGCCATCGCCGAGGCCGGCTATGAGGCCGGGCTGGATGTGCTGGGCTATACCAACCAGGCCCAGTTCCTGTTCAACTGCGGCGTGCTGGAATGCCTGGCCCGGCGAGGGCCGGAAGACAAGGCGGATTACGTGCGGGCAGCGCGCGCGGTGCAGCGGCTGACCGCGCCGCACGAGATGGGCGAGCTGTTCAAGGTGCTGGCACTGGGCCGCGGGCTGGGGCAGCCGCTGATCGGTTTCAGCCGCGGCGATCGCCTGCACACGCTGTAGTCCTGCATGGCCGTGACTGCGGGCTGTGGGGCCTGCGCCTGCCTGGCAGGGCGCCGCGATCGAGCGACCTCCCGCAACATCACTACGGAAAGTCACTGCAGGGAGCAGGCTCCCTGCCGGCGCATCAT
The DNA here is from genome assembly GCF_012911025.1 of Azoarcus sp. TTM-91. Classification (GTDB taxonomy): domain Bacteria; phylum Pseudomonadota; class Gammaproteobacteria; order Burkholderiales; family Rhodocyclaceae; genus Azoarcus. The sequence continues at coordinate 28,847 of NZ_WUEI01000024.1, read as the reverse complement.
TCCTGGCTGCGATACATCGCGTTCAGGAAGGCCTCGACATCGATGGGCGGTGGCATTTCGCGGCGCGGGCGCTCGGGCTCGAGAGCTTCCTGCAGTTGCAGTGCGGCCTGCGGTTGCGGCGGCAGCCAGCTGGCATTCAGCACTTCCTCGTCGTAAGGGGCGGGGTCAGTCATGGCCTGCCCCGAGCTCATTTGCATGACGATCATCATGATGGCCTCCACGCTCTCTGTCGGATCCGTCAGATCCTTGGCTACTTTATCGGCGGCGGGTGGTGTTCCTTGAATGAGGGTTCCACCGTCTGCCGTCGTCGTTGGCGCCTGCTGACGAAGGGCGCCGATGCAGCCATCTTCTGCTTACGGTTTCGCCCCGGCGCGGAAATTCCTCACAGCCCGTGCTCTAGCAGCCACCCGGCGATGCGTTCCGCCACCCGCAGCCAGTCGCGCTCCAGCATCAGGCCGTGGCCCATGTCGTCGAAGATCTCCGCGCGGCTGCCATACGTGGCGGCGGTCATCTGTACCTGCGGGGGCGGAATCAGGGTGTCGTGTCCGGCGCCGAGGACCAGCAGCGGCGTACGGTGCATGGCGGCCGGGTTGGGCAGGTTGAACAGCGTCATATCCCAGATCGCGCGGTGGGATTCCGGCTGGCTCAGGCGGTAGTAGCGCTCCAGGTCCGCCGGGGCCACCGGCTGGTGGAACAGGGCTTCGCGCAGGCTGGCGATGTCCACCTGGTTGCCGTTCATGATGCGGTTGAGGTCGCCGAGCAGGTTGGGCCGGGTCAGCGCCAGATGGAACATGGAAAAGCCCAAGCCCTGCGGCGGAACCGAGCACAGCAGCGCGACCGCCGGTGCGTCGTGGCGCTCCAGGTACTTCTGCACCACCAGCCCGCCCATGGAATGGCCGACGAGGATGGGGGGCGCGGGCAGCGCGGCGGCGACGCGGGCGACGTCCGCCACGTAGTCATCTATCGAGTAGGCGTCCAGCTGCTGCCGCTCAGGGCTGGCGCCGTGGCCGGACAGGGAGAGCGCGTAGCTGGTCCAGCCTTGCTTGGCGAACCAGGGCAGGAAGTGCTCTTCCCAGCACCAGGCGCCGACGTAGGCACCGTGGATGAAGAGCAGCGGGTTGGCGTGGGCGGGTTGGGCCGGCGTGTGGCAGAGCACCTCCAGGCCACCGAAGCGGCTGGTGTTCATTGCGGCACCTTGCGGCCGCGTTCCACCGCCGGGCGGGCGGCAATGGCCTGGAACCAGCGGTTCACCGCCGGGTAATCCTCCAGTGAAATGCCCTGCCACTCATGGCGGCCTATCCAGGGGAAAGTGGCGATGTCGGCGATGGAGTAGCTGCTGCCGGCCAGCCAGTCGCGGTTGGCGAGGCGGCTTTCCAGCACGGCATAGAGGCGCCTGGCTTCCTTGGCGTAGCGCTCCATCGGGTAGGGCAGGCGCTCCGGCGCGAAGCGCAGGAAGTGGTGCACCTGGCCCAGCATGGGGCCGATGCCGCCCATCTGGAACATCAGCCATTGCAGCACTTCGTAGCGCTCGCGGGCGTCCTGCGGCAGCAGGCGGCCGCTTTTCTCGGCGAGGTAGATGAGGATGGCGCCGGACTCGATCAGGGTGATGGGGCGGCCGCCGGGGCCGTCGCTGTCGACGATGGCGGGGATCTTGTTGTTCGGGTTGATGGCGAGGAATTCGGGGGCGAACTGTTCGTCGCGGGTGATGTTGATGGGGCGCACTTCATAGGGCAGGCCCAGTTCTTCCAGGGCGATGGAGACCTTGTAGCCGTTCGGCGTGCTCCAGGTGTAGAGGGTGATCATGGACGGGGTTCCGGTTCTGTCGTTCGAAGGGCGGGATTGCGGTTGCCGCTGCGCTGGGGGTCTAATCGCGCTTCGTCGCGGGGAGCGGGCAATGCTGAAGTGGGTGGTGGTGGTCGTGCTGGTGGTGGTGCTGAGCGGGCTGATCCAGCCCGGGCTGGCGGGCCGCCTGCGCTTGGGCCATCTGCCCGGGGATGTGTCTTTCCGCCTGCGCGGCCGTCATTTCCACTTTCCTTTTACCACCACCATCCTGTTTTCCTTGCTGGCCTGGGTGCTGCTGCGGGTCTGGTGAGCGCTCATTGCCCGTTTGGTGCGCTGTCTTGCTCCGCCCCGCGGCGCAGGCTTTTCACCGCCTCCACCCGCGCGGCGTGCACCCGCTGCGGAATCTGCGCCTTGTCTATGCAGGCACGGGCGATGGCGCCGGCGTCCACCGCCCGCACCGCTGCCAGCGCCGCCTGCCAGGCAGCGGCCGGAAGCCATGGGGCGTCGGTGGCGTTACCGCGGCCGCGGTGATCGCAGGCGCTGGCGTCCAGCATGGCGTGGAAGCGTTCCGGCCGTCGCAGGGCATCGCTGCGCTCCAGGATCTTGACGATGGTATCCGGCCGCAGCTCGGTGATGCGCGGTAGTACGCCATGCTCGCGTGCGACCAGCACGGCCAGGTCGCGGCAGTCGGCGGGCGCCTTCAGGCGCTCGGAGACCTCGCGCGCCAGCGTGGCGCTGCGGGCTTCGTGGCCGTAGTGATGCGGTAGTACGGCTGCCGGTGTCTCGCCTTTGCCGAGGTCGTGCAGCAGGCAGGCCCAGCGTACCGGCAGCGGGGTATCGGCCGCAGCGGCGGCATCGATGACCATCAGCACATGCTCGCCGGTATCGATTTCCGGGTGGTACTTCTCCGGCTGCGGCACGCCGAAGAGCTTGTCCAGCTCCGGCAGCAGCCGGGCGAGGGCGCCGCAATCGCGCAGCACCCGGATCATGCGTGAGGGCCGTGCTTCCATGAGGCCGCGGGCGATCTCCTGCCACACCCGCTCCGGCACCAGATGATCCACTTCGCCGTCGGCCACCATGGACTTCATCAGCGCCAGGGTTTCCGGCGCGACGTTGAAGTCGTGGAAGCGGGCGGCGAAGCGGGCGAGCCGCAGGATGCGCACCGGGTCCTCGACAAAGGCAGGGCCGACGTGGCGGAACAGCCGCGCCTGGAGGTCGGCCTGGCCGCCGTAAGGGTCGATCAGCGTGCCGGCCTCGTCGCGGGCGATGGCGTTGATGGTGAGGTCGCGCCGCGCCAGATCTTCTTCCAGCGTAACGTCTGGCGAAGCGTGGAAGGCGAAGCCGGCGTAGCCGCGGCCGGTCTTGCGTTCGGTGCGGGCGAGGGCATATTCCTCTTGCGTTTCGGGGTGGAGGAAGACGGGGAAGTCCTTACCCACCGGGCGGAAGCCGCGGGCCAGCATTTCATCCGGCGTGGCACCGACCACGACCCAGTCGTGGTCCTTCACCGGCAGGCCGAGCAGGGCGTCGCGCACGGCGCCGCCAACGATGTAGCTGCGCATCAGCCGTACAGATCCTCGGAAGGCAGGTGCTCGCTTTCCTGCCGCGCGGCTTCCGCCCAGGCCTTCATGTGCGGATTGGCCAGCATGGTGGCGAGGTAGGCGCCGGCCGGGCCCTCCGGCGTCACGCCATAGGTGGCGAAGCGGAAGCAGACGGGCGCGTACATGGCGTCGGCGATGGAGAAGGCGCCGAACAGGTAGGGGCCGGCGGTGGCAAAGCGGCTGCGGCAATCGTTCCAGATGGCGGTGATGCGGGCGATGTCGGCCTCCACTTCGGGGCTGCGGCCGTGGCCGGCGTAGTCCTTGCGGATGTTCATCGGCATCTTGCTGCGCAGGGGCACGAAGCCGGAGTGCATCTCGGCGCTGACCGAGCGCGCGACCGCGCGCGCGGCGCGGTCGGCGGGCCACAGGGCAGGGTTCTGCTCCGCCAGGTACTCGTTGATGGCCATCGAGTCCCAGACCGCCAGACCGTGGTCGATCAGGCAGGGCACCTTGGCCGACGGCGAGTGCGCCAGGATGCGTTCGCGGCTGCCGGGAATGAACAGCGGGATGCGGATTTCCTCGAAGGTGAAGCCGCCTTCGCGGGCGGCAAGCCAGGCGCGCAGGGACCAGGACGAATAGTTCTTGTTGCCGATGATCAGCTTCATCTCGGGTTTCCACGGTGAGGGAAGGTGCCGAACCTTAGCATCGGCGGCCGTTGGCGGGCTACCCGGGCGTCTTAGCCCCGGTTGTGGCGCAGGCCGCGACGGTAGCGGTCGTAGTGGCTGCGGCTGCTGCCGCCGCCCAGCCAGGCCGGGGCGAGCGCTTCCAGAGCCTGGGCCGTGAGGCCGAAGGGCAGTGGGGCGCCGCTGGCGACGTTGTCCGCCCGCATGGAGCGGACGTTGTCGCGGCTCATCAGCGGCTGCGGCGCCAGCTCCATCAGGGCAGCCTGCATCATCGCCAGTCCGTCCGGCAGCGGGATGACGGGGCGCGGTGCATCGACCAGCGCGGACACATATTCCACCAGTTCCCGCAGGGTGTAGACGGTGGGGCCGGCCACCTCGTAAGTCTGGCCGCCGACCTGGTCTTCGCTCAGGCAGCGCCAGATCACCTCGGCCACATCCTCGACATAGACCGGCTGGAAGCGGGCCTGGGCGCCGGCCAGCGGCAGCAGCGGGAAACGGCGGGCGAGTTGGGCGAAGAGGTTGAGGAAGCGGTCGTCGCGGCCGAACACCACCGAGGGGCGCAGAATGGTCCAGCTCAGCGCTGGCGGCGCCGCGCGCACTGCCTCCTCGCCGGCGGCCTTGGAGCGCAGGTACTCGGAGGGGCCGTCGGCCGTGGCGCCCAGCGCGCTGATGTGCACCAGCCGGCGTACGCCGGTTTGTGCGGCGGCGGCCATGATCTTGCGCGGCAACTCCACATGTGCCCTGGCGAAGTCCGGGCCGTAGGGCGAGCCACTGCGGGAGTGCAGGATGCCGACCAGATTCACCACCGCATCCGCGCCGGCGAACAGCCGGGCCAGCGTGGCCGGGTCGTACACGTCGGCGGGAATGAGCTCCACCGTCGGCAGCAGCGCCAGCGGGCTGGCGGTACGGGCCTGCCGGGTGGGAACCAGCAGGTCCACTCCGGCGGCGGTGAGGCGGTTGGCGGTTGCGGCGCCGATGAAGCCGGTGCCGCCGACGAGGACGACGCGTCTGTTCATGACGAGCTCCTGTGGCGGAAGGGAAAAGGGCGGTCCCCGCCCCGGCGCGCTACTGTGCGGCGGGACGGGGGCCGATGACGCCTAGGCGCGTTTTCAGCGATTGCGGCCGGCCTTCCAGCATGGCCGCGTAGATCACGGTGTTGGCCATCACCTTCTTGACGTAGTCGCGCGTCTCGTCGAAGGGGATGGTTTCGGTGTAGACGGCGCCTTCCATCGGCTGGGCGTCGCGCCAGCGCTTGGCGCGGCTGGGGCCGGCGTTGTAGCCGGCGCTGGCCAGCACCGGGTGGTTGTCCAGGTCTTCCAGGATCAGCCGCATGTAGCTGGTGCCGAGGCGGACGTTGGTGTTGGGCTCGGACAGCATGGTCGGGCTATAGCCGGTCATGCCGATCTTGCCGGCCACCCACTTGCCGGTGGCCGGCATCACCTGCATCAGCCCCTGGGCGCCGGAGCTGGAGCGCGCTGGCACGACGAAGCGGCTCTCCTGCCGCATCAAGCCATACACCCAGCTGATGTCCAGACCCTGGTTGAGCACCTGCGGCTCGATCAACTGCCGGTAGGGCGTGAGGAAGCGCAGGTCGAAGTTGCTGCGCGGGTCCGCGCGCTCGGCGGTGTTGATGGCACGGTCGTAGATGTCGTTCTTCAGCGCTAGGCGGGCGGCGGCGAGGATGAAGCCGTCCTCCTGGTTGCGTAGCGCCCAGTTCCACTCGCGGGTGCCCTCGGTACGCATGTCGATGCGGAACAGCGCCAGCGCCCGGCGCAGGCTGGGGTCGTCCTCGGCCTGGCGCAGCTGCTCCTGCGTGATGCTGCCGCTGCGTACTGGTGGCGCGAACAGCTGGCCGCGCTCCTCGGCGGCGAGGATGCCGTAGAAATGCGGCTCGCCGGCGATGCGGGCGTACAGCGCATCCGCCTCGGCCTCACGCCCGCGGGCGGCCAGCGCGCGACCGCGCCAGTAGAGCCACTCGGGGTCGGTCTGCTCATTCACCGGCAGTTGGGCGATAGCCTCTTCCACCGCCGCCCAGTTGCCCGCCCGCAGCGCACTGCGCACCCGCCACGCACGCTGCTCCGCGCTCAGCGGCGTGCTGCCGGCGGCGCGGTACCAGGCGAGCGCTTCCGGCAACTGGCCGAGGGCGGCGCGCAGGGCGAGGTTGGCCCAGGCGTAGCCGCGCTCCTCGGCGTCCAGCCTGTCCTGGATGCGCACCAGCCGGCCTTCGGCGGCGCGTACGTCCTCGCGAGACAAACGCACCAGCGCGGCCAGCGCCAGTTCGCGACCGGCGCGGTTGATGGCGAAGTTGGGAGGCAAGCGGTCCAGGTACTGGGCGGGGCTGCGGATGGCCTGGTCGAAGGCGGCCGGGTTGGGCGCCGTGCCGCTCGGCAACCAGGCTAGCGTCAGCTTGGCGTTGGCCGGGTTGCGGCCTTCCACCTGGCGGCGGATGCGCCACCAGACGTCTTCCGGCCCGACCTGGCCGGCGGTAACGGTGGCGAGCAACACCGGTTCGCAGGCGCTATGGCTCTCCACCAGGTCCAGCCACTGCAGGGCGACTTCGGCGAGGGCGCTGCGGTCGCCGGTCATCATGCGGCCGGTCCAGCCCAGGCAGCGCAGCTCCTGGTCGGGCGCGAGGATGTCCGGGTAGAGCTGGACCACGCCGCGCCAGTCGCCGTCCTTGGCCAGGCGGCGCACCCAGTCGCCGCGCAGGCGGTCTGCCAGCATGCTGCCAGCCTGTTCGACGAGAAATTCGGAAAGCTCGCTTGCCGGCGGCGGCTCGGAGCGCGCCAGCTTGTTGAACAGCAGCCAGTAGCGCACATAGGGTTCAAGGACGTGGCCGCTGCGTTGGTCGGCCAGGCGCTCCAGGGTGTTGCGGTCTCCGCTGCGCACCGCCTCACGGGCGGCGATGATGCGGCTGTCGTCTACTTGTCCGGTCGCACAGCCCGACAGCGCCAGCAACAACACCGCCAGCACCCCTCCCCACAAACCCTTTTTCATCCCTTACCATCCTTCGTTCTGCACTGCCGACCTTACCACATGACCGCCGCCCCGTTTCCGCCCCCCGCCGGCGCCGAAGCGCTCCGCCGCCGCCTGCGCGAACAGGCCGTGGCTGGGCGGGAGGCCCTGGCGGCCGGGCTGCGCGCGGAACTCACCGCCCGTATCGAAAGACATCTGGACGGAGTGGTCGCACGCCTCGCGCCGGACAGCCTCGCCTACTGCTGGCCATACCGGGCGGAGCCGGATCTGCGGGGTTGGGTCGGGCGCTGGCTGGCAGCGGACGCCAGGCGGCGGGCATCGCTGCCCGTGGTCCTGGACAAAGCAACGCCGCTGACGTTCCGCAGGTGGACACCGGATTGCGCCATGGTGCCCGACCGCCACGGCATCCCGGTGCCGGCGGAGGGCGAGGTGTTGGAGCCGGCGGTGCTGTTGGTGCCGCTCAACGCCTTCGATGCGGCCGGCTACCGATTGGGCTACGGTGGCGGCTACTTCGATCGCACGCTGGCGCAAAGAAAGGTGATGGCGATCGGTGTGGGCTTCGAGCTGGGGCGGGCTGACACCGTCTTCCCGCAGGCGCATGACTTGCCGATGGACTGGCTGGTGACCGAGGCGGGCGCCTTTCCCTGCGCCTAGCGGTGGCGTTCCATGCCGGCTTGGGCGGCGGAACGCGCCAGCCGCCTCAGCGGGTGACCGCGATGGGCTCCAGGCCGTGGCGGCGGGCGCTCTCCTGCAACCGGCCGTCGCGCTTCACCGCAGCGATGAAGGCATCCACCCGCTTGTGCCAGCGCTCGTCGCCGGGGGCCAGTGCCCAGGCGTAGGGCGTGACGTGGTAGGTGCCGGAAGGCGAAACCAGGCGCGCCCAGCTGGCGGTGGTGAGCATCCAGCGGCTGTAGGGGTAGTCGGTCATGAAGACGTCGGCACGGCCGGCCTCGACCTCCTGCTCGCGGGCGTGGGGAGAGGAGAGAACCGAGAGCCTGGCGTGCCGCAGCTTGTCCCGCATCACCATTTCATGCAGCGTGCCGCGGGCGACCGCGACGGTGACCCCGGGCTGATCGATGTCGTCCCAGTTGCGGATGCGCTGGTTGTTCTGGGTGGTGATGGCGTAGATGTCGCTCGCCAGATGGGGCGAGGTGAAGCGCAGCTTCTCCGCCCGTTGATTGGTGATGCCGATGGCGAAGGCGGCGATGTCGCAGCGGTTGCCGAGCACGTCCTGGATGAGGCGGGAAAAGCTGCTGTCGACGAAGACGACTTCCGCCTCCAGCTCCTTGCCCAGTTCCTTCGCCAGGTCCACATCCAGGCCGACGAGTTCCCGGCTGCCGGGCGCCCGATAGGAAATTCCGTAGTAGTCAGGCCAGATGCAGACGCGCAGCTTGTGCTCGGCCGTAATGCGGTCGAGCCGGCTGGGCGTCATATCGTTCGCTATGGCGTTCGTCAAAGAAAACGCGCACAGAAAGCAGCACAGCAGGCGGACAAGGCGGAGCATGGCTTAGCCTGGAAGTAATACGAAACCCCGCGTTCGCGTACCTTGGGCAAGGATCAACCGCAGCTGCAAAGACAGGGCTCTGGATCTCGGGAAGGCGAATTCGCCACAACTTTTGCCGTTCTAATACAAACGGCTTAGTTATTCAACCGCGTTCCCGACGCTTGGCGCTGCGCGCGGGACGTTCTTCGGCAGATTGCCGCAGAATGCCCCGCGATGCCAAGGGAATTTGCTCAGGATAGGAAGAGCTTGTAGGCCGGGCTATCCGTTTCCGCGCTGTACTCATAGCCCAGGCGCTGAAGGAACTCCTCGAAAGCCTGCTTATCCGCGGGCGGGACCTGCATGCCGACCAGCACGCGGCCAAAGTCGGCGCCGTGGTTGCGGTAGTGGAACAGGCTGATGTTCCAGTCGGAGCGCAGGTTGGTGAGGAAATTCATCAGTGCGCCCGGCCGTTCGGGGAAGGTGAAGCGGTAGAGCAGTTCGTTGTCCGCCTGCGGCGAACGGCCGCCCACCATGTAGCGGACGTGCGACTTGGCCAGTTCGTCGTCGGTCAGGTCTAGCGCATGCAGGTCGTGCTCGGCCAGCGTGGCGATGAGCTGGCCGACCTCTTCGCGTGCATTCACGGTGACGCCGACGAAGATGTGGGCGCGTTGCGGATCGGCGTAGCGGTAGTTGAACTCGGTGATGTTGCGGTTGCCCAGGGTGCCGATGAAGCGGCGGAAGGAGCCCGGCTGCTCCGGGATGGTGACCGCGAGCACCGCCTCGCGCTGCTCGCCGACCTCGGCGCGCTCGGCGACGAAGCGCAGGCGGTCGAAGTTCATGTTGGCGCCGGAGGCGACGGCGACCAGGCTGCGGTCCACCAGTTGATGGCGCTTGGCGTATTCCTTGGCGCCTGCCAGCGCGAGGGCGCCCGAGGGTTCCAGGATGGAGCGGGTATCCTCGAAGACATCCTTGATGGCGGCGCAGATGGCGTCGTTGTCCACCAGGATCATCTCGTCCACGTATTGCTGGCACAGGCGGAAGGTTTCCTCGCCGACCTGCTTCACCGCGGTGCCGTCGGCGAACAGGCCGACCTGTTCCAGCGCCACCCGCTGGCCGCATGCGAGCGAGCGGGTCATGGCGTCGGCGTCCACCGTCTCCACGCCGATCACCCGGGTTTCCGGCCGCAGGCGCTTGACGTAGGCGGCGATGCCGGAGATCAGGCCGCCGCCGCCGACTGCACAGAAGATGGCGTGGATGGGCTTGGGATGGGCACGCAGGATCTCGACCGCGATGGTGCCCTGGCCGGCGATCACATCCGGATCGTCGTAGGGGTGCACGAAGGTGAGCTTCTCCGCCTTCTCCAGTTCCAGCGCATGGGCATAGGCATCGGAGTACGACTCGCCGGCCAGCACGACTTCGCCGCCACGGGCGCGCACCGCGTCGATCTTGATCTGCGGCGTGGTGCTGGGCATGACGATGACTGCGCGGGCACCGAGGCACTGGGCCGACAAGGCCACGCCCTGGGCGTGATTGCCGGCGGAGGCGCAGATCACGCCGCGCTGCAGGGCTGCTGGCGACAGTTTGGCCATCTTGTTGTACGCACCGCGCAGCTTGAAGCTGAACACCGGTTGCATGTCCTCGCGCTTGAGGTAGATGCGGTTGCGCATCCGGGCGGAAAGGTTGGCGGCGAGGTCTAGCGGAGTCTCTTCTGCGACGTCGTACACCTGAGCGTTGAGGATGCGCTCCAGGTAGTCCGGGCTGGCGGCGGTCATGATGGGCTTTCGGCGGCAAAGAGAACGAGGGTAGCAGCCGAGCTGCCGCTGCGGCAAGCCAGCCTGGCCACGCCCGCGGTGTTACTGCTCGCCGGCGAGCAAGCGGGCCTGGCGGTCGATGAAGTCCTGGGTGGAGTCGATGCCGCGCAGCTGCAGGATGGTGGACCGCACTGCCGCCTCCAGCAGCACCGCGAGGTTGCGGCCGGCGGCAACCGGCAGCACCACGCGGGGAATGCGTACGCCGAGGATGTCCTGGCCTTCCTGCTGCACCGGCAGGCGGGAAGGGTCATCCTGCCCGGGCTGGCGTCGCTCCAGGTGGCACACCAGGCGCAGGCGCATCTTCCGCCGGCAGGCGGTCTCGCCGAAGATGGTGCGGATATTGAGGATGCCGAGGCCGCGAACCTCGATGAAATCCTGCAGCAGCTCCGGGCAACGGCCTTCCAGCACGGTGGGGGCGATGCGGGAGAACTCGACGATGTCGTCCGCCACCAGGCCGTGGCCGCGGGAGATCAGCTCCAGCGCCAGTTCCGACTTGCCCGCACCGGAGTTGCCGGTGATGAACACGCCCAGGCCGAGCACGTCCATGAACACACCGTGCAGCGACAGCTTGTCGGCGAGCTGGCGTGACAGGTAGAGACGCAACTGGTCGATGACGCTGGCGGCCGGATGGGTGGTGGTGAACAGCGCGACGTTGGCCGCTTCGCAGACGCTGCGCACCATCGCCGGCAATTCGCAGCCGTCGGCGAGGATGATGGCGGGAGGTCGGGCGGAGAGGATGTCACCCAGATGATGGGCGACTTTTTCCCGCGACTGCCGGCGGGCCCAGGCCAGCTCGGCGTTGCCCAGCACCTGCAGGCGGGTGGGGTGTATCAGGTTGAGGTGACCGACCAGATCGGCGGGCCAGATTCTTTCCTCGGTGACCGAGAGGACTGCGTCGAGATTGCCGCTGACGTAGCTCAGCTGCAGGCGTTCGCGATGATCCTCATACAGCCGCGCGACGTTCGTCTGCCGCATCGGAGCCCCAGTTGGCGAACAGTGAGTGGATGGCCGTGGCATCCGGCGCGCCCAGCAGGGCTTCGCGGAAGCTGCGATCGCTGAACATCTGCGCCAGTTCGGAGAGCAACTGGAGATGGGTTTCGTTGGCCTGCTCCGGCACCAGCAGGACGAACAGCAGGTTGACCGGGCGGCCGTCCGGCGCATCGAACTGGACAGGATTGGCCAGCCGCAGGAAGGCGCCACAGGCGTCCTTCAGGCCCTTGATGCGTCCGTGCGGGATCGCGATGCCCTGGCCCAGCCCGGTGGAGCCCAGGCGTTCGCGCGAGAACAGGCTGTCGAAAACCGTGCTGCGGGCAATGCCTTGGTTGTTCTCGAACAGCAGGCCGGCTTGTTCGAACACCCGCTTCTTGCTGCTGGCGTCGAGGTCTACCACCACGTTCGAAATCGGGAGGAGTTGGGCGATCAGGCTCATGCGCTGGTGAGCTTGCGGCGCGGCGCCGGTACCGCAGGCGCCGCGGGAAGCGGTCTGTAGGTCCGGGGCGCGGTGCAGGCGTCTCTTGAAAACGCGCGAATTATAACCACACCCTAGACCTAAAGCCCTAAGGAAAAGCTCACGCTTCCGGGCTTTGATGCTTCAGCGCTTCACGGTCGTGATCGGCGCTCTTCTGCTTGTGCTTCAGGATCTGGCGATCGAGCTTGTCGATCATCCCGTCAATGGCGGCGTACAGGTCGGATTCCTCGCTTTCCACGAAGAGATCCTTGCCGCGTACATGCACCGTCACTTCCGCCTTCTGCTTCAGCTTCTCCACGGAGAGGATCACGCTGACGCTGGTGACGTTGTCGAAGTGGCGGATCACCTTGTCCAGCTTGGTGGTCACGTATTCGCGGATGCTTTGCGTGACTTCGACGTGATGCCCGGTGATGTTCAAGTTCATGATGACTCCTCTTCTTATTGCAGATCGTCTTTCAGATCGTTTTGCGCAGGCTGACCGGCGGGATATTGAGCGATTCGCGGTACTTGGCGATGGTCCGCCGTGCGACGACGATACCCTGCTGGCCCAACAACTCGGCAATCTTGGCGTCGGACAGGGGCTTCTTTCTGTCTTCGGCGTCCACCAGCTGGCGGATCAGCGCACGGATCGCTGTGGAGGACGCCGCTCCGCCGGTATCGGTGGCGACGTGACTGCCGAAGAAATACTTCAGTTCGAACACCCCGCGCGGCGTGGCCATGAACTTCTGCGTGGTCACGCGCGAGACGGTGGATTCGTGAAGCTCGAGCTGGTCTGCGATCTCCCGGAGCGTGAGTGGCCGCATTGCCACCTCCCCATGATCGAAGAACTGCCTTTGCTGGTCAACGATGGCCTGGGAGACGCGCAGGATGGTGTCGAAACGCTGCTGCACGTTCTTGATCAGCCACCGCGCCTCCTGCAGCTGGCTGGACAGGCCGCCGCCCTGGCCGCGGTTCTGCTGCAGGATGCTTGCATAGAGCTGGTTGATGCGCAGGCGCGGCATCGCCTCCGGGTTGAGGCTTACCGTCCACCGGCTGCGCAGCTTGCGCACCACCACGTCTGGCAGCACGTAGCGGGTTTCCTCGGTGGAGTGGCGGGCGCCGGGATGCGGGTCCAGGCTGCAGATCAGCGCATGGGCGGCGCGCAGGCCGTCGTCGTCACAGCCGGTGAGCTTCTTCAGGCGGACGAAGTTGCGCTCGGCCAGCAGCTCCAGGTGTTCGTCGACGATCTGGCGGGCGAGGTCGCGGGTTGCGCTGGGCGGCATCGCCCGCAGCTGCAGGCTGAGACATTCCCGAGGCGTGCGGGCACCGATGCCGGCCGGCTCCAGGTTCTGCACGTGGCAGAGGGCGATGGTGAGGTCGTCCAGCTCGACCTCCAGCTCCGGCGGCAGCAACTCCAGCAGCTCTTCCAGCTCCTGGTGGAGATAGCCGTCGTCGTCCAGCGCCTCGATCAGGAAGCGCACCAGCGCGCGGTCGCGGTCGGACAGCGGCGACAGGGCGACCTGCTGGTCCAGGTGGTCGCGCAGCGAGGTGCCGGCGGCCTGGAATTCCTGGAAGTCGACGTCATCGTCATCGTCCCGGCTGCCGCTTCCGCTGCCCCCGGCGCCGGACCAGTCCATGCCTTCCTCGAAGCTGGCGGGTTCGGATTCGGCCCGGCTCTCGCCTTCGGGGGCGCTCTCGTTGCTTTCCGAGCTGCTGGTGGAGGTGGTGCTGGCGGTGCCGGGCGCGGGTGAGAAGTCCGGGCCGTCGTTTTCCTCGCGCTCCAGCATCGGGTTCTCGAGCAGGAAGCGTTCGATTTCCTGGTTCAGTTCCAGCGTGGACAGCTGCAGCAGCTTGATCGATTGCTGCAGCTGGGGCGTGAGCGTCAGGTGCTGCGAGAGCTTGAGCTGGAGTGTGGGCTTCATGGCTGGCGCGTCGGCGGATCAGAGGCGGAAGTGTTCGCCGAGGTACACCTGGCGGACCTTCTCGTTGTCGATGATCTCGGCGGGGCGACCGCTGGCGAGGACGCGGCCCTCGCTGATGATGTAGGCGCGGTCGCAGATGCCGAGGGTTTCGCGCACGTTGTGGTCGGTGATGAGCACGCCTATGCCTCGCTCCTTCAGGAAGCGGATGGTCTTCTGGATGTCCAGCACCGCGATCGGATCGACGCCGGCGAAGGGTTCGTCCAGCAGGATCAGCCGCGGGTCGGTGGCCAGTGCGCGGGCGATCTCGCAGCGACGGCGCTCGCCGCCGGACAGGGAGATCGCGGTGTTGTCCCGCAGATGTGCGATGCCCAGCTCTTCCAGCAGTTCCTCGAGGCGCTCGGCGATGCGCTCGCTGCCCAGGCCCTGCAGTTCCAGTACCGCACGGATGTTCTCGGCCACGGTGAGCTTGCGGAACACGCTCATTTCCTGTGGCAGGTAGGAGAGGCCGAGGCGGGCGCGCTCGTGGATGGGCAGGTGGGTGAGGCGGGCGGTGTCGAGGGAGATCTCGCCGCCGTCGGCGCGGACGAGGCCGACGATCATGTAGAAGCAGGTGGTCTTGCCGGCGCCGTTGGGGCCGAGCAGGCCGACGACCTCGCCGGAGCCGACTTCGAAGCCGACGTCGTGCACCACGGTGCGGGCCTTGTAGCGTTTCTGCAGCCCGGAGACTTTAAGCAGGCTCATCGTGGTTTTCTTTCAGCAGTTTGCGGATGACTTCGGTGGAGAAGCCGCGGCCGTGCAGGAAGCGCGCTTGCCTGGCCCATTCGTGGGCGTCCGCTGGCGTACAGGAGAAGCGCCCGCGCCAGATGGCACGGGCGCGCTCCAGTTCGGTGCAGCCCTCTTCGGCAGGACATTCGGCGGCGAGGGCTTCCTCTATGGTGTCGCGATCCAGCCCGCGGCGGGCCAGTTCGCTGCGCAGCCGGGTGGCGCCGTAGCGCGCCGCTTTTGCGCGCACCCAGGCTTCGGCGTAGCGCCGGTCGGACTGCAGGTCGAGCTCGGTCATGCGGTCCAGCACGGCCTCCACCTCTTCGACCGCGCCGTGGGCGGCCAGCTTGCGCGCCAGCTCGGCACGGGAGTGGTCCCGCCGTGCCAGGAGCCGGATCGCGCGTTCGCGCAGGCTGGGCTCGCCCATGGTCGGAAGACGTGCCGGATCAGGCTTCCGCGGCGCTGGGCTGTTCGCCCGCGGCCGGCAGATCCTTCAGTCCGAGCGCGCCGCGCACCTTGTTCTCGATCTCGCGGGCCAGCGCCGGGTTGTTGCGCAGGAATTCGCGGGCGTTGTCCTTGCCCTGGCCGATCTTGTCGCCGTTGTAGGCGTACCAGGCGCCGGACTTGTCCACGATCTTGCGGTCCACGCCGAGGTCGATGATCTCGCCTTCGCGTGACACGCCTTCCCCGTACAGGATGTCGAAGTGCGCTTCCTTGAACGGCGGCGAAACCTTGTTCTTGACGACCTTGACGCGGGTTTCGGAGCCGACCACCTCGTCGCCCTTTTTGATCGTGCCGGTGCGGCGGATGTCCATGCGCACCGAGGCGTAGAACTTGAGCGCGTTGCCGCCGGTGGTGGTTTCCGGGTTGCCGAACATCACGCCGATCTTCATCCGGATCTGGTTGATGAAGATGACCAAGGTATTGGTGCGCTTGATGTTGGCGGTGAGTTTGCGCAGCGCCTGGCTCATCAGGCGGGCTTGCAGGCCGGGGAGCTGGTCGCCCATCTCGCCCTCGATTTCGGCCTTGGGCGTCAGCGCCGCGACCGAGTCGATGACGACGATGTCCACGCCGCCGGAGCGCACCAGCATGTCGGCGATTTCCAGAGCCTGCTCGCCGGTGTCGGGTTGGGAGATCAGCAGGTCGGTGATGTTTACGCCCAGCTTTTCGGCGTAGCCCACGTCCAGCGCGTGCTCGGCATCAATGAAGGCGGCGGTGCCGCCCAGCTTCTGCATTTCGGCGATGACCTGCAGCGTCAGCGTGGTCTTGCCGGAAGATTCCGGGCCGTAGATTTCGACCACGCGGCCGCGCGGCAGGCCGCCGAGGCCGAGGGCGATGTCGAGGCCCAGCGAGCCGGTGGAGACGGTCTGGATGTCCTTCTCGATGTTGCCGTCGCCCATCCGCATGATCGAGCCCTTGCCGAACTGCTTCTCGATCTGCGAGAGCGCGGCGGCAAGCGCCTTGGCCTTGTTGTCGTCCATGAGCTGTCCTTCCTGAGTGAAGCGGCGATTATGGCACAGAGATTGCAGGGTTGTTGCCGTTATGGCGTAGTCCGGGCGAGGCGGATTACCTCTTGCAGCGCATGGATTACGGTGCTCCGCCGCACCGCTTCGCGGTCCCCGCCGAACAGCCGGGTTTCGGCGTGGCGGCGGCCGTCTGCACAGGCCCAGGCGAGGCAGACGGTGCCCA
Organism: Azoarcus sp. TTM-91; assembly: GCF_012911025.1. GTDB lineage: Bacteria > Pseudomonadota > Gammaproteobacteria > Burkholderiales > Rhodocyclaceae > Azoarcus. Next base: position 12,754 of record NZ_WUEI01000024.1, on the reverse strand, counting down.
CCGGTTTGCCCGGCGTGGCGCCGCCGGGACCGGCGATGCCGGATACCGCCACGGTGACGGCGGCACTGCTGCGGAGTAGGGCGCCGGCGGCCATTTCCCGCACGGTGGCTTCGCTGACCGCGCCGCTGTCCTGCAGCGTGGCGGCGGCGACGCCCAGCATGTCCTGCTTGGCGGCGTTGGAATAGGTGACGAAGCCGCGGTCGAACCAGCCGGAGCTGCCGGCGGTGGCGGTGACGGCTTCGGCGATCCAGCCGCCGGTGCAGGATTCGGCGGTGGCGAGCATCCAGCCGCGCCGCGCCAGCGCCTCGCCGACGCTGCGGGAGAGGGCCTCCAGTTCCTTGTCCATCGCTTCTCCCTCTCAGCCGAAGAAATGCACCAGTACCGCCAGCGCCAGCACGGTATAACCGGCGGCGAAGAGGTCGTCCAGCATCACGCCGAAGCCGCCCTTGAAGCTGCGGTCCGCCCAGCGCACGGGTGGTGGCTTGACGATGTCGAAGAAGCGGAAGAGGGCTACCGCCACCGCCTGCCACAGCAGCGTCTTGGGCGCGAACAGCAGCACCAGCCAGGTGGCGACCATCTCGTCCCAGACGATGGCGCCGTGGTCGGGCTCCCCCAGCGCGCGGCCGGTGCGATCGGCGGCGATGATGCCGGCGACGAACAGGCTGGCGAGCAGGGCGAGGAAGACGAACTCCGACACCGGCGTGCGCAGCAGCGGGTACAGCAGCCAGGCCAGCAGGGTGCCGAAGGTGCCGGGCGCCTTGGGGGCGAGGCCGGAGCCGAAGCCCAGCGAGATGAAGTGGGCGGGGTGACTGAACAGCAGGCGGACGGTTGGGCGCATCTGGACTCGCGATGGAATTGTTGTCTGGGAGGCGGCGGGCGGTGAGGGCGCGGCCGGCTCAGGCGAAGTGATCGTAGCCGCCGAGCAGCGGCGGGATGAGGCGGCCGTCGTTCTCGCGCAGCCGCAGTTCGCCCGGCGTGGCGCTTGTCGTTCCGATGCGGGTGAGCGGCAGGGCGAGATGGTCCGCCACGGCAGCGAGGGCACTGCGCTGCGCCGGCGGCGCGGTGAACAGCAACTCATAGTCGTCGCCGCCAGCCAGCAGGCAGCGGCGGGCGAGCACCGGGTCGACGCCATGCTGCGTCAGCGGTGGCAGCGGCAGGGTGTCCAGTTCCACGATGGCGCCGACGTCGGAGCGCTCCAGGATGTGGCCGAGATCGCCCAGCAGGCCGTCGGACACATCCAGCATCGCGCTGGCGACGCCGCGCAGCGCCAGGCCGAGTTCGACGCGCGGCACCGGCCGGTGCAGCGCGTTCAGGCAGCGGTCGCGGCAGCTGCCGGGCAGCGACACCTGGCCGCGCAATTCGGCGAGGCCGAGGGCGGCGAGGCCGGGCTGGCCAGAGATCCAGATGTCGTCGCCCGGCGCTGCGCCGGCACGGGTGATGGCTTCGCCGGCGGGCAGCTCGCCGGCGATGGTGACGCTGAGCGTCAACGGGCCGCGGGTAGTGTCGCCGCCGACGAGGTCCACACCGTAGCGCAGCGCACAGGCGAAGAAACCGTCGGCGAAGGCCGCCAGCCAGTCTTCGTCGGCCGCAGGCAGGGCCAGCGCCAGGGTCGCCCAGCGCGGCTCGGCGCCCATGGCCGCGAGGTCGGAGACGTTGACCGCCAGTGTCTTCCAGCCGAGCGCGTTGGCATCGGTATCCGGGAAGAAGTGGGTGCCCGCCACCAGCATGTCGGTGGATATCGCCAGCTGCATGCCGGCGCGGGGTCGCAGCAGCGCGGCGTCGTCACCGACGGCGAGGTCGGTGTGCACCGCGGCGCGGGTGAAATGGCGGCGTATCAGGTCGAATTCTGAAGGCATCGATTGTTGCCACGCGGGTGGGCTGGCTCGCTGGAAGCGCAGAGCTTACCGCAGCGGCGGCGTGGCAATGGCGGTCCGCGATGGAATGCGGACCGCCGCGGAGGCCGGGCGGCCTCCGGTGTTACAGCAGCTGGAAGGCGAGGATGGCCATCAGCGTGGGCGGGACCGCAGCCACGAACAGGCCGAGCGGATTGACCGCGCCTTCGTCGAAATGGCCGCGCAGGATGGACATGCCGGCGGGGTTGGGGGCGTTGGCGATCACCGTGAGGCCACCGCCGGTGACGGCGCCGGCCACGACCGCATACTTGAATTCGTCGGTGAGGCCCTCGACCAGCGAGGCGAGATAGGTGAGTGCCGCGTTGTCGGTGATGGCGGTCAGCGCGGTTGCGCCGAAGTAGACGGTGGTGGCGTCCATGCGGCCCAGCGCCGGCTGCAGCCACCAGGCCTGCTGGCCGCCGAGCACGACCAGGCCGGCGAGGAAGAAGGCGACCATCAGCCCTTCGCGCAGGATGAGGCGCTCCTGGAACTGCGGGTAGGCGGTGGCCAGCCCCATGAACAGCAGGAAGACGCCGAGGAAGACCGGCGGATGATGGGCGAAGCTGACGATGAGGAAGAGCAGGAAGAGGTGGCAGCCCACCATCACGGCCGGCACCTCGCCGCGCTGCGAAGCGGTATCCAGCGACAGCGCCAGGAGCTCGCGGCGGAAGATCAGCGTGGCCACCGCAGCGTTGATGATGACGGCGAGGGCGGACTTCCAGCCGAAGTGCGCCAGCATGTAGAAGGAGTCCCAGTTCCAGGTGGTGGCCACCATCAGCACGGGGGGCGCGGCGAAACTCGTCAGTGTGCCGCCGATGGAGACATTGACGAACAGCGTGCCCAGGGTGACGTACATGAGGCGCTGGGAGAGCCCGCGGCTGTAGTAAAGCTCGCGCAGCATCAGCGCCGCCAGCGTCATCGCCGCCGGCTCGGTGATGAAGGAGCCCAGCAGCGGCACCACCGCGACGATGGTGAAGTACACCGCGACCGACTCCGGCAGCGGCACGAAGCGCGCGATCATCCGCACCAGCGTGGAGGCGAACTGCATCACCGGCTTGCTGGCGGCCACCACCATGATGGCGAACACGAACATCGGCTCGGTGTAGTTGCGGCTGTCCAGGTATTCGACCGCCGAGTCCTTGCCGGCGCTGACGCCGATGAAGACGATCAGGACGATGGCCCAGAAGCCGAATACGGCCTCGACCTCGCCCAGCAGGTGCCACAGGCCGGCATGGGCCGGCCGGGTGTGGGCGAGGTGCTCGAAGAACTTGGTGGAGAAGGTGTGGAGGATGGCGATGGCGAAGAGGATGGCGCCCGCCAGTTGGATCGTCGTTGGAGTCATGCCGTGAGGTCAGCGAGTGGGAGGGGCGCTGCCTTGGGCAGCGAACGGGGGAAAAGCGCGATCGAGGTGGCGAGCGGAAAGGCTGGGCAGCCGCGGCTGCGGCGCCGGTGGGGCATGGGGGCGCCCCGCCGGCGCGACGAGGTCAATCCTCGTCTTCGTCGTCCTCGGCGCCACCGCGGCGCGGCACCTTGGTCGGATCGCAGGTGATGGGGCGGTAGATCTCGACCCGGTCGCCGGGGCGCAGCGGCGCATCCAGCTTGCTGACCTTGCCGAAGATGCCGACCTTCTGGTTCTCCAGGTCGATCTGGGGGAAGGTCTGCAGGATGCCGGAGAGCTCGATCGCCTCCTTGAGGGTGGCGTTTTCCGGCACGTCTATCCGCAGCCAGACGGTCTGGGCGACATCGGCGTAAGCCACGCCTACACGCATGGTGCTCATCTGCTTCTCCTCAGGCGTGGGCGCCGTCGGGCAGCGGCGCCTGCGCGGCGGCGGCCCGTTTGGCGGCACGTTGCTCGATCACCCGGTGGCCGGCGATCAGGAAGGCGATGACGAAGAAGGCGCCCGGCGGCAGGATCATCATCAGGAAGCCCTTGTAGTCGTGGATCAGCGTGACTTCCAGGACATGGAAGGCCGGGCCGAACATCTGGCTGGCGCCGGCGAACAGGGTGCCGCTGCCGAGGATTTCGCGGATGCCGCCCAGCACCACCAGTGTCAGGGTGAAGCCCAGGCCCATGGCCAGGCCATCGATGGCGGAGGCGCTGACCGGGTTCTTGCAAGCGAAGGCTTCGGCGCGGCCGAGGATGGCGCAATTCACCACGATCAGCGCGATGAACAGGCCCAGCACCTGGTAGAGCTCGTACATCCAGGCGTTCATGCTCATGTCGATCAGCGTGACCAGGCTGGCGATCAGGGCGACGAAGACCGGGATGCGGACGTTGGGGCTGACCAGGTTGCGGATCGAGGCGATCAGCATGTTGGACAGCACCAGCACGGCGGTGGTCGCCAGGCCCATGCCCAGGCCGTTGGTGGCGTTGCCGGTGACAGCCAGCGTCGGGCACAGGCCTATCATCTGCGCCAGCACCGGGTTGTTGGACCACAGCCCGTCCTTCATCAGCGCCCCATAGCTGGGGCCGGCGGGGGGCGTGGGTGTGGCCGGCGCGCTGTCGGCGGCGGCGGTGGCGCAGGCTTCGCTCATGGTGGATACCTCGGAATGGCTCAGGATTGGGGGGCGGCGGGGGCGGCAGGCTCGCCCAGCATGGTGGCCTGCTGCGCGGCGTAGAGGTCGAGGCCACGCTTCACCGCGTTCACCACCGCGCGCGGGGTGATGGTGGCGCCGGCGAACTGGTCGAAGATGCCGCCGTCCTTCTTCACCGCCCATCGGGCGGGGGCCGGATCGCCCAGCGAGCGGCCGTCGAAGGACAGCACCCAGGGGTTCTTGGCGAGCTCGATCTTGTCGCCCAGGCCGGGGGTTTCGGTGTGGCCGGTGACGCGCACGCCGGTGAGGCGGCCGTCGCGGTCCACGCCCATCACCAGCTTGATGGTGCCGGAGTAACCCTTGTTCTCCATGCCGAACACCACGCCCGTCACCACGCCGGCCTTGCGGGCGCGGTACACGGTGACCGTCCGTCCGTCGGTGTCCTTCACGGCAATCGTGTCCGCCATCAGGTCGTTGTCGAAACTGTTCCCGGGAAGCACCTCCGCCAGCGCGGCCTGGGTCTTGCGGGCCTGGGCTTCGGCGATGCGCGGGCCGGTTGCCTGGGAAGCGATGGCCAGGGCGGCACCGGTGACCATCGCCACGAAGGCGAGCGAAGCGCCCTGGTACCAGAGCGTGTCGAATTGTTTGGCGATGTTCATCGGGCGCGGGCCTTGGCGGTTTCGGCGGGGTTCAGGGAGCGACCGTCACGCTTGCGGCCGAAGATGCGCGGCCGGGTGTATTGGTCGATCAGCGGCGCGGTGGCGTTCATCAGCATGATGGCGAAGGCGATGCCCTCCGGGTATGCGCCCCAGGTGCGGATGGTCCAGGTCAGCAGGCCACAGCCCAGGCCGAAGATCCACTGGCCCAGCGGCGTGCTGGCCGAGGTCACATAGTCGGTGGCAATGAAGAAGGCGGCCAGCATCACGCCGCCTGACAGCAGGTGGGCGACCGGGCCCAGGTAGTGATCCGGCGCCACCGCGCTGGCGATCGCTGCCGGCACGACGACGCCGGCGAGGAAGGCCAGCGGGATGCGCAGCCCGATCACGCCCTTGATCACCAGGAAGATGCCGCCGGCGAGCAGCAGCAGCGCGCTGGTTTCGCCCAGGCTGCCCTGGCGTTCGCCGATGCCGAAGGCGGTGGCGGAGTAATGGCCGGGCAGGGACTGGTCCAGCAGCACGCCCTTGGTGGCTTCGGCCTTGATGTGGCCGAGCAGGGAAGCGCTGCTCATGGCGTCCGGCGCGCCGGCGCCGAAGGTGATGGCAAGGGCGTCCAGTGCGCCGGGCAGCGCATCCGGCGTGGGCAGCAGCCACTGCGTCATCTCCACCGGGAAGGAGATCAGCAGCATCACCCGCGCGGCCATCGCCGGGTTGAACAGGTTCTGGCCCAGACCGCCGAAGAGATGCTTGGTGATGGCGACCGCGAAGACCCCGCCGACCACGCCTATCCACCACGGCGCCCAAGGCGGCAGCGACATCGCCAGCAGCCAGCCGGTAAGCACGGCGGAGCCGTCGAACACCGCCTTGCCGGCGGAGAGGCCGCGCAGCCGCACGCACAGTACTTCGGTGGCCACACAGGCCAGGATGGTGACCAGCCACAGGTAGACCGAAGGCCAGCCGAAGCGCCAGAAGCCAGCCAGCGTGGCCGGCACCAGCGCGATGAGGACCAGCCCCATCACGTTGCCGACGGAGCGGGCGCCGACGGCGTGGGGAGACGAGAGTACGGTGTTCATGTGGTGCTTTCCTCTTGCTTGGCGGCTTCCTGCGCAGCCTTCTTGGCGGCCGCCTTGGCTGCGGCTTCGGCTTTGGCGCGTTCGCGCTCGGCCTTGCGGGCGGCGGCGGCCTCGGCCTTCTCGCGCGCCTCGCGCTCCATGCGTGCGCTGCGCTCGTCGGCGAGCTGCTTGATCGCGTCCTGGCGCAGCTTGCCTTTGTCCTGGCTGGCCAGTTCGCCCTTGGCGTAGTTGAAGTAGTGCACCAGCGGAATGTGGGAGGGGCACACATAGGAACAGGTACCGCAGGCGATGCAGTCCTTGAGGCCGATGTCCACCGAGGCCTTGAGGTCGCCGGAGCGGATCAGCGCCGCCATGTCCAGCGGCATCAGGCCGATGGGGCAGGCGCCGACGCACGAGGCGCAGCGTATGCAGGGGCCTGCGTCGGCGCCGTCGGCGGTTTCTTCCTCGCGCAGCGCCAGCAAGCCGCCGCTGCCCTTGATGATGGGCACCGCCAGGTTGCTCACGGACAGGCCCATCATCGGGCCGCCCATGACCCAGCGGGCGACCTCTGCGGTGGTGCCGCCGCAGAAGTCCACCAGCGCGGACAGCGGCGTGCCGATGCGCACCTCTAGATTGCGCGGCGTGCGGATGGCGCCGCCGGAAACGGTGACGATGCGGCGGGTGAGCGGCTCGCCGAAGCGCAGGGCGCGATGGATGGCCGCCGCGGTGCCGACGTTGTGGACCACCACGCCGATATCCGCCGCACGGCCGTCCGCCGGCACTTCCTGCCCTGTCAGCCAGCTGATGAGCTGCTTCTCGGAACCCATCGGATAGCGGCTGGGAACGGCCACCACCTGCACCTCTGCATGGCTCGCGGCGGCTGCCGCAAGGGCGTCTATCGCTTCGGGCTTGTTGTTCTCCACGCCGATCAGCACGCGCTCACCGCCGATGGCGCGCAGGATGATGCGGGCGCCGTCGATCACCTCCGCCGCCCGCTCGCGCATCAGGCGATCGTCGCAGGACAGGTAGGGTTCGCATTCGCCACCGTTCAGGATCAGCGTGGGGATGGGCTTCTTCTGTCCGAGCGCGAGCTTTACTGCGGAGGGGAAGGTGGCGCCGCCCATGCCGACGATGCCGGCCGCGGACACGCGGCGGGCGATCTCGGCCGGCTCCAGCGTCCATGGGTCGGCGCCCTCGGTTTCCAGCGCCTCGTCCTTGCCATCCACGTCCAGCAGGATGGCTGGCCCGGTGAGGCCGGAGGGATGAGGCACAGGCACTTCAGCGATGCCGGCGATGGTGCCGGAGGTCGGCGCGTGGATGGGCGCCGAGATGGGGCCGGCGGCTTCGGCGATCATCTGGCCGCGCAGCACGCGGTCGCCAGCGGCGACGATGGGCCGCGCCGGCGCGCCGATGTGCTGCATCAACGGCAGGGTGAGCCGCGGCGGAAGCGGCAGCACGGCGATTTCGGTGCCGGCGGCCGGATGCTTGCGGCCGTCGGGATGCACGCCCCAGCGCCGCAGCAGGCGGCCCAGGCGGGAGGCGGTGGACAGGGGGAGCTGGTCAGGCGAGCCCATGATGTGAGTTCCTCAGGCGGTTGCGGGCTTGGGCCAGACCCAGCTCTGCAGGGTGACGGGCACGGGAGCAAGGCTGATGGCGCCGGTGGGGCAGACGCCCTCGCACTTGGCGCAGCCGGTGCAGGCATCACGGATGACCGAATGCACCTGCTTCACCGCGCCGAGGATGGCGTCGGTGGGGCAGGACTTGTAGCACTTGGTACAGCCGATGCAGATCTCCTCCTGCACGCCGGCGATGGTCGGCAGGCTCTCCGCCATGCCGGAGGTATCGATGCTGATGCCCAGCTTTGCCGCCAGCGCTTCGGCCAGGGCCTTGCCGCCCGGCGGGCAGCAGGTGACTGGCGCCTCGCCGGCGGCGATGGCGGTGGCCGCGCCGGAGCAGCCGGGGAAGCCGCACTGGCCGCATTGCGAGCCGGGCATCATGGCCTCGATTTCGGCGACGACGCTGTCGGGTTCGACATAGAAGCGCCGTGCGGCCACGCCCAGGGCGACGCCGCAGAAGGCCCCGATCAGGGCGACGCTGGTTACCGCGATCAACATGGGGTTCTCCTTTCCTGTCGGGTCAGTGGTTGGTCAGGCCGGCGAAGCCCATGAAGGCGAGCGACAGCAGACCGGCGGTGACGAAGCTGATGGGCGCGCCGGCGAAGCTGGCGGGCACGCGGGTGAGGGCCAGGCGCTCGCGCAGGCCGGCGAAGAGGATCATCACCATGGTGAAACCGAGCGCGGAGCCGAAGCCGTAGAGCACGCTGCGCACGAAGCCGGCGCCTTCGCCGGCGTTGAGCAGCGCGATGCCCAGCACCGCGCAGTTGGTGGTGATCAGCGGCAGGTAGATGCCCAGCACCTTGTAGAGGTCGGGCGCACTTTTCTTGATCACCATTTCCACGAACTGCACGGTGGCGGCGATCACCAGGATGAAGGCGAGGATGCGCAGGTAGCCGAAGTCGTAGGGCACCAGCAGCAGGTGCTCCAGCAGCCAGGTGAGCGCACAGGCCAGCGTCAGCACGAAGGTGGTGGCCAGGCCCATGCCGATGGCGCTGTCCACCTTCTTGGAGACGCCCATGAAGGGACAGAGGCCCAGGAATTTCACCAGCACCACGTTGTTGACCAGGGCGGTCCCCAGCAACAGCATCAACCACTCGCTCATTTCGCTATCTCCAATGCCGTTTCCAGCTATTGGAATCGCTCATTGCAGATCGCATGCCACGCCCCGAAAGCGCTGCAAGTTGCTGATTGGAAAGTATTGTTGCGGCGCGATGCGGGTGTTTGGCTGTGTCGAGTGCGTCAGCCTTTCCGGAATTGTCGCAATGCCGACAAATGTCGAGCCTGCGAGTGTTTACACCCTGTTTACACGACGGCGGGCGGAGAACACGGGTGATCCGCCGGCCCGATTGCGGGGGATGCGACGGCGCACCGGGAAGGTGCGCCCGATTGTCATGTTTGGCACAACGCTTGCTAGGGAATGGGCGCCCGCATAGCACGAGATCATCATGTCCGCATCCGCCCAGATACCGGTCGTTTTCGCCGACGCGGTATTCCATTACGCGGTCGAGCAATCGGCGATCGCCATTTCGATCACCGATGCCAACGCCAAGATCCTGTATGTGAACCCGGCCTTCTGTGCGATCACCGGCTATGCCGCCGAGGAGGTCGTCGGGCAGAAGCAGTCCCTGCTCTCCTACAAATCCACCCCCAAGGCGGTCTACCAGGAGTTGTGGAGCGCGCTGAAGGCTGGCGGCTCCTGGACGGGCCGGCTGCTCAACCGGCGGCGCGACGGTACGCCTTATGTCGCGGAACTGACGGTGACGCCGCTGAAGACACCGGATGCGGAAGAGGAAGACGGCCAGCGCCTCAATTACCTCGGCATGCACTGGGACGCCACCGAGGAGCACCGCCTCTCCCAGCAACTCACCAACCACAAGCAGCTCATCGAGTCGGTGATCTCGGTAGCACCGGTGGCGGTGGCGCTGCTGGACGTGGAAGGCCATGTGGTGCTGGACAACCCGGCCTACAAGCGCATCGTCGCCGAGATGAAGGTGGACGAGCCGGCGCACGCGGTGATGGACGCGCTGCGCCAGAGCCTGGGCGAAGCCTTCGACCACGCCTACGCCCACCGCCGCGCGCTGCTCAACCACGAACTGCGCTTCGACCGCGTTGGCGGTGAGCCGCGCTGGTACTCCTGTTCGCTGTCCTGGTTCGAGGAGCGCCATACCAGCCCGGACGCCTTCTACGGCGGTGGTTGTTCCGATTACCTGCTGCTGGTGATGCACGATATCAGTGCATCCAAGCGCCAGCAGGAGGCATTACGCCTCGCCGCGATGCGCGCCATGTTGTCCGAGGGCGAACTCAACCAGAGCCTGCGGGAGGCATTGTCGGGCGCGATCTTCCAGTTGCAGGGGCCGGTCAATCTGATCGCTGCCGCCGCCAACCTGCAGCGCCGCCGCGTCGGCAGCGGCGGCAGCGATCCGCTGGCGCGCGCCCTGGCCGACGCCCAGCGCGCCGGCGAGCGCGCCATTGACACCCTGCAGGCGGCGATGCCGCCGGAGCCCGAGGCGCCCTCCGGCCCGGTGAACCTCAACGAGGTGCTGCGCGACGTGCTGATGCTGGAGACCGACGCCCTGCTGTCGGCCGGCGTCACGGTGGACTGGCACCCGGCGCATGTGCTGCCCTCCATCCAGGGCGATCCCACCGCGCTGCGTACCCTGTTCCGCCAACTGGTGACCAACTCGGTGGAGGCGATGAACGTGCGCGGCTGGAGCGAGCGCGCCATCAGCCTTGGCACCTCGGTGCAGGACGGGCAGATCGAGGTCGAGGTGGTGGATACCGGCCCCGGTATTCCGGAAGAGCTGCGGCTGAAGGTGTTCGAACCCTTCTTCTCCACCAAGCAGGTGCGCGCGGCCGGTCGCGGCGTCGGCCTGTCGCTGGCGCAGGAAATCGTCAGCCGCCATCGTGGCGTGCTGGAGATCGACCCCCACCACACCGGTGGCTGCCGCCTGCGGGTCAGCTTCCCGCCCAGCCGCAGCCTGTCCGCGTCCGAGATGGAGGCCCACGGATGAGTACTGAGGATCATCCCGAGCAAACCGATACGCGGGCGGCCTGGCTGGAGTCGGCACTGGAGGCGCTGTACCGCGTCAGCCGGGTGCTGTCGCGCTCGCTGGAGTTGCGCGAGACGCTGTCCGAAGTGCTGAGGGTGCTGGATGAGGAGTGCGGCTTCAACCGCGCCCTGGTCACCCTCTCGGAAGCCGACGGCGAATCGATGGCGATCTCGGCGCTGCACGGAGTCGACGCGCCTCTCAACCCGGACATCCGCTGGCGTGCTGGTGAAGGCGTGATTGGCAGCGTGTTGCAGCGCTCCCGTCCGCTGCTGCTGGAGCGCTTGGCCGATGACAGCAACTACCTGTCGCGGCGTGGCCTGTTCGATGGCGAGGCGCCCTTCATCGGCGTGCCCATACGCGCCGGCCACGAAACCGTGGGCGTGCTGGCGCTGCAGCCGCCGCAGGCGGCGCGCGACCGCCTGGAGGACGACGCCCACTTCGCCGAGATGGTGGCCAACCTGGTTGGCCAGACCGTCAGGCTCTCCTGTCAGGTGCGGCAAGAACGCCGCGATATTGCAGAAGAACGCGACAACCTCCGCCGCACCGTGCGCAACCGCTTCGGCTTCGACAACATCGTCGGCCACACGGTACGCATGCGCCAGGTGTTCGAGCAGGTGCGCCAGGTGGCGAAGTGGAACACCACCGTGCTGGTGCGCGGCGAGACCGGCACCGGCAAGGAGCTGATCGCCCAGGCCATCCACTACAACTCGCCGCGTGCGGCCGGCCCCTTCGTCAAGCTCAACTGTGCGGCGCTGCCGGAGAACCTGCTCGAATCCGAGCTGTTCGGCCATGAGAAGGGCGCCTTCACCGGCGCGCTCACCCAGCGCAAGGGCCGCTTCGAGATGGCGGATTCCGGCACCCTGTTCCTGGACGAAATCGGCGAGATCTCGCCCTCCTTCCAGGCCAAGCTGCTGCGGGTATTGCAGGAGGGGGAACTGGAGCGGGTGGGCGGCGCGCGCACGCTGAAGGTGGATGTGCGGGTGATTGCCGCCACCAACCGCGACCTCGAACTGGAGGTGGAGGCCGGCAAGTTCCGCGAGGATCTGTATTACCGCCTCAACGTCATGCCCATCATGCTGCCGGCGCTGCGCGAGCGGGTGGAGGACATTCCCGAAATCGCCCGCTTCCTGGTGGACAAGGTGGCGCAGATGCAGGGCAGACCGTTGACCATCACCGACAGCGCCCTGCGCATCCTGCTGCACCACGCCTGGCCGGGCAATGTGCGCGAACTGGAAAACTGCATAGAGCGCGCCGCGGTGATGAGCGAGGACGGCACCATAGATCGCGACCTCATCCTCATCTCCGGCATCGAGGAACGGGTTTCGCCGCTGCGCGGCGGCGGCGGCACGGTGGACCTGGACGACCCCGGCCTGGACGAGCGTGAGCGCGTCATCGCCGCGCTGGAGCAGGCCGGCTGGGTGCAGGCCAAGGCCGCGCGCCTGCTGGGCATGACGCCGCGCCAGATCGCCTATCGCATCCAGACGCTCAACATCAAGGTGCGCCAGATCTGAGCCCGCTCGCCTGAGACGCCCCCGGGCGTCAGCTGCTGCGCTGCCCTCGCAGGCCGGCCCTCTCCAGGGCCGGCCTGCGTCATTTCACCGCCCAGCGGCATTCATCTTCCCTTCTGCGGCTCCCTGAGCTGGCGCCCGGGAGGAAGGCGCCTGCCCGCCGGGGCTCCCGGCTGGATTAGGGTAAACACAGCCGAAAGCCCCAGATCAAAGATGGTAATTTGGCCGGCCCTTCGAATTTGCTGCAGGAGCACATCGGCTTCTGCCCAGCCATTTCGTAAAACTTCTTCCTTGTTTTTATTGAGTTTTGGAGGGCCTCCTCGATGCCATTGTTGCTAGGAGTCGCGTCGGAGACGCTCGCAGGCGAACGCCGCCTGCCGGTGGTTCCGGACGTACTGAAGAAATACCAGAGCCTGGGCGTAGTGCTGCAGATGCAGCAAGGCGC
>NZ_WUEI01000249.1 GCF_012911025.1 Azoarcus sp. TTM-91 | reverse complement strand
TCTCGCTGGGCCACCCGCTGGGCGCCTCCGGCGCCCGCCTGGTGCTCACCGCGATGCGCCAGCTGGAGGCGACCGGCGGCCGCTATGCGCTGTGCACCATGTGCATCGGCGTGGGGCAGGGCATCGCACTGGTCATCGAAAAAATCTAAGAAAGTTTAGAACCAAAGAATTAGATATTTTCGAATGCGTTAGGAGTGTGATAATTTTTGTTCCAAGGTAGCCGGATTTCCTCGACCCCGGCTACCCATACCTAAAACCACGAGGAGGAGACACCATGAAGCTCAAGCACACCTTGCTGGCCGCCATCGGCCTCGCCTTCGCCGCGGCCGCCCAGGCCGACATCAACGTCGGCGTCGTGGTCTCGGCCACCGGCCCCGCCGCCTCGCTCGGCATTCCGGAAAAGAACACCATCGGCCTGATGCCGACCACGCTGGGCGGGCAGAAAGTCAACTACATCGTCCTCGACGATGGCTCCGACACCACCACCGCCGTCAAGAACATCCGCAAGCTGCTGTCCGAGGACAAGGTCGACCTGGTGCTGGGCTCCACCGTGACTCCCAACTCGCTGGCCATGATCGACGTTGCCGCCGAAGCCACCACGCCGATGATTTCGCTGGCCGCTTCGGCCCGCATCATCGAGCCGATGGACGACAAGAAGCGCTGGGTGTTCAAGACGCCGCAAAACGATGCCCAGATGGCCACCGCCATCGTCGAGCACATGACCAACAACGGCGTGAAGACCGTGGCCTTCATCGGCTTCGCCGACGCCTACGGCGAAGGCTGGTACGAGCAGTTCAAGTCGGTGGCCGAAGCGCGCAAGCTGCAGATCGTGGCCAACGAGCGCTTCAACCGCACCGACACTTCGGTGACCGGCCAGGCGCTGAAGATCATCGCCTCCAAGGCCGACGCGGTGCTGGTCGCCGGCTCCGGCACGCCCGCCGCGCTGCCGCAGAAGACGCTGAAGGAGCGTGGTTACGCCGGCAAGTACTACCAGACCCACGGCGTCGCCAACAACGACTTCCTGCGCGTCTGTGGCAAGGACTGCGAAGGCACCTTCCTGCCGGCCGGCCCGGTGCTGGTCGCCGACCAGTTGCCGGACGACAACCCGGTGAAGAAGTCGGCCCTGGCCTACATCACCAAGTACGAAGCCGCCCACGGCAAGGGCAGCGTTTCCACCTTTGGTGCCCACGCCTGGGACGCCGGCGTGCTGATGACCGCCGCGGTGCCGGAAGCGCTGAAGAAGGCCAAGCCGGGCACGCCCGAATTCCGCGCCGCCCTGCGCGATGCGCTGGAGAACGTCAAGGAAGTGCCGGGCGCCCACGGCGTGTTCAACATGAGCCCGAACGACCACCTCGGTTTCGACCAGCGCGCCCGCGTCATGGTGCAGATCCAGGGCGGTGCCTGGAAGCTGGTCAAGTAAGCAGGCAGCCCGGGCAGCACCCATAAGAAGTAGACGGCCGGCGGCTGCGCAGACAGCCACCGGCCGCCGATCCCACGCAGAGAAGAATACGAGGAGACCACGGCGACGGCCTTGAGCCGGCGGCGTGGAGGGGTTCGTCATGGATCTACAGATAGCGGCCCTGCTGGGCCAGGACGGCCTGACCAACGGCGCGATCTACGCGCTGCTGGCGCTGGCCTTGGTGCTGGTGTTCGCGGTGACGCGGGTGATCTTCATCCCGCAAGGGGAATTCGTCG
>NZ_WUEI01000248.1 GCF_012911025.1 Azoarcus sp. TTM-91 | reverse complement strand
ATGTCCCAGGCCGGGATGCGCGCGCCGCCGTAGACGGGGTGCGGCGCCCGCGCGTAGGGCAGGCCATAGACGAAGTCCATCTCCGGCGTGCTGAGCGGAATCGGCGGCGGGTTCAGCCACACCTCGCGCGCCCCCGGCCCCTCGCCGTGGCGCTGCACCAGCGCGCGGGCGTTGCCGGGGTTGGATTCCAGGTGGAAGACGCGGGAGGCGTGGGCGTACAGCACCGGGTCGTCCTTCACCGCCTCGTAGGCCGGCAGGCGCACCACCGTGCGGCCGCGCTCGGCGCGGCGGGCGGCGACGCGTTCGGCCGCCGGCACGATGCGCACCGGCTGGGCGCCGTCGGCGGCGGGCGCGGCGGCCGGCGCCGGCTCCATCGCGTAGGGATCGGCATGCGGCTCGACGCGGCCGGGGCGGTCCAGGCTGAGGGAATCCACTTCGCTCCAGCCTTCCGGCAGCCAGCCCGGCCGCGCCATGAAGGCGGTGCCGCGCAGGTCGCGGATGGACTCGATGGGCTCGCCGGCGGCCAGCCGCAGCGTAAGGTCGATCAGCGCGCGCTCGGCGTTGCCGAACAGCAGGATGTCGGCCTTGGAGTCCGGCAGCACCGAGCGCCGCACCTTGTCCGACCAGTAGTCGTAATGGGCGATGCGGCGCAGCGAGGCTTCGATGCTGCCGATGACGATGTTGGCGTCCGGGAAGGCCTCGCGGGCACGCTGGGCGTAGACGGTGAGGGCGCGGTCCGGCCGCTTGTTGGCTTCGGCGTTCGGCGTGTAGGCGTCGTCGGAGCGGATCTTGCGGTCGGAGGTGTAGCGGTTGACCATGGAATCCATGTTGCCGGCGGTGATGCCGAAGTACAGCCGCGGCTTGCCCAGGGCGCGAAAGGGCTCGGCCGAGGTCCAGTCCGGCTGGCTGATGATGCCCACCCGCAGGCCGAGCGACTCCAGCAGGCGGCCGACCAGCGCCATGCCGAAGCTGGGATGGTCGATGTAGGCGTCGCCGGTCACCAGCACCACGTCGCACTCCTTCCAGCCGAGCGCCTGCATTTCGGCGCGGGACATGGGCAGGAAGGGAGCGGGCTTGCGCGGCGGTGCGGCGCGGGAAAACAGTTCTGCGGGCTGACTCATGATGGCCGCCATTGTATCGGCCGCCGCCTTGCTCAGGCGGCGGACTGCGGCTTTTTGCGTAACATGGCACGACCGCGGGCGGTCCTGCCCCTCAGGAAAATAACCATGCGAATCATGCGCCTATATTCCCGTGCCCTTTCCGTCCCTAACGCTCCCCAGCCGTGCCGGAACAACTTCGACAGCGCTTTCGCCTTGGCGCGGCCAGACCGTTCCGGCGGCAATCCGGCTGCCCTCTGGACCGCCCTGCTCCGCTTGCTGCTGCCGCGCAATCTCGTCCCGGCGCTGCTGGCCGCCCTCGCGCTGGCCGGCGGCGGCGCCGCGCTGGCGCAGGTCAGCGAGGCACC
>NZ_WUEI01000247.1 GCF_012911025.1 Azoarcus sp. TTM-91 | reverse complement strand
CTCCCACAGGGGGAGAGGGGAGTCAGGACGAGGACGCAAGCGAACAGGGAGACAGCCGCGCGGCCGATGAAAGCACCACGTCCCGCTGGCCCCGCAGCACCGCCGTGCTCGCCCGCATCAACGGCGACCTGCGCCCCCGCCTGGACGCCTGCGGCCCGCAGGAACTGCAGCAACTGCTGCGTGGCCTCGCCGGCCGCTTCGTCCCGCCCGGCCCCAGCGGCGCGCCGTCGCGCGGCCGGCCGGACGTATTGCCCACCGGCCGCAACTTCTACTCGGTCGATACCCGAGCCATCCCCACCCAGACCAGCTGGACGCTGGGCCTGCGCTCGGCCGAACGCATGATCGAACGCTACCTGCAGGAGCACGGCGACTACCCGCGCGCCATCGGCCTGTCGGTATGGGGCACCGCCACCATGCGCACCGGCGGCGACGACATCGCCCAGGCCTTCGCCCTCATCGGCGTGCGCCCCAAGTGGGCGGACGGCAGCCACCGGGTGGCGGATTTCGAGATCCTGCCGATGTCGCTGCTGGACCGTCCGCGCATCGACGTCACCCTGCGCGTCTCCGGCTTCTTCCGCGACGCCTTCGCCAACGTCATCCGCCTGTTCGATGCCGCGGTGCAGGCGGTGGCGGAACTGGACGAGGAGGCGGAGGTGAATCCCATCCGCGCCCGCATCGCCGCCGAAGCCGCCGCGCTGCAGGCCGAAGGTCTGCCCGCCGAACAGGCCCGCCGCCGCGCCGGCCACCGGGTGTTCGGCGCCAAGCCGGGCGCCTACGGTGCCGGCCTGCAAGGCCTCATCGACAGCGGCAACTGGGAAGGCGACGCCGACCTCGCCGCCGCCTACCTCAACTGGGGCGGCTACGCCTACGGCGCCGATGACCACGGCAGCGAAGCGCGCGACACCTTCGCCCGCCGCCTCGCCGGCATCGAACTGGTGATGCACAACCAGGACAACCGCGAGCACGACCTGCTGGATTCGGACGACTACTACCAGTTCCAGGGCGGCATGACCGCCGCCGTGCGCCACCTCGCCGGCCGCCAGCCCACGGTGCTGTTCGGCGACCACAGCAACCCGCAGGCGCCGGCGGTGCGCACGCTGGAAGAAGAGATCAGCCGGGTGGTGCGCGCCCGCGTCACCAACCCCAAGTGGCTCGCCGGCGTGAAGCGCCACGGCTACAAGGGCGCGTTCGAAATCGCCGCCACGGTGGACTACCTCTACGCCTACGACGCCACCGCCCGCGTCGTGCGCGACGACCAGTACGCACGCGTCGCCGACGCCTGCCTGGAAGACGCCGACACCCGCGCCTTCCTGCAGCAGCACAACCCCGACGCCCTGCGCGAAATCTGCGAACGCCTGCTGGAAGCCATGCAGCGCGGCCTGTGGCAGGCGCCGGGCGACTACCGCGAGCGCGTGGAACGCCACCTGCTCGCGGCGGAACGCAAACTGGAGGAAGCATGAGCGTGCGCAACTTCCATCCGGCTGCTCTCCGCCTGGACTCCCCAACCTACGCTGACCTCGGGCGCGGCGGACCTCGGGGCTGCACTGCCTCCGCCAGCCTTGAACGCAACGAGCCTCAAAGCTTCACAGGCCATGAAGTCCACCTGACACCGTCCCCGCCAGTGGCCCACCGCTCAACACCGTTCGCCCTGAGCGTGTCGAAGGGCAGTCGCACGCACCGGTTTTCGTCGCCCCAGCCGCAGGCGGATCGCCCCCGCCGGCCGGGCAACGCCCACCCTTTGCGC
>NZ_WUEI01000246.1 GCF_012911025.1 Azoarcus sp. TTM-91 | reverse complement strand
GGTCCAGGGTGGCTTGGGCACGCATGGTTCAGGCCTGCTGCAGGGCGTAGAGCTTGGCGTAGGTGCCGTTGGGGCGTTCCTTGAGTTCGCCGTGGTGGCCTTCTTCGATGAGTTCGCCGTGATCCATGACGAGGATGCGGTTGGCGTCTTTCACCGCGGAGAGGCGGTGGGCAATGATGATGACGGTGCGGCCGCGGCAGATGTCGCGCATGTTGTCCTGGATGATGCGTTCGGATTCGTAGTCGAGGGCGCTGGTGGCTTCGTCGAGGATGAGGATGCGCGGGTCGGTGAGCAGCGCCCGGGCGATGGCGATGCGCTGGCGCTGGCCGCCGGAGAGGGTGGCGCCGTGTTCGCCCACCGGGGTGTCGTAGGCCTGGGGCAGTTGCATGATGAAGTCGTGGGCGCCGGCGAGTTTGGCGGCGGCGATGACGTTCTCGAGCGGGGCGCCGGGGTCGGTGAGGGCGATGTTGTCGCGGATGGAGCGGGCGAAGAGCATGTTCTCCTGCAATACAACGCCGGTCTGGCGGCGCAGCCAGACCGGGTCGGCGAGCGCGAGATCGACGCCGTCGACGAGTACGCGGCCGCGCTCGGGAACGTAGAGGCGCTGGATGAGCTTGGTGAGGGTGCTCTTGCCGGAGCCGGAGCGGCCGACGATGCCGATGACTTCGCCCGCGGCGATGGTGAAGGAGACGCCCTTGAGGATTTCGGCGCCGTCAGGGCGGTAGCGGAAGCGCACCTGTTCGAATTCGATGCGCCCTTGCATGGCCAGCAGCGCCGCCCGGCTGGCGGGCAGTTCGGTGCGGGTGTTGAGGATGTCGCCCAGGCGGGCCATGGAGATGCCGGTCTGCTGGAAGTCCTGCCACAGGTTGGCGAGCCGCATGATGGGCTGGGAGACGCGGCCGGCGAGCATGTTGAAGGCGATGAGGCCGCCGACGGTGAGGGCGCCGTCGATGACCTGGTAGGCGCCCAGCCAGAGGATGGCGACGGTGGTGAGCTTGCCGATGAGGCCGACGCTCTCGGCGGCCCAGGCGCCCAGGCGGGTGACGCGGAAGCCGGCGGCGACGTAGCCGGCGAGCTGGTTGTCCCAGTGGCGGGTGAATTGGGGTTCGACCGCCATGGCCTTGACGGTGTGGATGTTGGAGACGGATTCGACGAGGAAGGCCTGGTTGTCGGCGCTGCGCTGGAATTTCTCGTTGAGACGGCCGCGCAGGATGGGGGTGATGCCGATGGAGAGCGCGGCGTAGATCGGCAGGGTGGCGAGCACGACCAGGGTGAGCCAGATCGAGTACCAGGCCATGACGGCGATGAAGACGATGGAGAAGAAGAGGTCCAGCACCAGGGTGAGGGCCTGGCCGGTGAGGAACTGGCGGATGTTCTCGAGTTCGCGCACGCGGGCCACCGAGTCGCCCACCCGGCGGGCTTCGAAGTAGGCGAGCGGCAGGTTGAGGAGGTGGCGGAAGAGGCGGGCGCCGAGTTCGACGTCGATGCGGCTGGAGGTGTGGGCGAAGAGGTAGGTGCGCAGCGCCGAGAGCAGGCTTTCGAAGAGGTTGACGGCAATCAGGCCGATGCCGATCACGGTGAGGGTGGCGTAGCCCTTGTGCACCAGCACTTTGTCCATCACCACCTGGAAGAAGAGCGGGGTGACGAGGGCGAAGAGCTGGAGGAAGAAGGAGGCGACCAGGACTTCGCCGAGCAGCCGCCGGTATTTGACGATGGCGGGGATGAACCAGGAGAAGTCGAAGCGGGCGAGTTCGGCGGCGAGCGAGGCACGCGAGGCGAGCAGGACGAGGGTGCCGTCCCAGCGGGCGAGGAATTCGGCTTCGGGGAGGATCTGGGGGCGGCCGCTGGCGGGGTCCTGGATGAGGA
>NZ_WUEI01000245.1 GCF_012911025.1 Azoarcus sp. TTM-91 | reverse complement strand
TGCGCCAGTACGCCGCCGCCGAGCGCAAGCCCCTCACCTTCCTGATCGAAGCCGGCCTGTTCGAAGCCAGCCGTACCGGCCAGACCGGCATCCTGGAAAGCAGCCGCCACATGCGCGACGTGCTGCGCGCCAAGGGCTACCCGGTGAGCTACAAGGAATACGCCGCCGGCCACGACTACCTGCACTGGCGCGGCACGCTGGGCGAGGGGCTGATCACGCTGCTGGGCAAGGGGGAAGGTCAGGCGCAGTGATGCGGGCGGATAGTCTGCTCGCGCCGGTTCGAGCGGACGGCGGGCCTGCCGGTCCGCTGAGCCAGGCGCGGAACGCTCCGCCCCTCCCGGACTACACGGAACGAAAACGGGCGGCCTCGATGCGGGGCCGCCCGTTCTCTTGATGACCAGCGAGCGCACTCGCCTGCCAGCGCGGCACCAACCGCCCTCGCTTCTCAGCGCCCGATCAAGCCGCAGCCATCCGCCACCGCCTGTTGTAAAGGCGCTCCGCCAGCGCATCCGCCCATCTTTGGGCAAGGCACATCACGCGCAAGGTGCCGATGAAGCACAGGAAATACAGCATAGGCGTCATCCCGAGCATTTCCGCAAAGGCAACGGCCAGCGCTAGCGCAGACACCACGAAACCAGTCCCCAGATTGCGCCCCGTCGTCACAACCAGCGCCGGTAGCAAGGCCACCACCAGCAGCGCTATGACCGCGACATAGAACTTGATTGCAATCACGACGAACAGCCAGCCTATCGGCGTGGAAGGTCTCATCACCCGCCAGGGGGCCAGCGCCCATGTCTCCACCTGTTGCGGGTAGCGATGCAAAAGGAACAGGGTGAGGTTGATCCACAGTGCAGCCCCCACCAACACCCAGCTCGCCTGCATCATCGGCTCCGGCTGGAACGTGGCATCGACCGCGGCAACAGCGGCAAGCCCCCAGCACAACCCGACTGTCGACGCGGCGCTGCCGACGAAGCGGAGAGCCAGCACGGAGCCGACAAACAACAAGGAATACAGCACGCTGTATGCGCCGCCTTGCCAAGGCTCGGGCAGCGATGGCGTGAGGTCCCGCGCAAGCAGCACCGCGCCGCAGATGACAGGCCCTCCCAGACTCGCGAAAAGCGTGAAGCGATAGCCACTCTTCGTCGATACATCCACCACCTTTGCGGCTGCCTGCAGCAGCCCCCATCCTGCCCGGCGCAAGAACGCAGTACCGGCCATCATCGCCAGCAGCATCAACATCGCCATGAATACCAGCCCCAGGGCCGCGAAGGTAGTGGAGCCCTGCTTCCAGTTGGACGGAAGGCAATACGCCCCCAGGAAAGCCACGGGCAGCAGGCGCAGGAAACCCAGCTTCTCCACCATGCGCAGCAAACCGGCGTGCTCCTCCCTGCCGATCCCGAGGGAACCCAGAACAGGCGCAGACAGGCTGGGTATCAACATGTACAAGCTGGGCAGATGCAGAAAAGCGAACAGCCACGCACGCCAGGCCCCACGCTCGCTACGCAGCTTGCGGAAGCGCTGCAGCCGCTCCAGACGCAGGGCGAACACCGGATCCGCCTCCGCCAGGCTGCGGGCCTGCTCCAGGCGGTCGCGCAGTGCCTGGGCGCGCGGCAGGCCAAGCTGGGCTTCGGAACGGAAATCGG
>NZ_WUEI01000244.1 GCF_012911025.1 Azoarcus sp. TTM-91 | reverse complement strand
CCCCCGGCCCTCCCCGCGAGGGGGAGGGGGAAAACCTGCGCAGACACTCGGCCACGCTGGCGACTTGTCTGGCGACCCGCGCTGACATGCCGTCGGCTCATCCAGGCAGCGCTCCACCGCGTTCGCGGCTTGTGTCTCAGCGATGCCCTCGGCCTATCTCTTCAATATTCGCGCCGAGGTGCCGCAGTGCGGGGCGGTAGCGCCTCCGGGCGCATCAGCCCCGGCCTCGTCAAAACGCATCCCCCGGCACCCGCACCCAGCCCTCCATCAGCACCCGCGCCGAGCGGCTCATCAGTGCCTTGGTGATCCGCCACTGCCCGTCCTCCAGCCTCGCCTCCGCGCCGACGCGCAAAGTGCCGGAGGGGTGGCCGAAGCGGACGGCGCTGCGCGCTCCGCCGCCGGCGGCGAGATTCACCAGCGTGCCGGGGATGGCGGCGGCCGCGCCGATGGCGACCGCGGCGGTGCCCATCATGGCGTGATGCAGCTTGCCCATGGACAGCGCCCGCACCAGCAGGTCGACGTCGCCGGCGCGCACCTGTTTGCCGCTGGAGGCGACGTAATCCCTGGGCGGGGCGACGAAGGCGACCTTGGGCGTGTGCTGGCGGCCGGCGGCGTCGGCGATGTCGCGGATCAAGCCCATGCGGACGGCGCCGTGGGCGCGTATGGCCTCGAACATCGCCAGCGCCCTGGCGTCGCCGTTGATGTCGGGCTGCAGTTCGGTGCCGGTGTAGCCGAGGTCGGCGGCGTTCAGGAAGATGGTGGGGATGCCGGCATTGATCAGCGTCGCCTGCAGCACGCCGACGCCGGGCACTGCCAGGTCGTCCACCAGCCGGCCAGTGGGGAACATGGCGCCGCCCTCACCCTCCTCCGCCGGATCGAGGAATTCCAGCTGCACCTCGGCCGCCGGGAAGGTCACCCCGTCCAGCTCGAAATCGCCGGTCTCCTGCACCTGGCCGTCGCTGATAGGCACGTGGGCGACGATGGTCTTGCCGATGTTCATCTGCCAGATGCGCACGGTGGCGACGCCGTTGCGCGGCACCCGGGCAGCATCCACCAGCCCGCCGGCCAGCGCGAAGGAGCCGACCGCCGCCGACAGGTTGCCGCAGTTGCCGGACCAGTCGACGAAGGCGCTGTCGATGGCGACCTGGCCGAAAAGGTAGTCCACGTCATGGTCCGGCCGCGCGCTCCTGGCCAGGATCACCGCCTTGCTGGTGCTGGAGGTGGCGCCGCCCATGCCGTCGGTCTGCTTGCCATAGGGGTCGGGGCTGCCGATCACCCGCAGCAGCAGCCGGTCGCGCGCCGCGCCGGGCTGTTGAGCGGCCGGCGGCAGGTCCTGCAGGCGGAAGAACACGCCCTTGCTGGTGCCACCGCGCATGTAGGTGGCGGGAATCCGGATCTGTGGCGGGTGGTGCGTCATTTCAGTTCGTCCTCATGGTCGGGGGCGCGTCCAGCGCGGCCCAGATGGCGCTCATCACGTCGTCGGCACGGATCAGCACGTCGTCATTCCAGAAACGCAGCACGGTGTATCCCTGCGCTCGCAGCCAGGCGTCCCGCCGCTCGTCGTGGTGGCTGCCGTTGTGCTGGCCGCCATCGAGCTCCACGACCAGCCGCGCGCCGAAGTGCAGGAAGTCCACCACATAGGGACCGAGCGGCTGCTGGCGGCGGAACTTCTGCCCGCCCAGACGGTGCGCCCGCAGGAGCCGCCACAGCAGGCGCTCGGCATCGGTCATGTGCTGGCGCAGTTGTCTGGCGAATTGGCGCTGGTGCATGGCCAGGCCTCTCGAAGAGCTTTTTTCCCTGGGGAAGGGATGACATTGAATAGTCATAAAACATATCAAGAGAGCCAAGCGGAAGACTGGTGGCGTGGCGGTGCTGAACCGCTGCCCCCTCTCCCCCAGCCCCCGCTC
>NZ_WUEI01000243.1 GCF_012911025.1 Azoarcus sp. TTM-91 | reverse complement strand
GTGCTCAGACGACCGCTTGGCGCCCTGACGGGCGCTCCCCCTCTCCCCAGCCCCGCGAGGGGGAGGGAGCGGACCCAGCCGCGAGGCGGTAGTTGCCTGCGGGAGGCGCCGCGCGGCGATCTGCTCGAACTTGCTGCAAACACTTTGACGGGCCCGGTCCCGATTCACCACCCCCAGGCCGGCAAACGGAGAACCCCGAAATGGACGAAGCCCTGTTGCGCCCCTACGCGCTCTACGAAGCCATCGCCGCCTCGCTGCGCGAGCGCATCCTCGCCCACGAACTGGCGCCCGGCTGCCCGCTGGACGAGGCCACGCTGGCGCAGGGCTATGGCGTCAGCCGCACGCCGGTGCGGGAGGCGCTGAAGGTGCTGGCGCATCAGGGCTTGCTGCAGATCGAGCCGCGCCGCGGCTGCTGCGTGGCGGCCTTCTCCGGCGCGGATGTGGCGGCGCTGCTGGACGTGCTCGAGGTGCTGGAAGGCTTCGCGTTGAACGAAGCAGCGCTGAAGGAGAAGGAGGGCGCCGCACCCCTCTCCCACGAGGCTCTGCTGCAATCCGCCGGCAACCGCCATGCCTGCGAACTGGTGATGCTGTTGCGCGAAAAGTTGCTGCTGGCCGGCGGCCCGGCCTACCAGCGCAAGGAGGCCGCGCTGTTCTCCGCCATCGCCACCGCGCTGGGCGAGGCCCTTGCCCGGCGCGACAGGGCGCAGGCGCAGCACATATGGCAGGGCTATGCCGGTGAGCGCCGGCAGTCACTGGCCTGCCCGCCAGCGCGGGCCGGGGCCACGATCGGGCCCTGAAGGGGCGTTGAACGCTGCCGAGGAGTTTGTGCGCCGTAACGCCCGCTGCGCCGGATCATCCGGCCCAGCGTATGAGTCGCTGGCCCGCCCCGCCGGTAAGGGCCGGGGTAGTGCTGGCGGAAGCATGAGTGGGGCGTCGAGCGTTGCCGAGGGATGACCGTGCATGCTTGTGCCCGATGGGCGTCTCGACGAGAGTGCTGCGCTGCCAGGTCGAGTCGATGTGCCCGGGCGCTTCCGGTACGGGCGGCGTGTGGTCCGTGTCCGCCACAGCAGGCTGCGCGGGCGAGGTATCGACCATCGCCGGCCTGCTGCCGGGCGGTGGCGGGTGACTGCGCTCCCCGGGAGCGGACGACCTTGCGCCCTGCCGGCCACGTCAAGCCGCTGGCCGGCAGGCCTGGATCTGCCATTGCCGTACGCCGCGCCGCTTGAGGTCAGTGCCCAGTTCCCGCAATTCCGCCTCGCTGAACAGGCCCTGGTGCCAGGTGGTGCGGCATTCGTGGGCGACGCCGCTGGCGAGCAGGAGGTCCAGCGAGCGGGCGACGCGCTCCGCACTCCCGCTGGCACCGGTGATGGCCGGGTAGCGCTGTGCGGGCGCCTTGATGTCCAGCCCCACCCAGTCGAGCAGCGGCAGCGCGCCGGCGAGGCGCTCGGGATACATGCCGCCGGTGTGCAGCGCGGTTTCGAAGCCCAGGGCGCGGACTTGGCGCAGTGCCTCGGGCAGGGCGGCCTGCAGCGTGGGCTCGCCGCCGGAGAACACCACGCCGTCCAGCAGGCCGCGGCGGCGCTCCAGGAAGGCGAGCACTTCGTTCCAGCGCATGGCGGCGGGGGCGGCCACCGGGATCAGGTGGCGGTTGTGGCAGTAGCCGCAGCGCCAGGGGCAGCCCTGGCAGAACACCACCGCCGCCAGCCGGCCGGGGAAGTCCAGCGTGGTGAGCGGGGTCAGGCCGCCTATGCGCAGGGTTTCCATGCGGGTCGGGTCAGCGCCGCTGGCCGCAGTGGCGCTCGGAGAAGAAGCGGCGCTCGGCATGCTCGCCTTTCTTGCCGATGTTGAAGCTGGCGACCGGGCGGTGGTAGCCCATGACGCGCGTCCACACTTCGCAGGGCTGGCGTTCTTCGGGGGTGAGGGTGACGGGGGCTTGGGC
>NZ_WUEI01000242.1 GCF_012911025.1 Azoarcus sp. TTM-91 | reverse complement strand
CCGCCGACGACCGCCATGAAGAGGTATTCGATGCCGATGTGCAGGCCGAAGGGGGTGGGGTTCACGAAGCGCTGCATGTGGGCGTAGAGCCAGCCGGAGGCGCAGGCGTGGAGTGCTGCGATGAGGAAGATGATCATGCGCGAGCGCGAGGTGTTCACCCCCATGGCTTCGGCCATGACCATGCCGCCCTTCAACGCGCGGATGGCGCGGCCTTCGCGCGAGTCGAGCAGGTTCTGGGTGGTGAAGACGGCGGCGAGCAGGAAGAGCCAGATGAGGTAGTAGATCTTGGGGCCGTCGTCGAGCACCACGCCGAAGAGGGTGATGGGGGGGATGCCGGTCAAGCCGGTGTGCCCGCCCAGGCTCTCCAGGGTGCCGAACAGGAAGTAGAGCGAGATGCCCCAGGCGATGGTGCCCAGCGGCAGGTAGTGGCCGGAGAGTTTGAGCGTGAGCGAGCCCAGCACCAGGGCGACCACCGCGGTGAAGACGAGGCCCACGACGAGGGCGAGCCAGGGCGAGCCGCCGGCCCAGGCGAGCCAGCCGGGCAGTTCGGTGGCGGTGGTGAGGACGGCGGTGGTGTAGGCCCCGAGGCCGACGAAGGCGGCCTGGCCGAAGCTGGTGAGGCCGCCCACGCCGGTCAGCAGCACCAGGCCCAGGGCCACCAGGGCGTAGAGGCCGATGTAGTTGAGCAGGGTGACGTAGAAGGGCGGGAGGAACTGCGGGGCAACGGCCAGCAGGGCGAGGAAGACGGCGAGGACGAGGCGGGGCGGGATCATGGCACGGTCGCTGGGCTGGGCTGTGGCCTTGGGGTTGAGCGCGTTGGGGTCCCGCGCGGGCGGGGCATGATCAAGCGCGGGCGAGGCGTGATCAAGCGCGGGCGAGGCGTGATCAAGCGCGGGCGCTTGGGGCACCACGCCGGCGCGGCGGAAGGCTTGGAGGCGGCTGCGCAGGCTCATTCTTCTTCCTCCAGGTGGTGGCTCTTCAAGGAGCGCCACAGCAGCACCGGGATGATGAGGGTGAAGACGATGACTTCCTTGTGGGCGCTGGCCCAGAAGGAGGAGAAGGCTTCGAGCAGGCCGACGAGCACGGCGCCGGCGGCGGCGACCGGGTAGCTCGCCAGGCCGCCGATGATGGCGCCGACGAAGCCCTTGAGGCCGATGAGGAAGCCGGTGTCGTAGTAGATGGTGGTGATGGGGGCGATGAGCACACCCGAGAGCGCGCCGATGAAGGCGGCGAGCAGGAAGGTGAGGCGCCCGGCCAGCGCCGGCGAGATGCCCATCAGCCGGGCGCCGTTGCGGTTGATGGCGGTGGCGCGCAGGGCTTTGCCGTACAGGGTGCGTTCGAAGAACTGGTACAGGATGATGATGAGGGCGAGCGAGGCGACGATGACCCAGATCGTCTGGCCGGACACCGGCATGGAGCCCAGGTCGAAGCGGGCGTCCGAGAAGGGCGGGGTGCGCTGGCCTTCGGCGCCGAAGAAGAGCAGGCCCAGCCCGACCATGCCCACGTGCACCGCGACCGAGACGATGAGCAGGATGAGCACCGGGGCAGCAGCGATGGGTTGGTAGACGAGCCGGTACATCAAGGGGCCCATGGGCACGACGATGGCGAGCGCGAGCAGGATCTGCGCGGGCATCGGCAGGGTCGCCAGCGGCAGCGCCCCCAGCAGCAGCACCAGCGCCACCGGGTAGGCGAGGTTCCAGCCGAGGATGCGCACCAGCTTGCCGCCCTGGCCCTGGCGCAGCGCGGCCGCCCCTTCCAGGCCGGCGGCGAACACGCCCATGCCCAGCAGCAGCCACACCGTGGCCGGCACCGTGCCCGCCTGCACCATCGCCAGCGTCAGCGCGCCGTAGGCGACGAATTCCCCTTGCGGGATGAAGATCACCCGCGTCACCGCGAACACCAGCACCAAGGCCAGCGCCAGCAGCGCGTAGATCGCGCCGTTGGTCAGGCCGTCCTGGCCCAGCAGGGCCGCTATCTG
>NZ_WUEI01000241.1 GCF_012911025.1 Azoarcus sp. TTM-91 | reverse complement strand
CGCCAGGATCACGCCATGACGACAGCCCTGCACCACCCCACTGACGCCAGCGCCAGCCTGCTGCTGGTGGACGACGACACCGACCTGCTGCGCCTCCTCTCCATGCGCCTGGAAGCCAGCGGCTACCGCGTCGGCACCGCCGAAAGCGCCGACGCCGCCCTCTCCCGCCTGGCGGTGGAGCGCTACCACCTGGTGGTGAGCGACGTGCGCCTGCCCGACCGCGACGGCCTCGCCCTGTTCGAGGAAATCCGCAGCCTCTACCCGGCGCTGCCGGTGATCCTGCTGACCGCCCACGGCACCATCCCGGACGCGGTGGAAGCCACCTCCCGCGGCGTCTCCGGCTACCTCACCAAACCCTTCGACAGCCGCGAGTTGCTGGAACGCATCGCCCGCGCCCTGCGCCTGGCCGCGCCCGCCGGCCCGGCCGAGCACCCCGCCGACGAAGAATGGCGCAGCGAAATCGTCACCCACAGCGCGCGCATGCTCACCCTGCTGGACGAAGCCCGGCTGGTGGCCGCCTCCGACGCCAGCGTGCTCATCCGCGGTGAAAGCGGCACCGGCAAGGAGCTGCTCGCCCGCGCCATCCACCGCGCCAGCCCGCGCGCCGAGGCGCCCTTCGTCGCCATCAACTGCGGTGCCATCCCGGAGCAACTGCTGGAATCCGAACTCTTCGGCCATGTGCGCGGCGCCTTCACCGGCGCCACCACCGCCCACCGCGGCCTGCTGCAGGCGGCCGACGGCGGCACCCTGTTCCTCGACGAAATCGGCGACATGCCGCTGGCGCTGCAGGTAAAGCTGCTGCGGGTACTGCAGGAGCGCGCGGTGCGGCCGGTGGGGGCGACCCGCTCAGAAGCCATCGACGTACGCATCCTCTCCGCCACCCACCGCGACCTCGACGCCGCGCTGGCCGAGGGCCAGTTCCGCGAAGACCTCTACTACCGCCTCAACGTGGTCAACCTCGGCCTGCCGCCGCTGGCCGAGCGGCGGGAAGACATCCCGCTGCTGGCCAACCACTTCCTGCGGGTACTCGCCCACAAATACGGCAAGCGCCTGCGCGGCTTCGCCCCGGACGCGGTGGAAGCCCTCGCCGGCGCGCCCTGGCCGGGCAATGTGCGCCAGCTGCAGAACGTGGTGGAGCAAGCCTGCGCACTGGCCACCACGCCGCTGATTCCGCTCGCCCTGGTCGAACGCGCGCTGCGCCTGCGGCCGATGGACGCGCTGAGCTACAGCGAGGCCAAGCAGCGTTTCGAGCGCGGCTACCTGGTGCAACTGCTCAAGCTCACCGACGGCAACGTCTCCGACGCCGCCCGCCTGGCCGAGCGCAACCGCACCGAGTTCTACCGCCTGCTGCAGCGCCACGGCCTCAATCCCGACCTGTTCCGCGCCGAGCCGCGCGGCGTCGCTCCGGCCCGACAATGAAAACCCTGCGGATTCAAAGCACTGCGGCGAGCTGAAGGCAGCCGTCGCCGGCGGCCGACAGTTTTGCCCTTCCCGCCCACGCTTCTTCAACCGCAACCTCAACCCGGCCGCGCCAAGCCCCTGATCCCGCCCGGCTTTTCCCCGCCTGGCACAGCCCCTGCAAAGCCTGCTGCTCGCGGCCCAAGCGCCGCTGCAATCCACCGCTGTCGCAGGAGTTCCAGATGATCAGCCGCCAGACCGTGCTCGCCGTGCTCACCACCTCCGCCCTCGCCTTCTCCATCGGCACCGACCCCGCCCAATCCGCCAGCCTCGCCGCCGCCGCGGTGGAAAACGCCGAGCTGCCCAACGATAAAGATCCCGACCGCGGCCTGCGCCAGGACATCAAGACCGCCCTGCGCAGCGACCCCGCCCTGCGCGACGCCCATGTCGCCGTCGCCGCCCGGGACGGCCAGGTGCGGCTCGCCGGCGTGGTCGCCAGCGAAGAACAACGCCACCGCGCCCAGCAGGTGACGATGGCGGTAGCCGGCGTGCGGGAGGTGGATAACGGCCTGGAGATCGTCGGCCGGTAAGGGC
>NZ_WUEI01000240.1 GCF_012911025.1 Azoarcus sp. TTM-91 | reverse complement strand
GCCCCAGCCCCAGGCCGCCGCCGCTGGTAAAGCCATCGCGCAGCGCGCGTTCGATGTCGGCGATGCCCGGCCCCTGGTCCACGAAGCGCAGCCGCAGGCCGACCCGGACGCCATTGGTGAGCTTGCTCAGGCGGGCATCGCCCCCGCCGCCGTATTGCAGCGTATTGCGTGCCAGCTCACTCGCGGCGGTGACGAACTTCGTCTGGTCCACCAGCGAGAAGCCTTGCGCAATGGCATGATCGCGCACGATCTGGCGCAGCCGGACGATCTCCTCGTCCGAACGCAGGCCGACCTCGGCCGCCAGTGTTTCTGTTGCATCGCCAACGTGCATCATGGATGGATACCTTCAGCGGTCAGCGCCGGCGCTGTTGCAGCAGCGCCATGCCTTTCTCGACATTGAGCGCCGTGCTGACACCGGTCAGCGTCAGACCCAGCTCCACCAGGGTGATCGCAACCGAAGGCTGCATTCCGACCACCACCGTTTCCGCATCCAGCACGGTGGCCATGGCCGCGGTGTTGCTGATCATGCGGCCGATGAAGGAATCCACCACGTCGAGCGCGGAGATGTCGATCAGCACCCCCTTCGCCTTGTCCTTGACGATGCGTCCGGTGAGATCGTCCTGCAACGCAATCGCCAGCCTGTCGTGCATGTCCACCTGGATGGCAACGATCAGGCAATTGCCCATTCTCAAGATAGGAATCCGCTCCATCACGCCCCCTGGGCCGTGGCGGACGGCGCCAGGATGCTGGAGCCGGTACGCTGGAGCGCGACGGTGAAGGCATCCGCCAGCGTGGATTTGGTGGTGACGTTGGTGAGATCGACACCGAGATGGACGATGGTCTGCGCGATCTGCGGGCGAATGCCGCTGATGATGCAGTCCGCCCCCATCAGCCGGGCCGCCGCCACCGTCTTCAGCAGATGCTGGGCCACCAGCGTGTCCACCGTCGGCACCCCGGTGATGTCGATGATGGCGATGCCGGCACCGGTCTCCACGATCTTCTGCAGCAGGCTCTCCATCACTACCTGGGTACGGGCGGAATCCAGCGTGCCGATGAGCGGCAGGGCCAGGATGCCCTCCCACAGCTGCACGACCGGGGTCGAGAGCTCCAGCAGTTCTTCCTGCTGGCGGGCGATGATGGATTCGCGGCTGCGCTGGAACACTTCGGTGGTGAAGAGACCGAGCGAATCCAGCAGCAGGTTCACATTCCAGCTGATTTCGGAGAGCGCCACCGGGTCGTCGCCGAGTTCGCTGCGCAGCCGGCCGTACAGCGGCTGCTTCAGCGAGAAGACGAAGGTGGCGGTTTCCGCCGGGGTATAGCCCTGGCGGGCGCGGTGGGCGGACATCTCGGCGAGGAAGGCGCGCACCGGCTCCCACTCGGGGCGGCTCGCATCCAGGATGTCGGTGCGCTGCAAGGCGTCGGTGAATACGTTGAGGAAGCTGCGGAACTGTTCCCGCATCTCGGCCTCAGTCGTCAGGCCCCGACGCAGCGCAATGGAAAGGTGCTGGTTCAGCCAGTCAGTCAGCAAGGCATCGCGATGACGCGAAAGGATTTCAATCAGGGCAGTGCCTTTCGGGGTATCCATATAGTCTCCAGAACACACCTGCCAGTGCAGGTTCGGCCGCAACAGACAGCGAGCGGGAATGCAAAGCCCCTGGGTAGAGAAATGCCACCGGCGAAAGCAGGTGGCATCGCAGACCTGGCTCGAGGGGCAACAGGGTTGGGCAATGGTACACGGCGGCCCCCTCCTGCGGTACGAAATCCGGCCCCTTCCCGCTTTTTGAATCTTTTACAAAACCTTTGTAAATCTTATACTTGCAAACCTCCGCTCCTGCCGGAAACAACACGTCCGCCTCCGCTCGCCGGCTCTTCTCCGGCGCCCGGCGGCAGTCCGGCAGAGCAGCGCCACAGGCACACGAAAATGACGTTGAGCTTGCCCCGCTCTCACACGCAGGGAAGGCCTGAATACGCCGTCAGCAAACCACGACCCCATGCCCTTCCCCGCCCCCGCTCCATGGC
>NZ_WUEI01000023.1 GCF_012911025.1 Azoarcus sp. TTM-91 | reverse complement strand
GCCCGGACCACAGAACCTTCCCCGCGCCCGCCCAGCGCCAGTCCAAGCGCATCCAGGAGGATGGACTTGCCGGCGCCCGTCTCTCCCGTCAGGGCACCGAAGCCCGCGGCAAATTCGAGTTCCAGGCGGTCGACGATCACAAAGTCGCGTATGGTCAGGCGGCGCAGCATGGTCTGGTGTGGGCTGAACGGTAAGTGAGCTGGCGGGAAGCGCGAGCGGTCAGTTGTGGCGCGGGCTTGCACTCCAGTGCAATTTTTCCCGCAGCATGGCGAAGTAACTGTAACCCTGCGGATGCAGGAAACGCACGGATAGAGGCGCACGCGTCAGGCGGACGCAATCACCCGCCCTCGCATCGAAACGCGTCTGGCCGTCGAAATGCACCCTGGCATCATGTGGAGGCAGCAGCGCGATCTCCACCCTGCAGGAGTCCGGCAGCGTGACCGGACGCGCAGTGAGCGCGTGCGGACAGAGGGGAACGATGGCGATGCCGCCGACGGACGGATGCAGGATCGGCCCGTTCGCCGACAGGGCGTATGCAGTGGAGCCGGTGGGAGTCGAAACGATCATGCCGTCGGAGCGCTGGGTATAGACGAATTCGCCATCTATCGATAGCTCGAATTCGATCATGCGGCCGAGCTCCCCCTTATTGACCACCACATCGTTCAGCGCCAGCGTGTGGAAAACCCGCTGGCCGTTGCGGACCACTTCGGCGTCCAGCATGAAGCGGGACTCCTCGCTGTAACGCCCGTCCAGGATCTCACCCAGTTTCTGCAACGCATCCTTGCGCGCGATATCGGTCAGAAAACCCAGCCGGCCGAGATTGACCCCAGCCAGCGGAACCGCATGCTCGGCCAGGCGACGCGCGGTATTGAGCATGGTGCCGTCGCCTCCGACCACCACCGCCAGGTCAGCCTGGGCGCCGATCTCGTCGTAGGTTGCGACGGGATAGCCGCCGGCCTCGCCGATGGAACTCGCCGTGCCTTGTTCAATCGATACGCTTACACCCCGTTCGCGCAAGAAAACAGCGATTTCCAGCACGGACTCCACCACGTCGGGGCTCTGGTATTTTCCGATCAGGGCAATATTGCGGAAGTGCGCACTCATGGGCGCCGATTAAACCATATTCGCGTAAGCGCATGGCGCGCGGGGATGCACTGCAGCACTTGACCCACGCCCCTGAAAGCCGGCTATATTCAAGCCCTGACATGACACCGCTAGACCCCCGCTCCCAAATCCTGCTGAAGACCCTGATCGAACGCTATATCGCGGAAGGTCAGCCGGTCGGCTCCCGCGCACTGTCTCGCTACTCCGGGCTGGAGCTATCGCCTGCGACGGTCCGCAACGTCATGAGCGACCTGGAGGAAATGGGCTTCATCGCCAGTCCGCATACCTCCGCCGGCCGCATTCCGACCCCCCTGGGCTATCGCGTCTTCGTCGATTCGCTGCTCACGGTCCAGCCGCTGGAAACCGCGCGGGTGCAAGCCCTCAAGGGGCAACTGATGCCGGATCAGCCGCAGCGGCTGTTGAACTCCGCCTCTCAGCTGCTCTCCGGTCTGACCCAGTTCGCAGGCGTAGTCGTCGCTCCAAGGAAGGAAGCGGTACGCATCCGCCAGCTCGAGTTCATCAGCCTGTCGGAAACCCGCATCCTGCTGATCATCGTCACCACAGCCGGCGACGTACAGAATCGCATCCTGCTGACCCGGCGCGCCTACTCCAGCAGCGAGCTGAGCAACGCCGCGAGTTACCTCAACGAACATTTCGCCGGCCTGTCCTTTGAGGAAATCCGCCAGCGGGTTCAGGACGAGCTTAAGCAGCTTCGCAGCGACATGACCGAGCTGATGACCGCCGCGGTGGAAGCAGGCAGCGAGGCCGCCGAGGAGACGGCGACCAACTATGTCATTTCCGGCGAAACCAACCTGCTGGACGTCGAGGACCTTTCCTCCAACATGTCCCGCCTGCGGGAGCTTTTCAAACTCTTCGAGCAGAAAACCGGACTGATGCAGTTGCTCGACCTCTCCAACCGCGCCCAGGGGGTGCAGATCTTCATTGGCGGCGAATCCGGCCTGGCGCCGCTGGACGGCTGTAGCGTCGTCACTGCGCCATACGAGGCCGACGGTCGGGTGGTCGGATCGGTCGGAGTCATCGGCCCCACCCGCATGGCCTACGACAGGGTGATCCCCATTGTGGACATCACTGCCCGCCTGCTCTCCAGCGCGCTATCGGCGAATCACTGAGTCCCGGCGCCAGCCCGCTCCCTTCCGCAATTCCACCCCGCCGTCAGAGCATGCCCATGGCCCGATACTGGTCCGAACCCGCGTCTCCCATGCCGCAATCGCAGCCTGCACCGGCCATCGTGCTGGTGAACCTCGGCACGCCCACCGCACCCACGGCCGCGGCCCTGAAACCTTATCTGAAGCAGTTTCTGTCCGACCCCAGAGTGGTGGAGATTCCACGCGCGGTCTGGCTGCCCATCCTCAACGGCATCATCCTCAATACCCGCCCCGCCAAGTCCGCGGCCAAGTACGCCACCATCTGGATGGACGAAGGTTCGCCGCTGAAGGTCCACACCGAACGCCAGGCCAAGCTGCTCGCTGGCTACCTCGGCGCATCCGGCCACGGCACCCTGAAGGTGGTGTGGGCAATGCGCTACGGCGCGCCATCCATTCCGGACACGCTGAACGCACTGAAGGCGCAGCGCCATAGCCGGATTCTCATTGTTCCCATGTACCCGCAGTACGCTGCCAGCACCACCGCCAGCGTGATGGACGAAGTCGCCCGCAGCCTGCTGCACTGGCGCAATCTGCCGGAGATCCGCTTTATCCGCGATTTTCATGCCGATCCGGCCTACATCACATCACTGGCTGCCAGCGTGCGGGAACACTGGGCGAAAAACGGCCAGGCGGACCGCCTGGTCATGAGCTTCCATGGCATTCCCAAGCGCAGCATCAACCTTGGCGACCCTTACCAGAGCGAGTGCCTTGCGACCGCCCGGCTACTCGCCCAGGCGCTTGAGCTACCGGCGGAACGGCTGCAGGTCACCTTCCAGTCCCGCTTCGGCAAAGCCGAATGGCTGCAGCCCTACACCCAGCCTACGCTGGAGAAACTGGCGCGCGAAGGCGTGGGCTCGGTGGACGTTATGTGCCCGGGCTTCGTCGCCGACTGCCTGGAAACTCTGGAGGAAATCGCGATGGAATGCCGCGAGGCCTTCCTCGCTAACGGCGGCCAGGCGTTCAACTACATCCATTGCCTGAACGAGCGCGACGACTGGATCGAGGGGTTGAAAGCACTTGCGCTGCGGCATCTGGACGGCTGGTGGCCAGCGGATGGCGGCGAGCACCGTCATGCAGCGGCACTGGATACCGTACCTGCCGGAAGATGAACGTGAGGCTGCTTGCACTCTGGGCGCTGAATGCGGTCGCCCTGCTGCTCCTGCCGGAACTCATCCCCGACCTGGGGGTGGACAGCTACGCCGCCGCGCTCGTCGGCGCCATCCTGCTCGGCCTCGCCAACGCGCTGATCCGCCCCATCCTCATCCTGATCACGCTCCCCGTCACCCTGCTCACCTTCGGCCTCTTCGCCCTGGTCATCAACGCTTTGCTGTTCTGGGCTGTCTCCAGCCTCATCGGCGGCCTGCATGTGCCCGAATTCGGTACCGCCTTCTGGAGCGCCCTGCTCTACAGCCTGCTGACCTGGCTGGTGAACAAGGCCGTGGGCAGTCCGGCTTCCCGGCTTCACCGCTGATCTCGCTCCGATGCTCAAGTTTTGCCATGGACAGCCGTTATCGCCACCGGGTGTTTTCATTCGGGAGAATGGCCATGAAGATCGAGAGCGCTTCAGTGCAGTTGCAATCCAGCCACGCCGAGACACGCCGGGTGGAGCTGTCCCAGCGGCTGCAGGCCTGGGTACAACGGACAGAAGACGAAGGCGATCGGCGCCCCCCTGGCAAACCCACGGTAACGATCTCCGACGCTGCCGCCAGCGCCCAGCAGGCGGAAGCCGTGGCGGATGGCGACTCTGCCACCCAGGATCCGCATGTCTCGCTGATGATCAGGATCATCGAGTACTTCACCGGCAAGCCGGTGAAACTCCTGCGGCTGTCGGAACTGGGCACGACACAACGCCCCCCTTCGACCGACGGCAACAACACTCCACCTGACGCTGTCCGCAGCGGCTTCACTTACGACCTCGAGGCCCGTTACAGCGAGTCCGAGGCCACCTCCTTCGCCGCCTCTGGCGTCGTCCGCACCACGGACGGCAAGGAGATCGCCTTCGACCTCGCCCTGAGCATGAGCAGGAGCTACAGCGAATCCATGTCGGTAAGCATCCGCGCTGGAGAAGCCCGCCTGAAAGACCCGCTCATCCTGGATTTCGCCGGCAGTTCCGCCCAGCTTTCCGACCTGCGCTTTTCCTTCGACCTGGACGCCGACGGCACGCTGGACGAGGTACCGCTCACCGGCGGCAAAGGCCTGCTCGCATTCGACCGCAATGGCAACGGCGCCATCGACGACGGCACCGAACTGTTCGGCGCACGCACCGGCGATGGCTTCGCCGAGCTGGCGGAATTCGACGCTGACGGCAACGGCTGGATAGACGAGAACGATCCCATCTTCTCCAAGCTCACGGTATGGACGCCGGGCGCTTCCGGTGCCGGCACCCTGCAAACCCTTGCAGAGGCCAATGTCGGTGCGCTCTATCTCGGGCGGGTGGACACCGCGTTCGCACTCAAGAACGCATCGAACGAAACCCTGGGTCAGATGCGCAGCACCAGCGTTTATCTCCGTGAGGATGGCAGCGTGGGAACAGTCAGCCAGGTGGATCTGAGCGTCTGACCGCCGGCGGCCCGGCGGCAACTCAGTCTTCGACGAGCTGCAGGTCCAGCCCACCGGTGGCGGTGAGGTCGCTGCGAACCGCTGCCGGCCCGTCCTGCGCCACTACCGACGCAAGTTCGGCCAGCCTGCGTACCACCACGGTTGCAATCTGGCGCCGGAAAAGCTCCAGCACTTCATCGCTGGCCAGCGCCAGGGCGGCCGGATTGATTTCCAGATAGATCAGCGGCGTGAGGGAAACCACCGTCGCGCCGTGGCGATGCTCCACATGGTCCAGCCAGGCCTTCTCGCCGAACAACTCGCCCGGCCCCAGCTCCATCACCCGCTTGCCCTTGACCGAAATCTCCACCTTGCCTTCAAGCAGGATGCCGAAGCGCTGGTCGGCATCGCCCTCGCGCATCAGGGCCACCTTGTCGCCCACCCTGCGCCAAGTGCAGATGCGCAGCACTTCCCACAACTCCACATCCTCGAACTCGGTGAAGAAGGCCATCTTGCGCAACATGGAGAAGCGGCCGGTATCGGGCACCACTTCGGAGTCGTCCACAATCTTGTAGCGCACCGCGGCCAGATCCTTGGCGAAATCTGCGCCGTTCTTGTAGCGGGAATAGAGATCCTTCTCCAGCGCCTTGCGGATCACAGCATCCATCTGCTCCGGCACGTCGGGATTGAGCTGCGACACCGAGGGGGGATCGGCATTGACGATCTTGTACACCAGTTGCGCCGGATTCGAGGCCCGGAAAGGCAACCGGCCGGTCAACAGATGGAACAGCACCACGCCGAGGGAGTACAGATCCGTCTTCTGGTTCAAGGGATAGCCCTTGATCTGCTCCGGGCTCATGTATGCCGGCGAGCCGACGCCCATGATGAAGGTGGAGTCCGACTCGACCTTCTTGCTCACGTTCAGCGCCAGCCCGAAATCGGTGATCTTGACGTTGTCCTGATCGTCTACAAGGATGTTTGCCGGCTTGATGTCGCGATGGACGATGCCCTGGCGATACGCGTGGTCCAGCGCCATGCAGCACTTGAACACGATGCCTATCGTGCGGTGAATGGGCAGCAAACGCTCGAAGGAGCAGAAACGCTCCATGGATTCGCCGGGGAAATACTCCATCACCACGTAAGCCTGGTCCTGCTCAACCACCGCGTCGAAGATACGAATGATGTTCGGATGATCCAGGCGCGAGGCCACCGCCTTCTCGGCCTTCAGCAGCTTCAATAGACGCCGGTTCCACTTCGCCTCATCCTTCACCTTGTCGTCAAAGCGGATGTGCTTCACCGCAACCGGCTCAGGATAGTGGGGGTTCTCGGCAAGATAGACGGTCGCCGTCGCGCCGCGACCGATCTCTCTCACGATCCTGTACTTGCCGATCTTCTCCGGAATCTGGCCCATGGGCACAAGAGGGCTTAGAGCCCTGCTACTGAATGGATCGTGAATTGTGTCACGAAGCAGCAGCTATCGCCCATTTCCCCTCGGCGCGCCGACGCCAGGGCCGTTGCCTGTGCTTAAATCGAACCCTTGCAGCGCCGCCCCACTCCTTCGCCATTTTTTCTCCCGGAGACCGCCTTGAGCGAACGCGCCGACCTGCTCATCCACGCCCGCTGGATCGTGCCCGTCGAACCCGCAGACCTGGTGCTGGAGCAGCACAGCATCGCCATCAAGGACGGCCGCATCCTTGCGCTGCTACCCCAGCAGCAGGCCAGGCAACGCTACCTGGCCACCAAAGAGGTGGAGTTGCCCGATCACGTGCTGATTCCCGGCCTGGTCAATCTTCACACCCATGCCGCAATGAACCTGCTGCGCGGCTACGCGGACGACCTCCCGCTGATGCGCTGGCTGCAGGAGGCCATCTGGCCGGCCGAAGACAAGCACATCTCGCCTGGCTTCGTACGCGACGGCACCCTTCTCGCCGCGGCCGAAATGCTCAAGGGCGGCGTCACCACCTGCAACGACATGTACTTCTATCCGGATGCAGCGGCTGAGGCATTCGACACCATCGGGCTCCGGGCTGTCATCGGCATGACCATCACGGAATTCCCCACCCCTTACGCCAGTGACGCCGACGACTACCTGCGCAAAGGCCTCGCCGCGCGTGACCGTTGGAGAAACCATCCCAGACTGAGCTTCAGCCTTGCCCCGCATGCTCCTTACACCGTAGCCGACACCACGCTGGAGAGGGTCCGCAGCATCGCCGGCGAACTGCAAGCGCCTATCCACATTCACGTCCAGGAGACAGCCGGCGAAGTCAGCGACAGCCTGGTCGCCCATGGTTTGCGCCCTCTGGCCCGGCTTGAAAAACTGGGCGTCCTCGGGCCTGAAACCACTGCCGTCCACTCCGTGCATCTCGACGACAGCGACATCGACCGGCTCGCAAGACTGCATTGCAATGTTGCCCACTGCCCGACTTCCAATCTGAAACTTGCAAGCGGCATCGCACCGGTGGCCCGGCTAGTCGAAGCCGGCGTCAACGTCGGACTGGGCACCGATGGGGCCGCCAGCAACAACCGGCTCGATCTCTTCCAGGAGATGCGCCTTGCCGCCCTGCTGGCCAAAGCCAGCAGCCAGGATGCCGCCGCCGTACCCGCCCACCAGGCCTTGCGCATGGCGACCTTGAATGGCGCACGGGCCCTGGGGCTGGAGGACCGCGTCGGTTCCCTGCTCCCGGGCAAGCAGGCCGATCTATGTGCAGTAGTACTCAACGACCTGAACACCCGCCCCTGTTACGACCCGGTTTCCCACCTCGTGTATGTCGCCGGCCGGGAACAGGTTTCGCATGTCTGGATCGACGGCGAAGCCCGCGTGAATCAAGGCTCTGCGCTGTTGCAAATAAGCGACATTGAATTGCTCAGGCTCTCGGCGGTATGGCAAACTAAGCTCGTTAGTTGAACTAGATAAACTGGTTCAAATCCACGCGAAGACGGCATATAAAGCTGTTTTCTTTTGTTTTTGCAGCGGCATTTCCGATCTCTCGCCCTTCAAAGAGGAAACCATGATCAGACAAACCAAGAAACAAATGCTCATGATGGCCGCCATCGCCTCGATCGGCCTGACCGCTTCTGCTGCCTTCGCCCAGACGAAGGACGTCGTCGTCGATGGCAAGGGCGAGATTCCGTACGCCATCGATGCCCGCAACACCGTCGCTCGCAGCGGCACCGGCCTCTGCTGGCGCACCGGCTACTGGAGCCCCGCGGCTGCCAGCACTGCCAAAGCCGGCGAGTTCCCGGTCGGCTGCGAATGCGATAGCGACATCGTACCGAAGGAAAGCTGCGTGGCCCCGGTCGCCGCCGCTCCGGCTGCTGCCCCTGCCGCCGCTCCCCGTGCCGCTCTGGTTGCCGACAAGGTCAAGCTGTCCGCCGACACCCTGTTCGATTTCGACAAGGCCGTCCTGAAGCCGGAAGGCCGCAGCAAGCTGGACGAGCTGGCTTCTCAAGCCAAGGGCATCAAGCTGGAAGTGATCCTGGCCGTTGGCCACACCGACCGCCTGGGCTCCGACGCCTACAACCAGAAGCTGTCCGAGCGCCGCGCTGCCGCCGTGAAGACCTACCTGGTCAGCAAGGGTGTGGAAGCCAACCGCATCTACACCGAAGGCAAGGGCAAGAAGCAGCCGGTTACCGGCGCCCAGTGCAACAACGTGAAGAACCGCAAGGCCCTGATCGAGTGCCTGCAGCCGGATCGTCGCGTGGAAGTGGAAGTGATCGGCTCCAAGTAAGTCGAAGCCTTCACTGCGAAAAGCCCTGCTTCGGCGGGGCTTTTTCATTTCTGCGACTGGAACGCCGCTGTTGGCCCCTCAGTCAGAACCACCATGCTTTCTCAAGGATGTGAGATGAACGTAACCAACGCCGATCCGGCAGAACTGCAGAAATTCAGCGAGCTCGCCCATCGCTGGTGGGACCCCACTTCCGAGTTCAAGCCACTGCACGAGATCAACCCGCTGCGGCTGGACTGGATCGACAGTTGTGCCGCCCTGTCCGGCAAGAAGGTGCTGGATGTCGGTTGCGGAGGCGGCATCCTGTCCGAGAGCATGGCTGCGCGCGGCGCTCACGTCACCGGTCTGGATCTGTCGGAGAAAGCGCTGGGCGTTGCCAAGCTGCACCTTTTTGAAAGTGGCCAGAAAGTCGATTATCAATTGAGCAGCGCCGAGGCTTACGCAGCGGAGCACGCGGCGACCTTCGATGTGGTGACCTGCATGGAAATGCTGGAACACGTTCCCGACCCTGCCAGCACGATTACCGCCTGCGCACGCATGGTGAAACCGGGGGGCGACGTTTTCTTCTCCACCCTGAACCGCAATCTCAAGGCCTACCTGTTTGCCATCGTTGGCGCGGAGTATGTGCTGAAGCTGCTTCCGCGCGGTACGCACGAGTACGCCAAATTCATCAAGCCGTCCGAGTTGGCCCGCCATTGCCGCAATGCCGGCCTGAGTACACTGGAACTCATCGGCATGAGCTACAACCCGCTCACCAAGATATATTCCCTGGGTACCGATACCGATGTGAATTACCTCATCCATGCTCGTCGCCCCGCCTGACGCCGTTTTCTTCGACCTGGACGGCACGCTGGCCGATACCGCTCCCGACCTCGCCAGCGCCACCAATCGCCTGCTCGTTGAAGAGGGGCGCGAGCCCTTGCCGCTGGCAAAGCTCCGCCCCCACGTCTCACACGGCGCTACCGGCATGCTGCGCGCCGCGTTCTCGATCGAGCCCGGCACGGACGCCCATGCGCACTACTCCAAGCGCTTCCTGGCACATTACGAGCAGGCACTCTGCGTATCGACCCGGCTCTTCGACGGCATGGAGAAGGTTCTGCAGAGCCTGGAGGCCCATGGCATCAAGTGGGGAATCGTGACCAACAAGCGGCAGCGCTACACACTTCCGCTAATGGCCGCGCTGCAGCTGGACACGCGCGCGAGTTGCATCATCAGCGGCGATTCCGCTCCCAGCCCCAAGCCGGCCCCGGACACTCTGCTACTTGCCTGCTCTCAGGCAGGCGTCGCCCCGTCACGCAGTGTCTATGTGGGCGACGACCTCCGGGACATCCAGGCTGCGCGGGCTGCCGACATGCCGGCAATCGCCGCCGCCTACGGCTACCTGGGTGAGGCCCTCCCCGTGGAGCAGTGGGAGGCGGACGCCATCGTCGCCAGCCCTCTCCAGCTCCTTCAAACCCTGGCCCTCGGCGTGATAGACTCGCCCTCTTGAAATCTGGATGCCTAGCCTCATCTAGGTTCCAATGCATCACCGATCACTGGGGCCGACCTGGCTTCGACGTGGGTCGCGAAGCAGCGCAGTGCATACCGAGGACCAGTCACCTCGTAAATCCATCTGGGAAACTACAAACGCCAACGACGAGCGTTTCGCTCTCGCCGCTTAATCCCGGCGGGCGCTGCACCGACATGTCTCTGGGTCGGGTGGTTCCAGCGTAAGCTGGGCCGCTGCAGTGTCATTTACAGAGACTCGCGAGCAGGGCCGGGTTACTTGGCCCCGCAGCTAAAGGTAAGGTAACTCGCTTCTGGCCGGCCTGCTGACCGGCTAAGCCAGGAGTTAAATCCAAATAGGTCGGCTAAGTATGTAGAGCTGTCTGTAGAGGGCTTGCGGACGGGGGTTCGATTCCCCCCGGCTCCACCAGTACCACTGCCAACGCAGTCCGATGAAGGCCGGGACACCGAGAGAAATCGAGGTTCCGGCCTTTTTCTTTGTCCGTGCACATCCAGGGGATGTCCGGTTGGAGAGATGAATTCGGCTGCGCGGCCTGGCGCGCAGCCGCCCGGATCGAGGCAAGCCAGAAGCAGGCAGAATGTGCAGCCGAACCTGCCCGGCGTGGCCGGCAATCCACCGCCCCTCCCCGTCTCGGCAGAGGAACTCGGCGCCCGGTGCGGGCTCAATCAGCCACATCCGCGTGGCGGCCTGGCCGCCCTCCCACAAAGAAAACAAAAGGGAAATTCCAATGCTCACACTGACCAGCCTTGGCGGCGCCGGTACCGTCACCGGCTCCAAGCACCTGCTCACCTGCGGTGGCACCCGCATCCTGGTCGATTGCGGTTTGTTCCAGGGCCTGAAGAACTTGCGCGAGCTCAACTGGCAGCGCCTGCCGCTGTCGCCGCGTGACATCGATGCGGTAGTGCTCACCCACGCCCACCTGGACCACTGCGGCTACTTGCCCCGGCTGGTGCTGGACGGCTTCCACGGCAGGATCTTCGCCACTCCGGCCACCCGCGACGTTGCCGAACTCATCCTGCTCGACAGCGCCTGGCTGCAGGAGAAGGATGCCGAGTTCGCCAACCGCAAGGGCTTTTCCAAGCACAAACCAGCGCTGCCACTGTATCGCGTGCCGGACGCCGAGCAGGCGCTGGAGCGTTTCCGGCCGACACCGCTGCATCGTGAGACTGAACTGCCCGGCGGCGCGAAGCTGTTGTTCCGCCGCGCCGGCCATATCCTGGGTGCGGCCAGCGCGCAGATCGACATCGGCGGGCAACGCATCGTCTTCTCCGGGGATCTCGGCCGCGAGGACGACGCCATCATGCATGCGCCGGAGCAGGTGGCGGATGCGGACTACGTGGTGATCGAATCCACCTACGGAAACCGCCGCCACGACGCGACCGATCCTGTGGAGGCCCTCGGCAAAGTGGTGGAGCGCACGGTGCAGCGCGGCGGCACGGTGGTCATCCCCGCGTTCGCGGTCGGGCGTGCCCAGTCGTTGATCTACGATCTCTGGCTGCTGCGCCGGCAAGGCCGCCTGCAGAACGTGCCGGTCTACCTCGACAGCCCGATGGCCACCAGCGTCACCGAACTGATGCGCCGCCACCAAGGCGAGCACAAGCTCGCCGCCGCAGACTACGAAGCCGCGTGCGCCGCGGTAACTTACGTGCGAGACGTGGAGGCCTCCAAGGCGCTGTCAGCCAACCGCTATCCCAAGGTGATCATCGCCGCCAGCGGCATGGCGACTGGCGGGCGGGTACTGCACCACATCGCAGCCTTCGGCCCGGATCACCGCAGCACCCTGCTGTTCTCCGGCTTCCAGGCCGCCGGCACCCGCGGGCGCAAACTGCTCGAAGGCGCTCGCGAGGTAAAAGCCTACGGCCAGTGGATCACGGTGAACGCCGAGGTGACCGAGTTGCCCATGCTCTCCGCCCATGCCGACTGCGACGGCCTGCTCCACTGGCTTTCCGGCTTCCAGCGCCCGCCCAGGCGTGTCTTCATCGTCCACGGCGAAGCAGAGGCCTCCGAAGCGCTGCGCGAACGCATTCAGCGCGAACTCGGATGGGAAGCTGCCGTGCCACTGCAGGGCCAGGTCTTCGAGCTCTGAGGGTGGAGGGAAGCCGCCGGCGTTCCTTCAACACACGCCTGCAACGGCCGGCGATGGCCGCCAAAAGCCGTCACCCTGAGCAGCCATGCATGACCTGCCAGACGGCTGCCACCCGCTGGGGCAGAACCCCCGGGCTGGGAGCTAGCCCCCGGAGCGCAGCTCCGCCGTCGCCCGCATACCTTGCGTATCGCTTCTCAAGCTGGCGAAGGATGCCACCGAGAGCGTCGCACCGCCCCGAGCACCAGCCTGTCACTTGATTGACGTTAACGTCAACGCAATGCAAGAATCAGCTCCGACCGCAATGCCGCCCCGCCCTTGAGGCGCGGAACGCCGGTTCCCCCGAGCACGAGGAAAGGCCGGACCTTCAGCCGGGCCCGCCCTAGCCAAGCACAGAGAAACAAACCAAGACCAGCCCACAGCCGGCAGCCCACTTCAGAAAATCGACGATGACGCACACCGACACCCTGATCGAAGGCCCCAAGGGCCGCCTCTTTGTCCGTACATGGTCGCCCGAAGCGTCAGTCAGGAAGGCGCCCATCATCCTGCTGCACGACTCCCTCGGCTGCGTGCAGTTGTGGCGCGGCTTGCCGGAGGCCCTCGCACGGGCGACCGGCCGGCAGGTAGTGGCGTACGACCGGCTGGGCTTCGGCGAATCGGCGGCGCATCC
Organism: Azoarcus sp. TTM-91; assembly: GCF_012911025.1. GTDB lineage: Bacteria > Pseudomonadota > Gammaproteobacteria > Burkholderiales > Rhodocyclaceae > Azoarcus. The sequence continues at coordinate 46,403 of NZ_WUEI01000023.1, read as the reverse complement.
GGGCAAGCTGGGCCTGGACTTCATCAACGCCGAGGCCGAAGGCGATTTCGACGCCCTCAGGTCGCAGCTGGGCCTGGAGCGCTTCATCCTGCTCGGCCACAGCGTCGGCGGCTGCATGGCAATCAACTGCGCCGCCCGCTTCGGCACCCATTGCGTGGCCCTGCTCACGCTGGCAGCCCAGGTCTTCGTCGAAGACCTGACCCTGCAGGGAATCAGCGCCGCCAAAACGCTGTTCGAGGATCCGAAGCAGTTGGAGCGCCTGCGCAAGTACCACGGCGACAAGGCGCAGTGGGTGCTGGACGCCTGGACCGGCTCCTGGCTCCACCCCGCCTTCTCGGCCTGGTCGCATGAAGCGGTGCTGCCGCAGGTGAAATGCCCGACGCTGGTCATCCATGGCGTGGAGGACGAATACGGCTCCGCCGCGCATGCCCGCCTGATCGCAGAACGGGTGGCTGGGCCGGTGCAGCTGGAAATCCAGCCCGGCACCGGCCATTTCCCCCACCGCGAGAACGAGGCGGCGGTGGTGGAGACGCTGGCCCGCTTCATTCAGCCGCTGGCCTGATTTCCGCTCGGCAGGAGCCATTGGCGACGCTGCCCGCGCTGGCGCCCCCTGCGCCCCTCACGACGGCGAAGCGATGCGATGAACTGGCGCCCTGCCCCGCCGGGCGAGTCCGGCGCAAGCGCTCTGTTCCCGCCGCGCCGCCACCGGCGAAAGCAGCCGATGCACGGATTTCTCACGCCTCGTTCCAGCTTGCCGCTAGCGCCGTGAGAAGCTGTGATATACCTAGCGCTTCCCACAACCATGGCATGGCGGAACAATGAGCACGCAGGAATATCCGGTGGTTTTCGGCACGGACGACATCCTTCGCAGCCTATGCGATTCGGTGACCAAGGTGCTGACGGTGGCGACGGAGAGCCAGGTCCGCTACGCCAATATGGTCCAGCGCATCAGCAAGACCTGCCTGAAGCCGGACATCGGCTGCTTCGTGCTGTTCGATGGCGGCTTCTCCGGCCTGGTGGTCATCAACTTCTCCGCCCATGCGGCGATGGAGCTGTACGAGCGCTACATGCTGAACATGGGGATGGCGAAGGAGGAGCTGGCGAGCGCCTTCACCTCGGACGAGGTCGGCAATGTGATGGGCGAGCTGATGAACCAGATCGTCGGCGACTTCACCGGCAAGGTATCGCGCGAGCTGCAGACCCACATCACCCAGAACCAGCCGAAGATGCTGGCGCTGACCAAGCAGGTGATCCTCAGCGTGGATACCCACCTGGACCAGCCGGAAGCACGCCGGGTCACCTTCTACACCGGCCGCAACAACATCTTTTACCTGGAGCTGGCGATAGACCGCACCGAGTTCATCCAGCTGAACGAATTCGCCGCCGCCGAAGAGCCGGACCCGGACGCACTGCTGGAGTCCGCCGGCCAGGAAACCGCGCCTTCCGGCCCGGCGACCAGCGCCATCAGCCAGGACGAACAGGACGAGCTGCTGAAGTCGCTGGGCATGTAAGTTCAGGAAGAAGAACGGCCCACCGTCACGCCTGGCGGTGGGCCGTTCTTCTTTCCCAGGGTCAGGAAAGACATCGGTCTGGCTCACCCCCGCCGGACGCAGGCAGGCGGGCAGACCGCTCGCCGTGCAGCAGCCTTCGCTTTGCCACCGCCCTGCATGGCCTGCCGTGGCGGCCTGCCGTGATCCCGGCCCGGCGGCTGCTCGCGCCAGCTTCCACTGGGAAGCGCGCGGTTTCCAGCGGGCCAGAGGGCAGCGCGGCCGCAATCCTGCTCAGGCGGCCATCCCCAGCAGGGCCATCACCCGGTCGCGGCTCACCGCCGTCAGCGCCGGCGCCACGGCGGCGAAGACGTTGAAATCCGGCTTCTCCGCCATCGCCTCGAAACGCTGGACAAAGGACGCCGCCCAGTCGGATTCGTCTGCCTCCGCCGCGCCACTCCCCACCTTATGCCGCGGCTGCATGCGCGCGTCCGCCTCGGCCAGGCCGCGGCTGATGGTGTTCCTGGCCTGGCGGATCAGGTCCAGCGCGGCGAGCACTTCCTGCAAGGTCTGGCGGGCGGCCTCGGTGTCGTCGGCGCGCCAGGACTGGGGCTGGATGGCGTCCGCCTCGGCTTCGGCACGCACCCTGTTGAACTGGCCGGTGGGGAAGCGCTGGCCGCCGCCCTTCACCGCCAGGGAGTCCCTTACCACCGGCCAGTCGCCCTCGGCGACCGAGAACACCAGGCTGCCACCGCTGCGCTCCACGCCCATGCCGATGGGCGCCAGCGCGCTCTGCAAGCGGCGCAACACAGCGGTTTCCCCGGCTGCCGGGTCCACCGCCACGCTCACCTGCTTGCCGGCGGCGGAGAAAGACAGCGTTTCCTTGTCGCCGCTGCGCAGGCTGTCGGCATCCAGGCCGCGGATACGGAAGCGCTGCTGGGCGCTGCCGGCCTGCACCACCTGGAGCTGGCCATCCAGCGTGCCGGCCGAAGCGGCGCCACGCTTGCGCCAGAGGGCGCTGAACTGGCGCAGTTGCTCAGCGAGCCTGGCATCGGCGGCGCTGGGCCCGGCGCCGCCATCGCTCTTCTCCGCCAGCTTGCCGCTCAGCGTGCTCTTGAGCGCCTGCAAGCGATTGCCGGCCTGATCGAGGAAGTTCAGCGCCTGCTGGGCACCGGCCACCTGCCGGTTCAGCTCGAAATCCAGGTTGCGCAGGCCGCCGCGGGTGGAGGGCAGCGAAGCCGCCTTCTGGCCGGCGGAAGTCGCCGGCGCGGTGCTGCGGCCGACTCCACCGTCACCAAAGGCGAGGCGGCGGCCGGAAGTGCTGGTGCCGGAGCCTAGCGCGGGAATCTGCATCGTCTATCCGCCCTCGCTTCAGAGGACGTCGAACAGGGACAGCTGGCTGACCGCGCCATAGGCTTTCTGCGTGGCCTGCAGGGCGACGGTGTAGCCGTTGAGCTTGACCGCCGCATCGCCGTAGTCCAGCTGGCCGAGGTCCAGCGCCGCCTGCTGGTTGGAGAGGCTGACGTTGGCGTGGTTGTTCTCCAGCGTGGCGAGGATGTTCTGCTGGCCGCCTAGGCGGGAGATGGTGGCGGAAACGATGTCCAGCGTGTCGTCCAGCAGGTCCAGCGTGCCGGTGACCTGCGCCCGCACCGCCGGGTCGTTCACGCTGGTGCCCGGGGTGCTCAGCACCTCCACCGTGCCTTCCATCGAGTTCAGCAGGCCGGCCAGTTCGGCGACGGTGACGTTGGCCGCCTGGGTGACGCCGTTGCCCACCATCACCCGCTGTTCGGCAGTGTTGCCGGTGAAGCTGTAGCGGGAGCCGACCGGCGCGGTGTCGTCGTAGGTGATGGTGGGCGTGTCGGTGAGCGTGCCGGAGAAGAGGTAACGGCCTTCCTGGTCCTTGGTGTTGGCGGTGTAGAAAATGCTCTCCGCCAGCGACTTCAGCGAGCTGGCCATGGCGGCGACGTCGTCCGGCGTGTTGGCGCCATCGGCCGCCCACACCATCAGGTCGTGGGCCTGCAGGATGTCGTTGGAGATGGCATCCAGGTGAGTCTCGTTCAGCGTCAGCCGGGACGACAGCGCGCCGATATTGTCGCGGTACTGGTCCAGCGCCGCCTCTTCGCGGCTGAGGCGGGACAGGCGGACGTTGGCGATGGGATCGTCCGAGGGCTTGAGCAGGCGCTGGCCGGTGGCCATCTTCTGCATGATCTCGCCCAGCCGCACGTTGGCGAGCTGCAGCGCGGTGTTCATCGTCGAGTGGTACTGGGTGCTGGCAATGCGCATCATCCTTCTCCTCAGCCCATGGCCGCCAGGGTGTTGTCGAACAGCTCGTTGGCGACGGCGATGACTTTCATGTTCGCCTGGTACATCTGCTGGAACTGGATGAGGCTGATGGCTTCTTCGTCCTCGTTCACCCCGCTGGTGGATTTCCAGCTTTCCTCCGCCTGGTTGCGCACGGTTTCGGCGGTGCTCATGGAGGTCTGGTTCTGCTGGCTGTCCATCGCCAGCTTGCCGACCAGCTGGGTGGCGGCGTCGGAGAAGGACACGGTGCCGATGGAACTCAGCGTGACCTGGCTGGACTGGATGCCGATGAGGTTCAGCAGGTTGCCGCTGTCGCCCGGCAGCGCCGGGTCGGAAGAGAAAGCCAGGTCGGCGGCGAGGAAACCGTCGCTCACCTTGAGGATGGACGAAGTGCTGGTGGCGTCGAACTCGAACAGCGGGCCGCCGGCGGCGCCGGCCGGCGTATAGCCGTCGGCCAGCAGGTCGTTCACCCGGGTGCTGAACTGGTTCGCCATTTCGGTGACGGACTCCATCAGCGGCACCAGCACCGTGTTCTCGAAATCGTTCAGGCCGCCCAACTCGCCGCTGAGTTTGTCGCCCTTCACCACGAAGGACTCCTGGGCGAAGCTGAGCTTCAGCGTCTGCGAGCCATCGAGGTTGCCTTCCAGGCCGAGGGTGCCGGCCAGCGAACCCACCACCAGCGGCTGGCCGCTGCGCAGGGAAATGCTGCGGGTGCCGTCGGCCTGGTCCACCACCTGCACGCCGACCAGCTTGGAGAGCTCATCTATCTTCAGGTCGCGCGCATCCACCAGGCCGGAGGTGTTGCCGCCGGTGGCCTGGGCGGCGGCGATCTGCTTGTTCAGATCGGCGATGCCGGCGCTGAGGCCGTTGATCAGCGACACCGTGGTGGCGCGTTGCTGGAACACCGCCTGGCGCTGGTTCACCAGCACCTGGTTGATGCTGTTGAAGCGCTGCGCCGCAGCGTCGGCGGCGCTGATGACCTGCTGGCGCAACGGGCTGGAGGACGGATCCACGCTGGCGGCGTTGAGCGCGGCGAAGAAGGCGTCCAGGCCGCTGTTGAGGTTGGAGGTGTCGTCGCCCATGACCTGTTCCAGCTGGGTCAGATAGGGCTGGGTGGTGCTGTACTGGCCGAGCGAGGAGTTCGCCTGCCACATCTGCACGCTTTTGTAGCCGTCGCTGAACCGCAGCAGCGAGGAAACGGTGACGCCGTTGCCGGCCGCCAGCACGCCGCCGGCCAGCGGCTGCACCGAGGACAGCAGCACGCCCTGGCGGGTGTAGCCGGGCGTCATCATGTTGGCGGCGTTCTGGCTGGTCATGTTGAGCCCGACCTGGGCGGCGAGCGCGCCGGACAGCGCGTTGTTGATCATGCTCATGGCGGTCTTCCTGTTCAGGGCGCGGGCGCCGTGCTGGCGTTCGCCGGCGCTTCCTGCTCATTCAGGGCGACCGCCGCGGCCGCCGGGTTAAATGCGGTGGCGGCGGCGAGCGCCGCGGTGTTCGTCGCCGCCAGCCGCTGCGGCTCGGCCGGCAGTATCTGGCGCAGGATGGCGTCCGCCACGCCGAAGGCGCGCTGGCCTGCGAGCACGTCCGCCACCACGCCGTCGGCCATGTCCAGCATGTCCTGGTTGATGCGGTTGCTGAACACGCTGTCCTCGCCCGCCATCTCGCGGGTCACCTTGCGCATCTGGCGCATCATCTCGGCGATGAAGAAGCCCTCGAAGCGCTCGGCGGCGTCTTCCGCCTTGGCGCGGTAGGCCGGGTCCAGCACCGGGGCTTCGGTGGTGGCGGTGGAAAGCAGGCCGGCCTTGTTGCCTAGGGTGTCGAGTTCCATGTGCTGTCCTCAGATGACGATGAGTTCGCCATCTATCGCGCCGGCCTGGTCCAGCGCCTGCAGGATGGCCATGACGTCGTCCGGCGTGGCGCCGGTGCTGTTCACCGTGTCGATGATGCTCTGCAGGCTCGCGCCGGCCGGCCACTTGAACATGCGCGGCGCGTCCTGCTCCACCGAGATCTGCGATTGCGGCGTGACCACCGTGTCGCCACGGCCGAAGGGCGCCGGCTGGCTCACCTGCGGCGCCTCCGAGATCACCACCTTGAGCGCGCCGTGGGAGATGGCGGCCGCCCTCACCCGCACGCCCTCGGCGATCACCACCGTGCCGGTGCGAGAGTTGAAGATGACCTTGGGCGTGGCCTCGCCCACGTCCACCTGCAGCCCTTCCAGCGAGGCGACGAAGGCCACCCGCTGGGTGGGGTTCTCCGGCGCCATCACGTCCACGCTGGTGGCGTCGCGGGTGGAGGCGATCTCGCCGTAGCGGCGGTTGATGGTCTGCACGATGTTGGTGGCGGTCTGGAAGTGCGGCCGCTTGAGGCTGAGGCGCACCGTGGGCCGGGTGTCGAAATCGCTCTCGATCTCGCGCTCCACGGTGGCGCCGTTGGGCACGCGGCCGGCGGTAGGCGTGTTCACCGTGACGTTGGAACCGCTGGCGCCCTGGGCGGACAGACCGGCGACCACCAGGTTGCCCTGCGCCAGCGCATACACCTCGCCATCGGCACCGCGCAGCGGCGTCAGCAACAGGGTGCCGCCGCGCAGGCTCTTGGCGTCGCCCAGCGAGGACACGGCGATGTCTATGGTCTGGCCCTTGCGGTAGCCGGGCGGGAACACCGCGCTGACCATCACCGTGGCGACGTTCTTCAGCCGGGTGCTGCTGCCGGTGGGCAGCTTCACGCCGAACTGCTTGAGCATGTTGTCCACCGACTGGCCGGCGAACTTCACCTGGGTGCTGTCGCCGGAGCCATGCAGGCCGACCACCAGGCCGTAGCCGATGAGCTGGTTCTCGCGCACGCCTTCCACGTTGACCAGGCTGCGCAGGGCCTGCGCGGCCTCGGCGGCGGTCGGCACCAGCAAGGGCGCGGCGGCGAGCAGGAGGCCGGCGGCGAGTTGGATGAAGCGTTGCTTGCGCATGGAAACCTCGGGGTTCAGAAGGGCATCCAGGGGCTGTTGAAGAGCCGCGTCAGCCAGCCGGCGGAGTTGGCGTCCGCCAGCGCGCCGCGGCCGGAATAAGCGATGCGGGCGTTGGCCACCCGCTGGGAGGAGACGCTGTTGTCGCTGTCGATGTCGCTGGCGCGCACATAGCCGCTGAGGCGGATGAATTCCTCGCCCTGGTTGAGGTAGAGGGTCTTCTCGCCCTCTACCCGCAGCAGGCCGTTGGGCAGTACCTCGTGCACCACCACGGTGATGGCGCCCTGCAGGGTGTTCTGCTGCGAGCTGGTGGCGGAGCCGTCGAACTCGCGCTCGGCGCTGGCGGAGGCATCGGTGCGCAGCGTGCGGTTGCCCAGGCTCAGCGGCGAGATCGAGAAGCTGCTGTCCTTGCCGTAGCTGGTGTTGGCGCGCTTGCTCGCCTGGGTGGTTTCGCGCAGCACCACGGTGAGCACGTCGCCGGGGCGGAAGGCGCGGCTGTCGGAGGTCATGGACCAGGGCGAATCGGAGATGAACACGCCGCCCGCCTGCCCCTTGCGCACCGGCGGCTGCAGCAGCGCCATGCGCAGGTCCTCGTCCGCCGCGGTGGGCGGCATGGGCTGCAGCGCGGTGCAGGCGGACAGCAGCGGCGGCAGCAGGCAGGCGAGCAGGCGGGTGTTCATGTCAGCGCACCGCCTGGGCGAGGTACTGCATCATGTTGTCGGCGGCGGAGAGCACCTTGGTGTTCATCTCGTAGGTGCGCTGGGCGGCGATCATGTCCACCATTTCCTCCACCACCTGCACGTTGGAGCCTTCGAGCGCGCCCTGCTTCAGCTTGCCCATGCCCTCCTCGCCCGGCACGCCTTCATTGGGCACGCCGCTGGCCACCGTCTCGCGGTAGAGGTTGTCGCCCAGCGCCAGCAGGCCGGCCGGGTTCACGAAGCTCGCCAGGGTGAGCTGGCCCAGTTGCTCCGGCGCGGCGGCGTTGGCGATGGTGGCGGAAACCACGCCGTTCTCGCCGATGGTGACGCCGGAGGCATTGGCCGGGATGACGATCTCCGGCACCAGCGGCAGCCCCTGGGCGGTCACCAGGCGACCGTCCGCATCCACCTGCAGCTGGCCGGCGCGGGTGTAGGCAATGTCGCCATTGGGCTGCTGCACTTGCAGGAAGCCCTGGCCGACGATGGCCACGTCCAGCGCCTGTTCGGTGGTCTGCAGGTTGCCGGTGGTGAACACCTTCTGCGTGCCGACCAGGCGGGTGCCATTGCCCAGCTGCACGCCGGAGGGCGCGGTGGTGTTGTCGTCGCGCTGGGCGCCGGGCTGCACTTCCACCTGATAGAACAGGTCTTCGAACACCACCCGGTCGCGCTTGAAGCCGACGGTGTTCACGTTGGCGATGTTGTTGGCGATGGCCTGCAGCTTGGCGTCCTGGGCCTGCACGCCGGTCTTGCTGATCCACAGTGCGGGATTCATGGTCTTGCTCCGTATGCCTGGTGGTTAATCGCGCATCAGGCGGTTGCCCGCCTCGGCCATGTCGTCGGCGGCCTTGTAGAGCCGCATCTGGATTTCGAAGTCGCGGTTGAGGTTCATGGTCGCCACCATCTCGCCGATGGCGGAGACGTTGCTGCCTTCCAGGTGGCCGCTGCGCAGGGTGACGGTGTCGTCCGCCGGCAGCTCGGCGCCATCGCGGGCGACGATGAGGCCAGCCTCGTTCTTGGTCAGCTCCGCCGCCTCGCCGCGCACCAGCCGCAGGCGGTCCACCGGCTGCATGTCGTTCTGCCCCGGCGGCAGGATGGAGAGGGTTCCATCCACGCCTATGCTCAGGCTGGTGTAGGGCGGCAGCACGATGGGGCCGCCGTCGCCCAGCACCGGGCGGCCATTCACCGTCAGCGCGCCTTCGCCATCCACCGAGAAGTTGCCGCTGCGGGTGTAGGCCTCGCCGCCCTGCCACTCCACCGCGAACAGGCCGTCGCCGACGATGGCGACATCCAGGTCGCGGCCGGTCTGGCGCATCACGCCCTCGCCGCCGGACACCGCGTTGGCCTGCAGCCGGCTCATGTGGCGGGAATCGTAGCCGTAGCCGCCCACCGCCTGGCTGGTGGCCAGTTCCAGGTCGGCGCGGAAGCCGCCGGTGTCGAGGTTGGCGAGGTTGTTGGCATGCACCTGCTGCGCCTTGAGGGCGCGTTCGGCGCTGCTCATCACCGTGTAGATCAAGGCATCCATGTGGGCGCTCCGGCGGGCTGGCTTACAGCGCCTGCATCAGGGTCTGCATCATCTCGTTCTCGGTCGAGATGACTTTGGTGTTGGCCTGGTAGTTGCGCTGGGCGGACATCAGGGTGACCAGCTCGGAGGTCATGTCCACGTTGGACTGCTCCAGCGCGCCGGCGGTGAGGCTGCCGGCGAGGCCGACGCCCGGCGTCGAGTACAGCGGCAGGCCGGAGGCGTTGGAGGTGGTCCAGCTGGTGTCGCTGATGGCCACCAGCGCGTCCTGATTGGGGAAGGTTGCGAGGACGAGGGTGCCCACCTTCAGCTTCTCGCCGTTGCTATAGGTGGCGAACACACTGCCGTCGGCGTCGATCTGCACGCCGCTCTGGGTGCCGGCGGCGTAGCCGTTGGCGGCGTTGGTGGTGGTGGTGGCGTCACCGCCGTACTGGGTGGTGCCGGTGTAATCCAGCGCCAGCGTCATCGGCTCGGCGCCGGTGGGCGTGCCGAGGTTCACGGTGACCGCGGCGGTCGGGCTCTGCAGCCGGCCTTCGGTGTCGAAGGTGAGCACCTCGGAGCCGACCGGGGCGCCGCCGTCGAAGGTGTAGTAGGCGGTGATCTCATTGGTGTCGGTCTTGACGAAGTACTGCGTCACCGTGTGCTTCACGCCCAGCGAGTCGTGCACCACCGACAGCACCGAGCTGTTGAAGGACTGCGGATCGGCCGGGTCGAAGGTGGCGACGGTGGGCACCGTCCAGTCCACCGACAGGTTGCCGACGTAATCCAGCGTGGTGCTGGCCTGGGCCGGGATCTGGCCGGTGGGAATCTGCAGGTTACCCATGGCGCCCAGCGCGTCGCTGCCTTCCACCGCGGCGTAGCCCTGCACCTTGCGGCCGAAGCTGTCCACCAGGTAGCCCTCCTTGTCCTTGGAGAACACGCCGACGCGGGTATAGACCTCGGTGCCGTCGGTATCGCGGGTGACGAAGAAGCCACCGCCGGTGATGGAGACGTCCAGGTCGCGGCCGGTGTTGAGCACGCCGCCGCCTATGCCCAGCGTCTGCGTCAGCGAGGACACCTCGGTGCCGGTGGGCTGGGTGCCGGCGTACATGGAGGCGAAGTTGGCGCGGCTGGACTTGAAGCCGTAGGTGCCGGAGTTGGCGATGTTGTTGCTGATGGTGTCCAGCTGGGTGTTGATGGCGTTGATGCCGGACAGGGCGATTTCGAAGCTCATGGTTGCATCCTCTCGAACCTGGGGTTGTTCAGTTGACGCTGCTGCCGTTGAAGGCGGTGATCGCGGTGCTGGAGATTTCGCCGAGGTTGGCGACGGTGAGCATCACCCCGGTGGTGGGCGACAGCCGCACCTTCTGCACCTGGCCGGTGATGCCGATGGCCGGCGTCTCGCCGCTGTCGGCAACCACGCTCATGGTGTAGCTGCCGGCCGGCAGCCCCAGCGCTTCCGGGTCGATGGTGAAGGCCACCTCGCCCGGCGCGTGGGTGCCCAGCTGCAGCTTGTAGGTGCTGCCGCCCTCGCCGGTGAGCACCAGCGTGGTCGCCGCGCTGGCGTTGCCCAGGGTGAAGCTGCCGCTCACCGGCTCGCCGGACAGGCTCACCGTGTCGGTGGTGACGGTGACCTGGGAGCCGACCTGGCCGCCCAGCGTCAGCACCTGCAGGCTCTCCAGCATGGAAGCGGTGACGCCGCTCTGGCTCACCAGGTTCTGCAAGGCCTCCATCTGGCTCAGCTGGGTGAGCTGGCCGACGAACTCGCTCGGGTCGGTCGGCTCCAGCGGGTTCTGGTTCTTGATCTGCGCCACCAGCAGGGTGGTGAACAGCTCGGACGGGCTGTCGTCCGTCGAGCTCATGGTGATGGCCGACGACGAACTGCTGCCGGTGGTGTTGCTGCCGTTGTTGCTTACCGCTGCTGCCATGATCAGTTCTCTCCCAGCCTGAGCAGCGACTGCTGCATGGATTTCACCCGGCCCAGCACCTCGACGCTGGATTCGAAGGCGCGCGAGGCGGCCATCATGTCGGTCATCTCCGCCACCGAATTGACGTTGGGGTAGAACACCATGCCGTCCTCGTTCGCCAGCGGGTTGTCCGGCTCGTAGGCCTGGCGCAGCGGCTCGGTGCTCTCCACCACGTCCAGCACCTGCACGCGGGCGCCGGCCACCTGTTCGCCGCTGCGCTCGTAGATGGAGGCGAACACCGGCTTGCGCGCGCGGTAGGTCTCGGTCTCGGTGCCGGAAGCGGTCTGGGCGTTGGCGAGGTTGCTCGCCACCGTGTTCAGCCGCAGGGACTGGGCGGTCATCGCCGAGCCGGCAATCTGCGCGATATTCCTGAATGACATGCTTATTGCCCCTCTATGGCCTTGGCCAGGCCCTTGAGCTTCATGTTGAGAAAGGTCAGACTTGTCTGGAAATCCGAGGCGTTCTGCGAGAACTGCGCCTGTTCCGTCCCCAGCTCCACCGTGTTGCCGTCCTGCGTCGGGTTGTTCGGCAGGCGATACAGCAGTTCGGTGTCGGCGGTGCCCAGCGACAGCCCTTCCCCACCGGCCACCTGCCGCAGCGTCGCGGCGAAGTCGATGTCCCGCGCCTGGTAGCCGGGCGTGCTGTCGTTGGCGATGTTGGACGCCAGGATCTTCGTCCGCTCCGCACGCAGCCGCAGCGCATCCGGATGCAGCCCCAAGGCCTTGTCGAAATTTATGCCCATGCGTTTACCTCATTCATCCCGGTTGTTCGAAGTCCTGCTCGGCCTGGCCTGCGCCAGCGCCCTGCCCGCCCTCGCCGCCAGCGAGGATCCGGTGGCCCGCGCCGCGCGCGAATTCCTGCTCGATCGCGCCACGCAGGCCGGGCTGGTGCAGCCGGAGGTGAGCCTCAAGCTCATCGCCGGCGACGGCGCGCCGCTTGCCTGCGCAAGCGCGCCGCGGGTGGAAGCGCTGGACACCCGCCACCCCAGCCGCATGCGGTACGCGGCGGTGTGCCCGGCCAGCGGCGAGCGGGCGGAATACGTGGTGCGCGCCGAGCTGTCGGCGCAGGTGGTGGTGGCGCCCGGCGGCATCGCCGCGCGCCGGCCCATCGCCGGGCACGAAGTGACGCTGGAGCGGCGCCCGCTGGTGGGCAGCGCCGAGGTCACCTCCGACCCGCAGGACGTCATCGGCCAGTCCGCCCGCCGCGCCATCCGCGCCGGGCAGGTGGTGGACCGCAAGCTGCTGATCGAGCCTGTGCTGGTGCGGCGCGGTTCGGCGGTGCGCATCGTGGCGCGCAACGGCCCGGTGCTGGTGACCGCCGCCGGCGAAGCGATGGAAGTGGGCCGCGCCGGCGACATCGTGAATGTGCGCAACACCACCACCGGCAACGTGATCCGCGCCCGGGTGACCGGCAGCAACGAGGTGGAACCGGCGGACATGCCCATCGCGCCTTCTCCTCAGTCCGCCCGCTGAAGCCGGCGGGCAATGCTCACCAGCTTGTCGGCATAGTCGGGATCGGTGGCGTAGCCGCCCTGCGCCAGCCCTTCGGCATAGGCGCGGGCGTCGCCGCCGGCGTTGAGTGCGCCGCGATAGCGCGGGTTGTCTGCCAGCAGCGCGGCGAAATCGCGGAAGGCGCTGGCCGGCGTCGGGTAGCTGCGGAAGCGCTCGGCGCGGCGCACCGCCACGCCCTCTTCGAATTCGGTGGTCTGCGCCTCCACGGTGGCGCCCTGCCAGCTGCTGCCGGCCTTGATGCCGAACAGGTTGTGAGTCTCGCGGCCATCGTCGCCGTGCAGCGGCCGCTGGCCCCAGCCGGATTCCAGCGCCGCCTGCGCGGCGACGATCTCCGGCGCCACGCCCAGCCGCCGGCCGGCCTCCCGCGCCCAGGGCGCGATGCGGCCGAGGAAGGCCTGCTGGTGCCCGGCCATGCCCTCCACCGCCAGGCCGGAAGCCGTGGCCCGCTCGACCGCGCGCAGCGCCGCCGTCTTCAGCGTGGCGGTGCGCTCGCCCTCCTCGTCCACCGCCGCGTTCTGCAAGCGGGCGCGCCACACCTGGCCGGCGGCGCTCAGCTCCAGCTCCTGCGAGCCCTTGGCGATGAAGTGCTGCACCTCGTCGCGCACGCTGCCCATCATGCTGCCGAAGCCGGCGCCGCCCGTCTGCGTGCTCGCTGGTGCGTTCAGTGGCAGCGCGATCTCGTCGCGGGCGGCGGCGATGCCGGCGGCGTAGGCGGAAGCGGCGGCGTCAGCGCGGAACATAGGTGTCGGCCTCGGTGTTCAGCACGCGCTGCATGATCTCGTGCTGTTCCATCAACAGATTGCAGTTGCGCTGGTTCATCGCCTTGCATTCGCGCACCAGCCGCTCCAGCCCCTGCCAGCTGGCCTCCAGCCGTTCGCGCGGGTTGGGCGGCAGCATGGCGAAGACGCGTTGCATGGCCTCGCTGCCTTTCTCCACCGACAAGCGCCCGGCCAGCGCCACCCGTTCCAGCCGCCGCGCTTCCAGCGTGCCGGCGAGGGCGACGATGGCCTCGCCCACCTCGGCGATGGCCCCGCTGCGGTGGCACACCGCGGCCTCGAACTGCTCCTGCAGCAGGCCGCGCAGCCGGTTGTAGTCGGCCACGTCGGCACCGATGCCGGCAGCCAGGCGCAACAACAGATCCTTGCGAGTCACCCGCGGCCTCCGTGGAAGCGCGCTATCAGCCCGGCCAGCTTGCCGGCGTCGAAGGGCACCTCGCCGCGTGCCAGCGCCTCGCGCAGGGCGGCGACCTTGGCCTGGTCGATGTCGGGCATGTCGCGCAGCGCCTGCAGCGCCGGCTGCAGCACGGCGGACTGCAGCTCGCCGGTGGCATTGGCCTGCGGCGTGGCGGCCTTGGCGCCGTCGCTGGCGGCGGCTTCGCTCACCGGCGCGATGGCCGGCGCCTGGGGGCCCGCGGAACCGGAAATCTTCATGGAATGGCCTCTTGCTCTGGTACGCATGTCATGTCCGCTCGTTCGCTGCTCAGCGCGCGCCCGCGCCGGCGCGGAACTGGCGGCGCAGCTGGTCTATCTGTGCGGCATCCGGCAGCGCCGAATCCACGCCCTCGATCAGCGGCGCGACCTTGTCCGGCACGCCGAACATCGAGGCCACCATCTGCGCCTGGCCGGTGGTGAGGATGAGGAGTTCGATGCGGCGGTTGATGCCGGCGGTGGAATCCTGGGTGTCCAGCGGCGCGCGCTCGGCCATGCCCACCACCTGCAGCACGCTGTGCGGGTTCATGCCGCCTTCGAGCAACTGCACCCGCGCCGCCATCGCCCGGTTGCTGGACAGCGACCAGTTGGACGGCGCGCCGAAGGCGCGCGACAGGAAGGGCTTGGAGTCGGTATGGCCGACGACGAGCATCTGGTTGTCGATCTGGGCGAACAGCGGCCCCATCTTGCGCAGCAGCTGCTTGAACTTCTCGCTGGGCACCGCGCTGCCGCGCTCGAACATGCCTTCGCGGTCGGTGTCGTGCAGCATCACCCGCAGGCCGTAGGGCGTCACCACCGTCTGCAGGTTGCCGGCGAGGCCGCTCTGCTCGCTCAGGCGGGCGAGGATGAGGGCCAGCTCCTGCAGGTCGGAGGCGGATTCGTAGTGGCTCTTCAAGCGCATGCGCGCCGGATCGGGGTCGATGTCGGTGTTGCCGATGTGCTTGCTGTTGCTGGTGGTCTCGCCGCGGCTGGGGATGGGCTCGCGCGGGATCAGGCTGCCGCTGGGCGCGCCTATCGGGTCGGGGATGCGGCGCTCGCCGCCCTCCAGCATGCTGGCGCTGGATTCTCGCAGGCTCTCCTCCAGCTGCTCCTTGTCGCGCGCCGCCAGCACCCACAGCACCAGGAAGAGGCACATCAGCGCCAGGCAGAAATCGGCGAAGGCCACCTTCCAGCTGCCGCCGTGGCCGCCATCGTCGTGCTTGCGCGAGACGCGCTTGACGACGGCTTCGCTGTGCTGCTTGTTGTTGTTCGCCATGGTCGCCGGGGCCTCAGCTGCGCGCATCCTGCAGCGCGTCTATCCAGGATTCGAGCTGGGCGAAGCTCGGCTTGATGTTGAGCTGCACCAGCCGGCGGCCGGCGTCGATGGCGAGCAACGGCGGCTTGCCGGAGACGTGGGTGACCAGCACCACCTTGACGCATTCCATGTTGGACATCTCCTGCGTCACCAGCTGCTTCATGACGTTGCTGAGCGGGTCGAGCACACCGTAGCAGAAGAAGATGCCGATGAAGGTGCCCACCATGGCGGCCGCCACCTTGGCGGCGATCTCCGCCGCGCCCAGGCCGTCGCCCACCGAGTTCATCGCCATCACGATGCCCAGCACCGCGGCCAGGATGCCGAAGCCCGGCATGGCCTCGCCGATCTTGTGCAGCGACTTGGAAGGCTGTTCCAACTCGTCGTGGATGGCCTCCAGTTCCTGCTCCAGCACACCCTCCAACTCATGGCCGCTGATCTTGCCCATGGCCATCAGGCGGAAGTTGTCCACGATGAAGGCGAGCAGCTTGGGCTCTTCCAGGATCAGCGGATAGCGGCGGAACAGCGGGCTGTCGTGCGGCGCCTCGACGTGGGCGTCCAGCGCCTTGAGGCCGCCGGCGGCCGTCTGCAGCAGTTCGTACATCAGCAGCAGCAATTGACGCTGGAAGTCCGGCCCCTGCTTGCGGCGCAACATCACCTTGCGCAGCTGGATGACCATCTCGGCCAGCACGTGGCGGGGGTTGCCGAGCACGATGGCACCGGTGGCCGCACCGACGATGATGATCAACTCCACCGGCTCCCAGATGACGTGCAGGGTTCCGCCGCCGAGCATGAAGCCGCCGAAGACGCATCCCAGCACGATGGCGATACCCAGGATCTGCTGCATGAATTGCTCCCGTTTCCTTTCAGTGTTGCGTCTTCATTCCAGGCAGGCCTTCATCTTGCGCAAGGCCCCCTTGTTGATCTGGCACACGCGCGCTTCGGTGAGGCCGAGCACGGCGGCGATTTCCTTCAGGCTGAGGTCGAACTCGTAGTACAGCTGGATGACGCGCTGCTCGCGCTCGTCCAGCGCCAGCAGCGCCTGCTCGATGCTGCGCCGGCGCACCAGCAGGGTTTCCGGCGTGGGGCGGTCGGAGGGCAGCTTGCCCATCTCGTTCATCATCTCGTCGAAGCTGGCCAGCATCTCGGCGCTCTCGGCCAGCTGGTATTCCTGGTAGGCCTCCACGCTGAGGCCCAGCGCCTTCATGATCTCGGCCTCGCTTGGCTCGCGGCCCAGGCGGCGGGTGAGCTCGCGCACCGCGTCGCGGTTGCGGTGGCTCTCCTGCCGCACCGAGCGCGGCCGCCAGTCCTGCCGGCGCAGCTCGTCCAGGATGGCGCCGCGCACCCGCATCGCCGCGTAGGCGCCGAACTTCTCGTCCGGCGTGCCATAGCGGCGCAGGGCGTCGAGCAGGCCCAGCAGACCGATCTGCTCCATGTCCTCGCGGTCTATCGCGCCGCCGCTCTGGGAATTGAGCTGGCGCACGATGCGCTTGACCAGCGGCGCGTAGGCGAGCAGTTGCGTCTGCTCGTCGGCGACGTCCTGGACTTCCGCGTAGCCGGTCTGCATGTCCATGGTCACTCGATGATGAGCTTGCCGATCATGGCTTCGACGAAGGGCTTGCCACCCGGCTCGCGGGCGTAGCCTTCGTCATAGGCCTGGTTGATGCCGGCGGCGAACTGGTCCACCGTCATCTGCCCGGCCTGCTCGAAGGTGTAGGCGGACATTGCCTTCACCGCGATGCTGCGCATCAGCGGCAGATGGGCCTTGGCGGTCTTCTCGCTCTCCAGCGGCGTCTTGAACACCAGGTCCAGCGCCAGGTAGTGGGACAGCGGCTCGCCCTCGCGGCCGCGCAGCATGACGATGACCTTGTCCAGGCTGACGTAGCGGTACTCGCGGGTATCCAGCTGCGGCTTCTGCTCCGCCACCTGCGGGGTGGCGCTGCGCGAGTTCAGCCACCACCAGGCGGCGCCGCCGCCGGCCGCCGCCATCAGGCTGCCGACGAGGATGAAGACGATGAGGAGCTGGGTTTTCTTCATCGCCGCTTACCCCTGCTCACCGCTCAGGGAGAAGCCCTGCGGCGCATGGCCGGCCTCGGCTTCGGCCAGGGCGCGGCCGGGTTCCTCGGCATTGCCTTCGGCCTGGCGCTGGCGCTGGCGGCCATCGCCGTCGCGGCCGGCGTCGGACACCTGCACGCTGACCTCGCTGAACTGGCGCAGCGCCGGGTCTTGCCGCAGGCTGTCGCTCAGCGCGTGCAGCTGGCGCAGCACATCGCCGTGGGTGGCGCTCAGATGCACCTGCAGCGCGCCACCTTCATGACGGACGACGATTTCCACCGTGCCCATCATCGGCGGGTCGAGGCGGATCACCGCCCGCTCGCTGCCGCGCGCGAGCTGCACCTCCAGCCGTTCGCCCAGCGCCTGGGCCAGCGGCTGGCGCCACTGGCTGGCTTCGCCATTGGGCAGCTTGAGGGTGGCGCTCTCGCCGGCGGCACCGCTGGCGCTGGCCGAGGCAACGGCAGCAGACACGGTGGTCGCAGCCGTCGCCGGCAGGCGTTCCACCGCGTTGCCTTCCGGCGCGGCGGCCAGCGCGGCGGCATTCCGTTGCGGCAGGCGTACCGCGGCGGCGGATGGCGGCAGATCAGCGGCCGTCATATTGCGGTTGGCCGCGGCCACCTCCTGGCGCGCCGGGGCGTCGAGGGTGTCCTGCGCCAGCGCCGCTGCGGCGGGCCGGGCGAGCGCGGCTACCGCGCCATCGTCATGGCCGGCGGACACGGTGGCTTCGCCGGTGGGCGCCGCCTGGGCGTTGCCGGTGGCGGCCGCGACCAGGGCGGCGACGATGGCGGCCACCGAGCCATTGGCGTCCATTGCCGGCGTGGCCGGCGTCTGCGCCTGCTGTGCGCCGTCGGCCGGGGTCTCGGCCTGCTTGCCCGCTTCGGCCTCCAGGCTGGCGCCCTGCTCCAGCGCCGGAGCGTCGCCTGCCGCCAGTTGGTCGGCCGCGCCCTGCAGCGCGGCGATGAAATCGCCGGCGGTCGTTGCGCCTTCATTCGCCGCCGTGTCGGGGGCGGTGGATCTGCCGGCGCCCGGCGCGGTCGCCAGCACCGCGCCGACGGCCGGCGCGGCGCCCTGGGCCGGCGCCTTCGCCGTGGCGCTGGCCACGTTCAACAAGGCATTCATGTGCGGCTCCCCTGCCATTCTTCGTTCATCGCGTAGGCCATCCAGCCTTCCTTGCTTTCCCGCATCTGTCCCAGCCGCCGGCCGGTGTCGGCGGTTTCGCGCGCGCAGTCGGCGCGGGCGGCGGCATGGGCGCGCTGCAGTTCATCCAGCGCGCGCTGCTCGGCGCTGCTCCAGGCGCCGTGCGCCGCCAGCTGCGGCAAGGCGGCGGCCAGCTCGCGGTCGACCCGGCCCAGGGTGTCCCAGTCCTTGTCGGCGGCGGCGGCGGCCAGTCGGCGCGCCAGGCGCAGCAGCGCTACCTGTCTATCCATGATTGGCCTGCATGCCTTGCCAGCCGTGGCGCAGGGTGGTGATGAGGCCGATGACCTCGTCCACCGCCACCACGTCCAGCGCATAGCCGGCGTGGTAGAGGCGCTGGGCGCAGTAGTCGTAGAGGCGGCCGAGATTGACGACGAGTTCGCTGCCGGCGTCGAAGTCCAGTGCGCTGGAGAGGCCGTTGAGGATGTTCACGCACTTGTCGAGGCTGATCGCCTTGGCCTCGTAGCGCTTGCTCTCGATGTGGGCGCGGGTGCGCGCCAGCTCTTCGAGCAGGCCGTCGGTGAGGATCAGCACCAGTTGCACCGGCGAGGCCTGGGCGGCCCGGGCGCCCAGGTTGACCTCGTGGTAGCTGCGATAGGCTTCGTGGTTCAAGCTCTTACCCCTCGTTGGATGTCTGCGCCGGCCAGCCTCAGCTGCTGCTGGTCGACAGGCTGCTGAACAGGCCGGATGTCTCGCTCATCTGCGCCGTCAGCGTCTGCAATTGGGTGAATTGGGCGAGGTAGCGCGCGTAGGCGCTGTCGTATTTGCGGTCGAGCTGGTCCTGGCGGGCGCTGAACTGCGACTGCTGCTTGGTCACCGTTTCCTGGCGCCGGGCGATCTGGCCGGAGGCGCTGTTGAGCCAGCTGTCCAGGTAGGTGTCGAAGTTGCCGAGCACGCCGGTCTGGTTGCCGGCGCGGGGGCTGCCGAAGAAGCTGTCCAGCTTGCTCGGGTCGGCCTCCAGCGCGGCTTCCAGCTTGTCGGTGTCCAGCGCCATGGTGCCGTCGCGGCCGATGCTGATGCCGAGCTCGCGCATGCTGACGCCACCGGCGCCGTCGCGGACGATGCCGGCCAGCCGGGTCTTGAGGGTGCGCACGCCGGTGTCGGAGGCGAACACGGCCGAGGCGGAGCCGGCGTCCGGGTCGCCGTAGGCGGTGAGATCGCCCAGCACCTTCATCAGCGCGTTGTAGGCGCTGACGAAGCTCTGCACCTTGGAGGTGGTGCCGCTGGTGTCGGTGCCCACCGTCAGCGTGGCCGGCGCGCTGCCCTCGCTCATCGCCTGGGTGAAGGTGACGCTGACGCCTTCGATGGCGGTGAAGGTGTTGGAGCTTTGCTCCATGCGCAGGCCGGAATCCTTGTTGCCCAGCCACACCACCGCGTCTTCCGCCTTCACCAGTTCGACACCGCCGCCGCCGAGCGCGGTCTTGAGCTCGCTGGCCGGCAGGCCGCTGGTGTCCAGCGTGATGGCGCCGTCGCTGCCGGTGGTGGCGGAGGTGAGCACCAGCTGGCTCTTGCCGCCACTGGTTACGACCATGGCGGAGACCTTGCCGCCGTTGTCCTCGGCGAGGTTGATGGCGCGCGCCACTTCGCTGGGCGAGAGCTTGCCGTCGCCGTCGCGGTCGGAGGCGGCGAGATCCACGGTGAAGCTGCTGCCGTCGCCCAGCTGGATGATCAGCGGGCCGCCGTTGATGACGTCGATGTCCGGCGGAATGTCTTCGAAGGCGAGCTGGTGCGCGGTGGCAACCTTCTCGACGAAGAAGGCGTAGCTGCCGGCCGCCGCGGTGGATGAGGCGGTGGCGGTGCCGACCGGGGAGGAGAAGCTGGCCGAGTACTGGGCCACGCCGGTCTTGACCGAGGTGAGGCCGGCCAGCGCGGTGTCGAAGGTGCTCAGCGCGCTCTTGAGCTTGGTCAGCGCGGTGGTGGTGCTGGTCGCCTTTGCCGTCTGGGTATCCAGCCGGGATTGGGCGTTCTGGGTGTAGTAGGTCGCCAGCGAGGCGGCCATCGAGGTCGGATCGATATCAGCCATGGAACTCTCCTGCCGAGGGGGAAACGGGGTCTGCCTTGGATAAGGCGACCATTTGCCCTCGCGACTGAAATCGGCGATATGCGCGGCTCATGGCTGGCCCCGCAGCCACACCTGGGCGGCCAGGTCGTCCTGCTGCTTCTGTTCCACCGCCCGCTCCTGGCGCTGCGCTTCGCCATGCTTGCGGGCATGCACCTGGTCCAGCACCTCGTGGCGGCGGGCGGCGGCGATCAGCGCCTGCTGCGCCAGCGCCATGTCGGCCTCATGCAGCGCCAGGTCCTCGCGATGGGCGGCGGCGATGGCGGTGACCGCCTGTTTGTAGTCGGCGCAGTTGAGCGCCAGCGCCGGGCTGGCGAGCCCGCTGGCGCCGACGCTGGCGCGCAGCTGCTCCAGCCGCTCCAGGTTGCCCAGGTAGCGGGCGCGCTCGCCCTGCCGGCTCGCCATGTCGGCGCTCAGGCGGTCGACCTCGCGGCTGCGCAGCTCGACCAGCCGCTTCAGGCTGTCCAAGGGCTTGACCATGCTCATGCCATCAACTCCTCGAGACGGGCACGGGTGGCCGCCAGCGGCGCCGCTTCATGCGTGCCCTGGCGCAGGAACTCTTCGATCGCCGGGTACAGCGCCACCGCGCGGTCGGTGGCCGGATCGGCGCCGGGCACGTAGGCGCCCAGCGGCAGCAGGTCGCGCACCTGGGCGTAGCGCGCCGCCATCTCCTTAAGCGCGCGGGCGGCCTTCTGGTGGGATTGCCCCGCCACCAGCGCCATGCAGCGGCTGATGGAGGCGGCGATGTCGATGGCCGGGTAGTGGCCGCGCTCGGCCAGCTCGCGCGACAGCACGATGTGGCCGTCGAGGATGGCGCGGGCGGTGTCCACCACCGGGTCCTGCTGGTCGTCACCCTCGGCCAGCACGGTGTAGATGGCGCTCATGCTGCCCTGCTCGTTCTCGCCGTTGCCGGCGCTTTCCACCAGCTGCGGCAGCAGGCTGAACACCGAGGGCGGATAGCCGCGGGTGGCCGGCGGCTCGCCCAGCGCCAGCGCCACTTCGCGCCGCGCCATGGCGTAGCGGGTGAGCGAATCCACCAGCAGCAGCACGTCGCTACCCTGATCGCGGAAATGGGCGGCGATGGTGTGGCACAGCTCGGTGGCCTTGAGGCGCATCAGCGGCGATTCGTCCGCCGGCGCCACCACCACGATGGCGCGCGCCAGGCCGGCCGGGCCGAGGGAGAGGTCGATGAACTCGCGCACCTCGCGGCTGCGCTCGCCGATCAGCCCGACCACCACCACGTCGGCGACGATCTGGCGGGTGATGAGGCCGAGCAGCACGCTCTTGCCGACGCCGGAGCCGGCCATCAGGCCGACGCGCTGGCCCTTGCCCAGCGTCAGCACGCCGTCGATGGCGCGCACGCCCACGTCCAGCGGCTCGCGCACCGGCCGCTTCTTCAGCGGATTGACGCGCGGTGGGCGCGGCTCCAGCACATGCTCGCCACTGAGGCGGCCGAGGCCGTCCAGCGGCTCGCCCAGGCCATTGACGATGCGCCCCAGCCAGGCGGGGCCGATGCTGGGGCCGGACTGTTCGGCGGCGGGCAGCACGCGGGCGCCGGTGGCCAGCCCGTCCGGCCGCTTGTAGGGCATGAGGTAGGAGACTTCGTTGCGGAAACCCACCGCCTCGGCGGCGATCCACTCGCCGCTGGCGGTTTCGATGCGGCAGCGCTGGCCGGTCTGCAGCGGGCAGCCGACGCTTTCCAGCAGCAGCCCGGAGGCGCCGACCAGGCGGCCGGTGGGGGTCGCCACCGGCACCGCGTCAAGTTCCAGCCGCCGCAGCGCCTCGCCTATCATGCGGCCACCTCGCCATCTTCGCTGGCCGGCAGCAGCTGGCTGGAAACCTGCTCCATGCAGGCTGCCAGGCGCTGGCGGCAGCCGGCGTCGGCTTCGCGGCCATCGGCCTTGATGCGGCATTCGCCCGGCTCCAGCCGCGGATCGGCGATCAACTGCCAGCGCGCCGCCCGCTCCGGGTCCAGCTCCTTGATGCGCTGCAGCTCTTCCGGGTTGAGGAAGACTTCCACGCCCTCGCGCGCCGGCGGCATGGTCGCCAACGTCTCGTCCACCAGCGCCAGCATCTGCACCGGCTGCAGCGCCAGTTCGCAGCGGATCACCTGGCGGGCGACCTTGCCCACCAGGTCGACGACCTCCTTGCGCAATGCGGCCTGGTAATCCGCCTGCAGGTGCCTGAGGCTCTCCAGCATCGCCTCCAGCGGCGCCGCCAGGCGCTCGAAGTCGGCGCGCACCGCCCGCATCGCTTCATCCCTGCCGCTGCGCAGCCCCTCTTCCCGGCCCTGGGCGCGGCCTTCCTCCAGGCCCTGGGCAAGACCGCTGCCGTGGCCTTCGCGGTAGCCGCGCTCCATGCCCTGCTGGAAGCCGTCGGCGAGCGCGGCCTGGATGTCGGCGACGGAGCCGCCGGCCGCCGCGCTGCTGCCGAGCTGCGACAGCGGCGGGAAGCGGTGCAGGCGGTAGCCTTTCATTCCACCACCGCCTCGGCGAACAGTTGGACCTCGATCTCGCCGGCATCCGCCAGCCCCTTCACCGCGTCCATGATCTCGCGCCGCGTCTGCTCGATGCGGCTGATGGGAACCGGGCCCATGCGGCGCATGGTGTCCTCGAAGGTCTGCGCCTGCCGGCGCGGCATGGACTGCAGCACCGCGTTGCGCACCGCCGGCTCGGCACCCTTGAGGGCGATGGCCCACTGCTCCAGCGGCACCTCCTCGATGATGCGGATGATGTTGGCTTCGCTCTGGCGGGAGAGGATGAAGAAGTCGTACATGCTGACCTCGATCTCCGACACCACCTCCGGATCGCGCGCCCGCAGCAGCTCCACCATCTGCTGGCGGTTGCCCGGCAGGCGGTTGAGGATCTCCGCCGCCTGGCGCACGCCTTCCACGCTGGCGCTCTGCAGGCCCAGGCTTTCGAGGCAGCGGTCCACCACCTCGTCCAGTTCTTCCAGCAACTCGCGGTCGATCTCGTTCAGGCGGGCGACGTTGAGCAGCACCAGGTCGCGGCTCTCCTCCGGCAGCGCATCGACCACGTCGCCGGCCAGCGCCGGCGGCAGGAAGGCGAGGAAGACCGCCTGCATGCGCACATGCTCATGCACGATGCGCTCGGCCAGCCACTTGGGCGAGGCCCACTGCAGCCGCGCCATCTTGGGCCGTATGGCGTCGCCGTAGATGGTGTTGAGCACGCTGTTGGCGATGTCGGCGCCCAACGCCAGATCCAGCGAGCGCTTGAGGTAGGAGCGCGAGGCGCCATGCACCCCGCTCTGCTCGCGGTAATCATCGAAGAAGGACTGCAGCGAGTGCTTGACCGTCTCCACCTTGATGCCGCTCATGCGCGACATCACCTGGGTGACCTCCAGCAACTCCTCGCGGGAGAAGCAGCGCAGCACCGCGGCGGCGGGCTCCTCGCCCATGCTCAGCAGCACGATGGCCGCCTGCTCCAGCGGGCTCGGCTTCCCGGGAACGACCAGCTCACCCGGCTTGTTCGGATCGGCCATGATTCTGCACCCATTGTTTGACGACTTCGGCGACGCGCTCCGGCTCCTTGCCGGCGAGCACCTTCAGGTGATCGACCATCACATCCACCGGCGACCCCGGCGGCGGCAGGTCGTAGTCCTCCAGCAGTGGCCGCACCGGCATGCCACCGGCACCGGCCGGCCCTGCCAGCGGAATGGCGGTGCTGCCGGCCAGGGCGGCTGCCGCTGCGCCTTCGGGCGCGGCCAGCGCGGCCGGTTCCGGCGTCACGTCGACTTCGGGCAGCGTGTTGATCGGTGGCGCCCAGCGCTGCTGCGCCAACCGCAGCAGCGGGCGGACGACGAGGAAGAAGGCCAGCAGCGCCGCCAGCGCGTACATCGCGTAGTTGGTGGCGTCGATGACGTTGTCGCGCTCCTGCCACCAGGGCAGCGCTTCCGGTGCCGCCGGGAAGGCCATCGCCGACACCGCCAGGGTGTCGCCGCGCTGGGCGTTGATGCCGAGGCCGCTGCGCAGCAGACGCTCCACGTCGGCCAGGGATTCCTGCGTCCAGCCGGCCCCGCCCGGCGCCGCCGCGGCATTGAGCACCACCGCCACGTTCAGCTTCTCCAGCCGGCCGCGGCTGCGCTGGATCTGGGTGATGCTGCGGTCGTAGGCGTACTGGCGGGTGGTGGCGTTCTTCTGCGCGGTGCTGGCATCCTGCGCGCCGCCGACCTGGCCGTTCTGGTTCTGCGGCGGGTTGCCCTGCACCGCCACCGGCCGGTTGCTGAGCGAGCCGGGCACGCCGACCGCCAGCGGGTCGCGGCCGCTTTCCTCGCGCATCGCCTCATTGGTGATGCGCGGCGTATCGCCATAGCGCTCGTGGGTTTCCTGCACGCGGTCGTTGTCCACCTCGGCGGTGACGCTGACGCGGTAGTTGTCCTCGCCCAGCACCGGCGCCAGCAGGTCACGCACGCCGCGGCGGGTCTCGTCCTGGAAGCGGCGCGCGGCCTCGCTGCCCTGGCTGGGATCGAAGCCATCGCTGAGGTCCACCTGGGCGGACAGCAGCCGGCCGCTCTGGTCCACCAGGCTGACGCGCTGCGGGTCCAGCCCGGTGGCGCTGTCGGCCACCAGCTTGATGATGGCGGCGATCTGCTCCGCCGCCAGTTGCCGCCCCGGCTTCAGCGTGACCACCACCGAAGCGGAACTCTTGCTGCCGTCGCTGACGACGAAGGAGGAGGATTTGGCGATGGACAGGTGCACCCGCGCGGCGGACACCGCGTCCAGCGTGGCGATGCTCTGCGCCAGTTCGCCCTCCAGGCCGCGGCGGAAGCGCACGTCCTGTACGAACTGGCTGACGCCCAGCGGATCGTTGCGGTCCATCAGTTCCAGGCCGGCGGGCAGCTGGGCGGTCACGCCCTTGCCGGCGAGCATCATGCGCACTTCGCCGAGGCGGTCTTCCGGCACCAGCACCTGGCCGGTCTCGGGATGCAGGCGGTAGGCCACGCTGGCGGCATCCAGCACCGCCATCATGTCGGCCACCGCGACCTTTTCGCCGTGGCCGAACACCGGCTTGTAGCTGGACTGGTCGCGCCACATGAACATCAGCACCAGCGCGGTCACGCCCACCGCCAGCGCCACCAGCGGCACCAGGCTGCGCAGCAGCGCGGGCGACAGCACCGGCACGGCGCCGGCCGGCCTGAGCCGGGAGAGTACGGGTTTGAGGGAGGCAATCACGGTCGCTTGTCCAGGTGTAGTGGAGTCAAAGCTGCAGCTTGATGAGCTCGTCCACCGCGCCCACCACCTTGTTGCGCACCTGCATCAGCATGGAGAAGGACAAGCTGGCCTCCTGGCTGGACAACATGGCGCCGACGAGATCGTCGCTGGCGCCGCTGTCCACCGCCTCGGCACGCTCGCCGGCGGTGCGGGACTGATCGTCCACCCCGCGCACCGCCTGCCACATCACGTCGGCGAAGTTCACTTCGGAAGCCGAGCCGAAGCCGGCCGGCAGGGTGGGCTTGAGCACCGGCAGGGCAAGCCCACCGGCGATGCCGGCAGCGTCGGCCCCCATCCGGGCGGCCTCGGCGCGGAGTACCGCATCCAGTCCCAACTGCATTGATCTCTCCTGTAGCGCCGTAATGAAAACCCCGGCGGCAAACAAATCAAAAAAGGCGTTTAAGAAAATCCGCGGATGGTCGCCTTATACCGAAGGCATCAATCGAGGGCGTGACTATATTGGGTCACGAAGTGAATCGGGAGATATATCGAAGCAATGTTAGAGAATCGTTAGAAAAGCAAATCTGCAATTCAATTCCATTCAGAAAACGTCAATCGCGCATCGTGCAAAAAATTGAAGCGCGAGAAATCCCCCTGCGCGGAATATTCATTCCGTGCAACATCCGCGATTCGGATCGCAATAAAAATACAGTGAATTGACCGCAGGGCAATAAACCGGACGGCATTAGCCCTGCCGCGCGAAGTCAGCGCAGCATCGATGCGAACATCAAGTGTATCCGGGTGGTTTCATGACGCTTTCCTTGTCGTGAGCTCTGCGATCCCATCGGGGAGCACACGCACGCGGAGAGGCCTCAGCTTCGCCAGAACGGCGGAATGACAGACTTGAACACCATCAAACCCTTGATTTAAAAAGGATTTGAAGCAAGCCAAGACGGTGGCTCAAGTCCGGCAACCCCGCTATCTTGACCCGCCCGCATGCCGCGGAAGGGTGTTAGACCGGAAGCTTTGCGACCCCGCCTTTCGTGCGGGTGTGCCCTAGTTGTATCTTCAAGTTACATGACGCTTACACATCCCGTCAAGCAGATGGACGAGTTTTTTTGCATTTTTTTCGCAGCGCACCATGACGCACCAATTTGAATCACGAAAATAAAGAACAGCACCAAGCGGGTTCATAAAATTGTCAACTTCCGCACCCCGCCTTTTTAATCTACCGCTTCTTCTTCAATTTCGTCCTATTTTTCCAGAACACGCATTATATTTAATTTTCCGTTATTGAAATTCGATCCAAATCCGAATTCGTGCGTATAGAATCGCGCCGAATCGGATCCGAACTCCAACCGAACGCCCAAGTATCGCTCCGCCGCATTTCGTGGAATCGCGCGAGACGCCCCGTCAACGGCAGGTCCAAAACGGCAGGTCATTACCGACGAGCATGAACACCACGCCTCCCACCGCCTCCGATCACTATCCGGTACTGGACCCGTGCTGCCTGGGGCGGCCGGTGCACTTGCTGGACAAGTTCACCGCGCTGTTGCGGGACGACCTCGCCGAGTTGCTGCGAACCCGGCTCAACCGCCGCTACCGCGCGAGCTTCCAGGTCGGCAAGGTTCAGCTGGCGCAGACGCCCGCCCTGCCGGCACGGCGCTGGCGGGTGTTCGACCATGGCGCCGGCCGCGTCGCCTTCTCGATGGACCGGCGGCTGCTGCTCAGCATCCTTGCTTACCGTTACGGCGCGGCCAGCGTGCCGGAGGCCGATGGCGAGCCCCAGCCGGAGACGGCGACCGAGGAACGGCTGTGCGGCTTGCTGGGCAAGCAGTTCGTCGCCACGCTGGCGCAGCGGGTGGCCCTGCTGCCGGGCGCGGACACCACCTGGAGCGCGGAAAGCGGCGAGCCGGCGGAGATCCCGCTGACTCCGCCGGTGGAGCGCACCTGGCTGCTGCGCGCCGAGCTGGTCGAGCCCGGCCACGGCATCTCCGGCGAGTTGCTGTTCGCCCTGGACGAGGCCTGGATGAGCCGCATCCTGCGCGGCGTCGCCCCCGCCGCCGAGCGCACCCGGCCCGGCAAGCTTCCGCCCAAGCCGCTGGCTGCCCGCCTGCCGCTGGTGCTGGTGGCGCGCCTGCTGGAAAAGGAGTTGCCGCTGGGCGCGTTGCTGGATGCCCGGGTGGGCGACGTGATTCCGATGCAGCTGGGCCCCACCGAAGTCCTCATCGGCAACTCCCTGCTGTTCCGCGCCGCGGTGGCGGAACACAAGGGCAAGCTCTGCCTGACCTCTTTCGAAGATGTGGAGTAATCACATGGAACTCACCGACAACGTCGAGATGGACAAGCTGCTGGAAGACTTCGGCGACGAGGCCGAGGCGGGGGCCGGGGCGGAGCTCCGCCCGGAGCCCGCGCCGGCCCGCCCGCGGCGCGACATGTCGCAGATGATGCGCAAGATCCCGGTGACGGTGACGCTCGAAGTCGGCGCCGCCCGCGTGTCGCTGCAGGATCTGATGGAGCTGGGCCAGGACAGCGTGCTGGAGCTGGACACCATCGCCGGCGAGCCGCTGGTGATCAAGGTGAACGGCACGCCGATAGGCCGCGCCGAGGTGGTGGTGGCGGGCGAGAACTACGGTCTCAAGGTGGTGGAACTCACCGATCTCGACCTGGGCACGCTCGCCCCATGACGCAGCGCCCGCCCGCCGGCGTGGCGCCAGGGCTGGCCCTGGCGCAGGCGCCGGCGCCTTCACCCGCGGCCGCCGGCCGCCCTTCCCGCCTGCCGGCGCTGTTCGCCTGCGCGGCGGCGCTGGGCCTGGCGCTGCTGCCGCAGCTCGCCGCGGCCGCGTCGGTGCCCATCATCGGCACCACGACCCAGGGCAATACCACCGATTTCACGGTGAAGACCCAGGTCCTCATCCTGATGACGCTGCTCGGGCTGCTGCCGGTGCTGGCGCTGATGATGACCAGCTTCGCCCGCTTCGTCATCGTGCTGTCGCTGCTGCGGCAGGCGCTGGGCCTGCAGCAGGGCCTGCCCAACCGCATCATCACCGGCGTCGCCCTCATCCTCACCCTGCTGGTGATGCGGCCCATCGGCGAGCACGTCTGGCTGAACGCTTTCATGCCCTATGACGAAGACCGCATCGGCCTGCAGGAAGCGCTGAAGATCGCCGAGGCGCCGCTGTCCCGCTTCATGCTGGCGCAGACGAGCAAGAGCGCGCTGGCGCAGATCTCCCACCTGGCAGGCGAAGGCGAGGTGGCCGACCCGGCGGACCACGCCTTCACCGTCAAGCTCGCCGCCTTCGTGCTGAGCGAGCTGAAGACCGCCTTCCAGATCGGCTGCATGCTGTTCATCCCCTTCCTCGTCATCGACCTGGTGGTGTCCTCGGTGCTGATGGCGATGGGCATGATGATGCTGTCGCCCCTGGTCATCTCGCTGCCGCTCAAGCTGCTGCTGTTCGTGCTGGTGGATGGCTGGACGCTGACGGTGAACACGCTGGTGACCAGCGTGAGGATGGTGTCCTGATGCGCGCCGGAGGCCGCCCGTGCTGACGCCCGACATCGCCACCGACCTCGTCGGCGAGAGCCTGCGGCTGGTCATGCTGATGGTGCTGCTGCTGATCGGCCCCGGCCTCATCGTCGGCCTGCTGGTGGCGCTGTTCCAGGCCGCCACCCAGATCAACGAGCAGACGATGAGCTTCCTGCCGCGCCTGCTGGTCACCCTGCTCGCCATCATGCTGATGGGGCACTGGCTCACCGGCGCGCTGATGGATTTCTGCGTGTCGGTGTTCCAGCGCGCGGCGCTGCTGGTCGGCTAGGCGCCGGGGCGGCGATGGAACTGGTGATGGGGCAGATGGTGCAGGCGCTGGGCGCGCTGTGGTGGCCCTTCTGCCGCACGCTGGCGCTGCTCAGCGCGGCGCCGATGATAGGCGAGAACATGGTGCCCATCAGCGTGCGCGTGCTGCTGTCGCTGGTGCTCGCGGTGGTGCTGCTGCCGGCGGTGCAGGCGCCGGTGGGGCTGGAGCCCATCTCCCTGGCGGCGGTGGTGGCCACCGCCGAGCAGGCGCTGATCGGCTTCGCGCTCGGCCTCGCCTTCCATCTCACCGTCGCCATCGTCATGGTGCTGGGCTACCTCATCGCCTCGCAGATGGGCCTGGCGATGGCGCTGATGAACGACCCGATGAACGGCACCTCGTCCGACGTCGTCTCCACCCTGCTCTACATCCTGGTGGCGCTGGTGTTCTTCTCCATCGACGGCCACCTGGTGCTCACCGGCGTGCTCGGCGCCAGCTTCCAGGCCTGGCCGGTGGGCGGCGGGCTGGCGGCCTTCATCGGCCAGCCGCTGGAGACGCTGGCCCATGCGGTGGCCTGGGTGTTCTCCGCCGCGCTGCTGCTGGCGGTGCCCATCGTGTTCTCCGCCTTCGTGGTGCAGCTGGGCTTCGGCTTCCTCAACCGGGTGGCGCCGGCCTTCAACCTGTTCTCCCTCGGTTTCTCCATGGTGGTGGTGTTCGGCGTGTTCATGCTGGCCTACCTGGTGCGCTTCATTCCGGCGCATTACATCCGCATGACCGAGCGGGTGCTGGAAATGCTCACCTACAGCATGGGGCGCTGAGCGATGGCCGATCAGTCCACCGGCGAGAAGACGGAAAAGGCCACGCCGCAGAAGCTGCGCAAGACGCGCGAGCAGGGCCAGGTGGCGCGCTCGCGCGACTGGGCCACCGCCGTCGGCCTGCTCATCAGCCTGCAGCTGGTGATGCTGCTGGCGCCCGGCTGGCTGGAGGATTTCCGCATGCTGCTGCGCCAGGGCTTCGCCGACCTCTCCGGCGACGGCAGCGCCATCGACAACGTCTGGTCCAACGCCTTCAGCGCGGCGCTGCTCCTGCTGCTGAAGATGGTGGTGCCGCTGACGCTGATTCCACTGCTGGTGTCGCTGGCCTCGGTATTCCCCGGCGGCTGGGTGCTCAGCGCCAAGAACCTGCAGCCCAAGCTGGAGCGGCTGAATCCGCTGGGCTATGCGAAGCGGCTGTTCAAGCCCAAGCATGTGGTGGAGGTGATCACCACCGCGCTGAAGGCGGCCACCATCGCCACGGTGCTCTACCACGTCACCCGCAGCAGCATGGCGGCCTTCCTGCACCTGCAGTCGCAGTCGCTGGACCAGGCGCTGATCCACGGCATGGGGCTGATGAGCAACGGCATCATGGCCATGTGCGCCGTCTTCGTCGTCTTCGCCCTCATCGATCTGCCGGTGCAGCGCCTGGTGTTCCTGCGCGAGCAGCGCATGAGCAAGCGCGACCTCAAGGAAGAACACAAGACCAGCGAGGGCCGGCCGGAAGTGCGCCAGCGCGTGCGCCAGCTGCAGATGCAGATGGCCCGCCGCAGCGTGCGCAAGGCGGTGCCCACTGCAGACGTGGTCATCGTGAACCCGGAGCACTACGCCGTCGCCCTGAAGTACGACGACCGCCGCGCCGAAGCGCCCTTCGTCGTCGCCAAGGGGGTGGACGAGATGGCGCTCTACATCCGCACGGTGGCCGCCGAGCACGGGGTGGAGGTCGTTCCGCTGCCGCCGCTGGCGCGCGCCATCTACAACACCAGCCAGGTCCATCAGCAGATTCCGGCGCCGCTCTACAAGGCGGTGGCGCAGGTGCTGACCTACGTGCTGCAGCTGAAGGCTTTCCGCGGCGGCCAGCGCCCCGGCGAGCCCTTGCTGCCCGGCGATCTGGCCGTTCCCACGCATCTGAGCTGAAGACGTTTACGCCATGAGCTACCTCGCCCGCCTCCTCGCCGACCTGCGCCGCTACCGCATCGTCGCGCCGCTGTTCCTGCTCGCCCTGCTGGCGATGCTGATCCTGCCGCTGCCGCCGGTGGTACTGGACGTGCTGTTCACCTTCAACATCGTGATGGCGCTGATCATCGTGCTGGTGAGCGTGACCGCCAAGCGGCCGCTGGATTTCTCGGTGTTCCCCACGGTGATCCTCGCCACCACCCTGCTGCGGCTGGCGCTGAACGTGGCCTCCACCCGGGTAGTGCTGCTGCACGGCCACGAAGGCACCCACGCCGCCGGCCAGGTCATCGAGGCTTTCGGCCATGTGGTGATAGGCGGCAACTTCGTCGTCGGCCTGGTGGTGTTCGTCATCCTGATGATCATCAACTTCGTCGTCGTCACCAAGGGCGCGGAGCGCATCTCCGAGGTCTCCGCCCGCTTCACGCTGGACGCGCTGCCGGGCAAGCAGATGGCGATCGACGCCGACCTCAACGCCGGCCTCATCAACCAGGAAAAGGCGCAGGCGCGGCGGCGCGAGGTGGCAGCCGAGGCGGACTTCTACGGCGCCATGGACGGCGCCTCCAAGTTCGTGCGCGGCGACGCCATCGCCGGCATCCTCATCCTGCTCATCAACATGGTCGGCGGCATCGCCATCGGCGCGCTGATGTACGACCTGTCGCTGGGCGACTCCTTCCGCCTGTACTCGCTGCTCACCATCGGCGACGGCCTGGTGGCGCAGATTCCGGCGCTGCTGCTGTCGGCCGCCGCCGCCATCATCGTCACCCGCGTCAGCGACGCCGGCGACTTCGAACAGCAGCTGGGCACCCAGCTGCTGGCCTCGCCCCAGGTGCTGTACGCTGCCGCCGCGCTGATGCTGGCGCTGGGCATCATCCCCGGCATGCCGTGGGCCACCTTCCTCACCTTCGCCGCGGTGCTCGCCTTCGTCGCCTGGCGAGTGAGCAAGCTGGGGCCACGGCCCGCGCCGGCGGACATGGAGGCGGTGGAGACCGCGCTGGTGGCGGAACGCCCGCCGGAGCTGGACTGGCGCGCCCTGCCCTTCGTCGAGCCGCTGGCGGTGGCGGTGGGCTACAAGCTGGTCGGCCTGATCGACCAGGCGCATGACGCGCCGCTGTCGCGCCGGGTGAAGGGCGTGCGCCAGACCATGAGCGAGACCCTGGGCATCCTGCTGCCGCCGGTGGCGATACGCGACGACCTCGCACTCAAGCCCAGCCAGTACGCCATCCAGCTCTCCGGCACCAGCGTCGCCCAGGGCGAGATCCTGGCCGACCGCCTGATGGCGATTCCCTCGCCCCAGGTATATGGCGAGGTGGACGGCATTCCCGGCATAGACCCGGCCTACGGCATGGCGGTGGTGTGGATCGCCGCGCAGGACAAGGCCCATGCGCTGGGCATGGGCTACCAGGTGGTGGACGGCGCCAGCGTGATCGCCACCCACCTCTCCAAGGTGATGCGCGACAACCTGCCGGAGCTGCTGCGGCATGAAGACGTACCAGCGCTGATGGAGCGGCTGGCGGCGCTGGCGCCCAAGCTCTCCGGCGCGCTGGAGAAGGCGCTCAACCACAGCCAGCTGCTCAAGGTGTTCCGCACCTTGCTGGCGGAGAACGTGTCGCTGAAGGACATCGTGCCCATCGCCACCACGCTGCTGGAGAACGCCGAGGCCACCAAGGAGCCCATCCTGCTCGCCGCCGAAGTGCGCTGCACCCTGCGCCGCCAGATCGTCGCCGGCATCGTCGGCAACAGCGGCGAGATGAAGGCCTTCAACCTCGGCGGCGAGCTGGAGAACATGCTGCTGGGCTCCCTGAACCAGGCCCGCCAGGCCGGCAAGGTGGCGCTGGACAACTTCCCGATAGACCCCAACCTGCTCGCCCAGCTGCAGAGCAACATGCCGCTGGCGCGGGAACAGATGAAGCAGCAGGGCACGCCACCACTGCTGCTGGTGATGCCGCAGGTGCGCCCGCTGCTGGCGCGCTACGCCCGCCTGTTCGCGCCGGGGCTGCATGTGCTGTCCTACAACGAGATTCCCGAGCAGCGGGAGGTGAGCATCGTGGGCTCGCTGGGGTGAGTTCGAGGTGCGGCGCTGGCTTGAGGGCGCTCAGCAAGAACGGCTGCGCCGGGTTTGAAGGCCTTCCCCTCTCCCGCGCCCCCTCTCCCACGTTCGGAGAAAACCGCTGCACCTGCAACTCTGCGGCGTTTTTTCGACGAGCTGCATCTGTTTGCAGGACTAGGGACTGGGGGCCGGGCAGAGGGGGCGGCCCGCCGGGATTGCTGCACGCAGCAATCCCGGCTCTTCCTCTCCTTCCCCCTCTACCCGCTCAAGCCCGCGCGCGGTTGTCCTTCGCCATCGCGCAACCCAGCAATACCACCGCCACTTCCGCCGCTGCCCGGAACAGGCCGGGCGCCAGGGCCGCTGCCGCGGTGCCGGGTGACAGACCGGCCAGCGCGGGCACGGTGATCGGCGGCTGGCCGTGCATCAGCGCCACCTTCAGCAGCCGCAGGTCGGCGCTGGCCATGGCGGTGGCGATGGCCGGCAGGGCATCGCGCACCGTCGGCATGCCTTCACGGCGCTCCACGCCCAGGCTGAGCTGCACGCCGCCTCCGCCGCCCTGCACCTGGATGACCACATGGCCGAGGCCGGGCAACACCAGTTCCAGCCGCAGCGCATAAGTGCGCAGCCGGCGCCGCGGCGGCGTGCCCTCCTCCTCTTCCACCGGCAGCACCCGCAGCATCGCCGGCACGCCGCCCCAGGCGAACACCGGGAAGATCCAGCGCTCCACCTGGGCCGGCGCCACGTTCGGGGCGGTGTCCGCCAGGCCGGCGGCGGGGGCGAACATGGCCTGCATGCCGGCGAGCTGCGCCCGCGCCAGCGGCTCGTCCATGCCTACACCCAGCACCAGGTGGCGCCAGCCCTGGGCCAACGTTGCCGGATCGGGCACATGCCAGGAGATCTGCCGCAGCGCGGCCTGATCCAGCCGCATGGCCGCCGGCTCGGCGTTCGCCGCCGGCGGGGCCGCCGCGCCGCCGCGTGCGCCGAGGTTGCCGAACAGCTCCAGTTCCAGCCGCGGCGCGGTCGAGAGCACTTTCAACATCAGCACGTCACCCGGGGCGAGATCCCGGCTGAGGCGCCCCAGGCCCCCCAGACGCAAGGACAGTCCATCCTCGGTGCGCGCCAGCAGATCGTCGCCCAGCGCCTCGGAGAAGGTCAGGCGCAAGGTGTCGCCGGCATTCGGCAATGACCTGGCTTCGTTGCCGCCATGGGGATGTATGGCCTGGGTATGGACGACCGCTGCAACCCGTCCCACGCTCATCTTCTAGCCCTCCACTTGCAGTCCGCACGCAGGCCGCGTGCGAAAAAAAAGCCGCCCGCGGCTGCGGTCGGCTCTGCCTTCGGACGGCCCCGCGAGCGCGGGGCCGCAAAACGCCGAGCGCTTACTGCATCAGGCTCAGCACCAGCTGGGACATGCTGCTGCTCTGCTTCAGCATCGAGGTGCTGGCCTGCATCAGCAGTTGCTTGCTGGTCATGTTGGCGGTTTCGCTGGCGTAATCCACGTCCATGATCCGGCTGCGCGCTTCCGTCGTGTTGGTGCTCATGTTCGACAGGTTGTTGTAGACATGGTCCAGCCGGTTGGACGCCGCGCCCAGCTGGGAGCGCAGCTCGCCCACGTCGTCCAGCGCATCGGCGATGGTGTCGATCATGCCGTTGGCCGCGGTGGCGTCGTCGATCTCGGTGCCGATGGCGGTGGGCGTGGTGGCGTTGTAGAAGGAGCTGATGCCGCCCAGCGCGGTATCCAGGCCGGTGAGAGCGGTGGAGGCGTCCACTTCCATGGTTTCGTCGGAGGTGGCGCCGATCTGGAAGGTCAGCGCGGCGGACAGCTTGCCGTCCGGGCCGCCGACGGCGCCGAACAGCTTCTCACCG
This sequence comes from Azoarcus sp. TTM-91, assembly GCF_012911025.1. Classification (GTDB taxonomy): domain Bacteria; phylum Pseudomonadota; class Gammaproteobacteria; order Burkholderiales; family Rhodocyclaceae; genus Azoarcus. The sequence continues at coordinate 11,316 of NZ_WUEI01000023.1, read as the reverse complement.
CCGAAGGAGGTGTTGCCGATGATGTTGGCCAGTTCGGAGCCCAGGGCGTCGAACTCGGACTGCATCGCGGTGCGGTCGTCGTCGGTGGCCGACGCGGTGGCGGATTCGGTCGCAAGGTCCTTCATCCGCATCAGGATGTTGGTCACTTCCTCGAAGGCGCCTTCGGCGACCTGCATCATCGAGATGCCGTTCTGGGTGTTGCGCATCGCGACCGACATGCCGCGCGTCTGCGCCTCGAGACGAGTCGCGATCTGCAGGCCGGCGGCATCATCCATCGCCGAGTTGATCCGGTAGCCGGTGCCCAGGCGGGTCATCGAGGTGGACAGCGCCTTCTGGTTGCTGCCAACGGCGGCAGTCGTGGAGAGCGCGGCGGCGTTGGTGTGTAGGCTAAGCATGGCAAGTACTCCTGGCTGGGTTGGTGACGGGCGCCTGCTGCTCGCCCTCACTGATACAAGGCGACCCGGTGGCCTGCGGACTTAAACCGGATTGCGTGAAAAGAGCGCCCGGAGCCGGCGTTCGTTCACGCTGTCCGGCGGGCGACGGAGGCAAAAAAAAACGGCCGCCGCGGCGACCGTCTTTCCTTCTGCTTTCATGACATCCGGCTTGCCGCCGGAGGTCAGCGCAGACTTACTGCATCAGGCTCAGCACCAGCTGGGACATGCTGCTGCTCTGCTTCAGCATCGAGGTGCTGGCCTGCATCAGCAGTTGCTTGCTCGTCATGTTGGCGGTTTCGCTGGCGTAATCCACGTCCATGATCCGGCTGCGCGCTTCCGTCGTGTTGGTGCTCATGTTCGACAGGTTGTTGTAGACATGGTCCAGCCGGTTGGACGCCGCGCCCAATTGCGAGCGCAGGGAACCGACGTCGTCCAGCGCGTCGGCGATGGTGTCGATCATCGTGTTGGCGTCGGTGGCGGCGCTGATTTCGGTGCCGGCGGCCGGGGTGGCGGCGAACATGGTGCTGATGTCGGCCAGCGCGGTGGCGAGGTCGCCCAGCGCGTCACTGGCGTCGACTTCCATGGTTTCGTCGGAGGTGGCGCCGATCTGGAAGGTCAGCGCATCCGACAGCTTGCCGCCGGTGCCGTCCAGCGTGGTGCCGCTGCTGAACAGCTTCTCGCCGCCGAAGGAGGTGTTCTGGATGATGTTGGCCAGCTCGGAGCCGAGGGCGTCGAACTCGGACTGCATCGCGGTGCGGTCGTCGTCGGTGGCCGACGCGGTGGCGGATTCGGTCGCAAGGTCCTTCATCCGCATCAGGATGTTGGTCACTTCCTCGAAGGCGCCTTCGGCGACCTGCATCATCGAGATGCCGTTCTGGGTGTTGCGCATCGCGACCGACATGCCGCGCGTCTGTGCCTCGAGACGAGTCGCGATCTGCAGGCCGGCGGCATCATCCATCGCCGAGTTGATCCGGTAGCCGGTGCCCAGGCGGGTCATCGAGGTGGACAGCGCCTTCTGGTTGCTGCCAACGGCGGCAGTCGTGGAGAGCGCGGCGGCATTGGTGTGTAGGCTAAGCATGACAAGTACTCCTGGCGGTTTGGTGGCGGGGGCATAATGCAGTCGCCCTCCCTTTCCGAAGGCGACCCGCCAGACGGCGGACTTAAATCGACGCCGTATCAAACCACCTCACCACCCAACACTCAGGCTTCTGGATGCAGCTCTACCCCCATTCCTGCCACGCCCGCCGGCTGCGCTGCAATCAACCGGCGGGCGGCTTTCCGATACGCATGGCCGGCCCCACACCGGGTGCCGGCCGCAATCGGAGAGCATCATGGAAAACGAGCGAAAACGAACACGGGCGCTGCGCCGTCATCACCTCGCCCGCCTCAAGGCCCGCTGGCTGAGACGCGCCTGCCAGAACCCCTTTCCGCCCAGCTGGCGCCTGGCAGACGCCGAGCGTCAGCGCTACGCGGCCGTGCGCGCCCGTACGCCGGCGCCGTGCAGTTGCTGGATGTGCGGCAACCCCCGCCGCTGGGGTGAGCGCACCGTGGCCGAACGCCGCGACGCAATGGCTGCAGACGATGCGGAGCATGCGCTGCGGCAATCCTTGTCGTAAGCGCGCAACGTGCCGCGGCGCATGATGGCTAGCCGCCGCGGCCGCTTCTAGACTGGGGAATGCGGCCCGTCCGGGCCCGTCCCAGGAGAGAAAACAAGATGCGTACATTGCCCGCCCTGCTTGCCGCCGCCGTGATCGGCAGCGGCCTGTTCGCCACCGCCGCCTACGCAGCCGATGCGCCCGCAGGGGCCTGCACGGCGCGCGCCGACGAGAAGAAACTCGCCGGCGCCGCGCGCAGCAGCTTCCTGAAAAAGTGCGAGAAGGACGCCAACACCATGTGCTCCGCCAGCGCCACCGAGAAGAAGCTGGCCGGCGCCGCCAAGGCCAGCTTCGTCAAGAAGTGCGTCAGCGATGCGGTGAACGGCGCAGCGCAGTAAGGATCTTCTGCCCTGCGCGCCCGTCCGCCTCCAGGCCCAGCTCGCGCTGCACGGCCTGGATGGCCTCGCGGGTGCGCGCACCTATCATCCCGTCCGGGTTGCCGATGTCGTAGCCGCGGGCGATCAGCAAGGTCTGCAGCTCGCGCCGCTCGGCGCGCGACAGGCCGGCATCGTCGGTCGGCCACGGCGTGGCGAAGGGCTGGCCGCCGCGCAGGCGGTCCGACAGATGGGCGATGGCCAGCGCGTAGCTCTCGGCGGCGTTGTAGGAATAGATGGCGTCGAAGTTGCGGGTGACGAGGAAGGCCGGCCCCTGCGGCCCCGCCGGCAGCAACAGGCCGGCCGGCGTCGCGCCCGCCGGCAGCGCGCTGCCATCCACCTGGCGCAAGCCGCGCGCCGCCCACTCCGACATCGGCTTCTTGTTGCGCCGGCCGGCACCCGAGGTGTCCAGCCCCGCCGGCAGCTTCACCTCGAAGCCCCAGCGCTGGCCCGGCTGCCAGTTGGACTTGCGCAGGTAGTTGGCGGTGGAGGCCAGGGCGTCCGGCACGCTGTCCACCAGGTCGCGACGGCCATCGCCGTCAAAATCCACCGCCAGCCGCAGGTAGGTGGAAGGCATGAACTGGGTGTGGCCGAAGGCGCCCGCCCAGGAGCCGACCAGTCGCTCCGGCGCCATGTGCTCGTCCTGCATGATCTTCATGGTGGCGAAGAACTCGCCGCGGAAATAAGGCTGGCGGCGGCCGAAGCAGGACAGGGTGGACAGCGAGGTCAGCAGCGAGCGGCTGCCGAAGTTGCGCCCGTAGTTGCTCTCCACGCCCCACACCGCCACCACCGTGGCCGGATCGACGCCGTACTCCGCCTCCACCCGCGCCAGCACCGCTTGCCACTGCGCCAGCATGGCGCGGCCGTCGGCCACGCGCTCTTCGTCCACCAGCCCGGCGAGGTAATCCCAGATCGGGGTGACGAACTCTGGCTGGGCATCGAGCAGGCCGATCACCGCCATGTCCGGCTGCAGCGCGGCGGTGGCGGTGTCGAAGGTCGCGGCGGTGACGCCCTTGGCGGGCGCCTCACCGCGCAGGCGGGCGAGGCATTCGGAAAACTCGTCGGCCGCGGTGGCCGGAACGGAAAGCGGCAGGCAGGCGGCCGCCAGCGCGAGGCTCAGGATCTTGGCGTTCATGGGCCGGCATTTTAACGGCCGGGGAGCGCAGGGACGACCGCTGGAGAGATACGGATACAAGCGCGGGCCGGATGGCGCCGGGAGCGGGCGCGTTGAGCGCCCCGCCATCCCGGTAGTACCATTTCAATACCGAGATGGAGATCAGAGCATGCCCAATCTGTCCGTGAAGCTGGACGAAACGACGCGCCAGCGCCTGCAGGAAGCCGCCGCCCGCCAGGGGGTGACGCCGCATGCGCTGATGGTCAGGGCCATAGACCGCGAGCTGGAGCGCGCCGCCGCGCACGATGCCTTCGTCGCCCGTGCCTTGCAGGCGCGCGCTGACGTGGAGGCCAGCGGCACCGCCATCGACGGCCCCGCCTTCGCCGACTACCTGCGCAAGCGCGCCCGCGGCAAGGCGGCCCCCCGACCGGCGCCGCAAGCCCTGCTGCCCGCCGACGACAGCGAAGCATGACGCGCTGGCTGCTCGCACCCGAGGCAGCCGACGACCTGGAGCGCCTCACCGACTTCCTGCTGGAAGCCGACGCCAGCGCCGCCATCGAAACGGTGGATCTCATCCTCGATGCCCTGGCCATCCTCGCCCGCCATCCCCGCATCGGCCGCCCGCTGCCGCAGGGCCTGCGCGAACTGGTGATCTCCCGCGGCCAGTCCGGCTACCTGGCGCTGTACAGCTACGACGAGGCGGCGGACATCGCGCTGGTACTGGCGCTGCGGCACCAGCGGGAAGAGGACTATCTCTAGTTCGGACGACTCACCGCCGGCTGCACGCCGGAAGGAAAAACGCCGCGCTTGAAGGCGGCGGCGTTCCGTCCGGATGCACAGGCGCCCTCCACGCCCGCCCTGCGCCGGGCGGGCGTGGAGGAAAGCGCGACCTCAATACGTCTTGTACGGCAGGAACTTGCCGCTCATGGTGATGCTCACCCGGTCGCCCTTGGGGTCGGGCTCGCGCTGCAGGTCCATCTTGAAGTCGATGGCGCTCATGATGCCGTCGCCGAACTCCTCGTGGATCAGTTCCTTGAAGGTGGTGCCATACACGCTGATCAGTTCGTAGAAACGGTAGATCAGCGGGTCGGTGGGTACGGCGGTGGGCAGCGAGCCCTTGTAGGGCACCACCTGCAGCTGGGCGATGGCGGCCTCCGGCAGCTCCAGCGCGGCGCCGACGGCATTGGCCTGGGTTTCGGTGAGGGTCATCTGGCCGAGCAGCGCGGCGGTAGCCCACTCCTTGCTCTGGCCGACGATCTCGGCCAGCTGGGCCCAGGTGAATTTGTTCTTGAGCTTGGATTCCAGGATCAGGGCGGTGACTTCGTTGCGGGTCATGGGAGTCTCCTTCAGGCGGATGCGGATGACAGGGGTTTGAGCAGTGACACGGCGGCGGCCGTGCCGGCGGAAAGCGGGAGCACCTCAGCGCCGCCCTCCAGGCCGGGGCGGACCAGAGGCGGATTGCGCGGGTCGTGGGCCGCGGCGGCGGGCTCGCCGGCGGCGTAGTCGCGCGAGCGGTTCACCAGGAAATCCACCAGGTGATTGCGGATGCGGTAGTACTGCGGATCGTGGTGGATGGTGGCGCGGCTGCGGTCGCGCGGCATGGTGATGTCCACGATCTCGGCGATGCGGGCATGAGGCCCGTTGCTCATCAGCAGCACCTTGTCGGCGAGCAGGATGGCCTCGTCCACATCGTGGGTGATCATGAATACCGTCTGGTGGGTGGCCTGCACGATGGCGAGCAGCTCGTCCTGGATGGTGCCGCGGGTGAGCGCGTCCAGCGCGCCGAAAGGCTCGTCCAGCAGCAGCATCTTGGGCTGGATGGCGAAGGCGCGGGCAATGCCCACCCGCTGCTTCATGCCGCCGGAAAGCTCCGCCGGTTTCTTGTGCAGCGCATGGCCGAGGCCGACCATCTCCAGGTAGCGGATGCTGTGCGCCTCGATCTGCTTCGGCGTCCATTGCGGCCAGCGCGAGCGCACGCCGAACTCCACGTTCTTCAGCGTGCTGAGCCAGGGCAGCAGCGCATGGCCCTGGAACACCACGCCGCGGTCCAGCGAGGGGCCGCGCACCTCGCGGCCGTCCATGATGACCACGCCTTCGCTGGCTTCGTCCAGGCCGGCGAGCACGTTGAGGATGGTGGTCTTGCCGCAGCCGGAGTGGCCGACGATGCAGGCGAACTCGCCCTTGGCGATGCCGAAGTGGATGTTCTCGAACACCGTGTTGGCCGGCTTGCCGGCGGGACCGGGGTAGCGCTTGGCGAGCGCCTCGACCTTGAGGAAGGGCTGGGTCATTGCGCTCATTCCCGGTAGGTGACGGCGCGCGCGAGGCGGGCCAGCAGGGTATCCAGCGCCATGCCGATCAGGCCGATGAAGAGGATGGCGCTGATGATGTTGGCGATGGAGAGGTTGTTCCACTCGTTCCACACGAAGTAGCCGATGCCGGTGCCGCCGACCAGCATCTCGGCGGCGACGATGACCAGCCAGGCGATGCCGATGGAGATGCGCATGCCGGTCATGATGGTGGGCGCAGCCGCCGGCAGGATGACCTGGAAGGCGGTGCGCAGCCGCGACACCTCCAGCGTGCGGGCGACGTTGAGCCAGTCGCGGCGCACGCCGGCAACGCCGAAGGCGGTGTTCACCAGCATCGGCCACAGCGAGCAGATGAAGATGACGAAGATGGCGGAGATGCCGGAATCCTTGATGGTGTAGAGCGCCAGCGGCATCCAGGCCAGCGGCGACACCGGCTTCAGCACCTGGATGAAGGGGTCCAGCGCCTTGTAGATCAGCGGCGACATGCCGATCACGAAACCCAGCGGAATCGCCACCAGCGCCGCCAGGCCGAAGCCCAGCAGCACCCGGCCGATGGAGTACAGCAGCTGGATGCCGATGCCCTTGTCGTTGGTGCCGCGGTCGTAGAAGGGGTCGGACAGGTGCTCCCACAGCTTGGCACCGACCTCGCCCGGCGTCGGCATGGCCGACTTGGCGCCGGTGGAGGCGGCCTGCCCGACCAGGGCGGCGTACTCGGAATCCACCGTGGCCTCGGCGGCCGGCTGGTAGGTGGCGAGGTACCAGACGCCGACGAGCAGCGCGAGAAAGAGCGCTGACAGCAGCGGCGCCAGCCAGGGTCGGGCGGACTTCATGGCTCAGCCCCGCTTGATGGCGAAGCTGTCGACGTAGGCCGCCGGCTGCTTCGGGTCGAAGGTCTTGCCCATGACGACGATGGGCCTGGCCGGATCGGCGGCGGGCATGCCCAGCTCCTTCATCAGGCGGGCGGCGTCGGTGGCGAGGAACACCTCCTTCGCCACCTTGGCGTAATCCACCTCGCCCTTGAGCTGCCCCCAGCGCTTCATCTGGGTGAGGATCCACACCGCGAAGCTGTCGTAGGGGAAGGGGTCGAAGTCGATGCGGTTGGGGTCTTTCTTCACGTTGCCCAGGCCGTCGGCGTAGGTGCCGGTGAGCACCTGCTCCACCACCGTCACCGGCTGGTTGAGGTAGTTGGCCGGGGCGATGGCGGCGGCGATCTCCTTGCGGTTCTCGGCCTTGCGGGCGTAGGCGGTGGCGTCGAGGATGGACTTCAGCAGCGCGTGGTAGGTGTTGGGGTTCTGGGCGACGAACTCCTTGCTGGCGGAGAACACGCAGCAGGGGTGGCCGTCCCAGATCTCCTTCGACAGCAGGTGAATGAAGCCGACGCCGTCATACACCGCGCGCTGGTTCACCGGGTCGGGGGCGAGGAAGCCGTCGATGTTGTCGGCGCGCAGGTTGGCCACCATCTCCGGCGGCGGCACCGAGCGGATCTGCACATCGCGGTCCGGGTCCAGGCCGTGCTCCGCCAGGTAGTAGCGCAGCAGGTAGTTGTGCATCGAGTAGTCGAAGGGCACGGCGAACTTGAAGCCCTTCCAGTCCTTGGGATCGCGCTTGTCCTTGTGCTTCATGGCCAGCGTGATGGCCTGGCCGTTGATGTTCTCCACCGCCGGCGCGGTCCAGGGAATCGGGTTGGAGCCGGTGCCCGTGGAGATGGCCAGCGGCATCGGCGACAGCATGTGGGCAGCGTCGTATTCCTTGGCCAGCGCCTTGTCGCGGATTACCGCCCAACCGGCGGTCTTCACCACTTCCACGTCCAGGCCGTACTTGGAGTAGAAGCCCAGCGGGTGGGCCATGATGATGGGCGTGGCGCAGGTGATGGGGATGAAGCCCACCTTCAGCTTGGTCTTCTCCAGCGCGCCGGCGCCCTGGGCGAAGGCCTCCTTCGCCAGTCCCAGCGGGAACAGGGTGGAGACGGCGGCCAGCGCGGTGCCGGCGCCCACCGCGCGCAGGAAGCCGCGGCGCATCTCGTCTTGCGGAAACAGCGCGCGCATCACCGCGCCTTCCACCACGCGGTCCTGCAGCTGGCGCGCTTCCAGCGCCTCGGCATGGTCGTGCTCGGCCTGGCTGGCGTGGCGGCCGCAGGCGCAGCCGCTGCGGTGCAGGCGCACCCGGTGATCGAAGGGATTGCGGAAAGCGGACATGGGGGGCTCCTTGTGAAGGTTCAGGCGGACTTCAACAGCGGGGAAAGGGAAGCGGGCTGGGATGCGGACTGAGCGGCGGGCGCGCCGGCGGCGTATTCGATGTCGTGGGCGTAGCTGTCGTAGCCGCGCTGGTATTCCATGACGCGCGCCACCTCGCGCACGAAGCCTTCGTCGTAGCCGGCGCGGCGCAGCAGGTGCAGGCCCAGCTCCACGCCGGCGCTCATGCCGCCGGCGGTGACGAGGCGGCCGGCGTCCACCACCCGCGCATGGCTCACCCGGCAGCCGGGAGCGAGCTCGGCCAGGCGATCTATCGGCGTCTTGCCCAGGTGGGAGGCCTCGTAGCGGTCCGGCTCCTTGCGGTTGGTGGCCGGCAGGCCGTCGAGCAGGCCCATGCGGCCATACACCCAGGAGCCGGTGCCCACGCTGGCGAGCAGGCAATCCTCGGGCAGGCTGCGGATGTAGTCGTGCAGGCGGCGGTTGTGCATCTCCTGGCGCACGCCGGGGCCGCCGGGCAGCAGCAGCGCGTCCATCGCCGGGTTCTCGGCCAGGGCGTAGGCGGGCTGCACGGTGAGGCCGGCGCGGGTGCTCACCGGCCGCGCGCCCTCGGCGAGGATGAAGACCTGCAGCTCGGGGTCGAAGCGCTGGGCGGCGGCGAACACGCCGCAGGGGCCGGCGTAATCGGCGATCTCGGCGTCGCGGAAGAGATAGACGCCCAGTCTGAAACCCGGCTTGCGCAGCATGACGGCCCCTGTGGCTGACGGATGGCCTCATCTTGTGCGCCCCGCGCCGGCGCCGGTATCGCGGTTGTCGTGATCCGTTTGTAGTGCTGGCACTACACGCTGTGGCGGGGCGGCCCTGGCCAAACACCCGCCTCGGCCTCAGATCGGCAGCAGGTCCTGGCGGGCGGCGTAGGTCAGCAGCTCCACCATGCTGCGCACGCCCAGCTTGTCGAACACCCGGCTGCGGTAGGTGGAGATGGTGTTCACCGACAGCGACAGCTGTTCGGCGATCTCGGATATCGAGCGCCCCTGGGCCAGCAGCTTCAGCACCTGGAACTCACGGTTGGAGAGGGTTTCGTGCGGCGGCCGGGCTTCGTCGGCGCGCACGTTGCGGGCCAGCAGCTCGGCGATCTCCGGGGTGATGTAGACGCCGCCGCCGGCCACCTTGGCGATGGCGGCGAACAGGGTTTCCGGCGAGCAGCCCTTGTTGAGATAGGCAGCGGCGCCGGCGCGGATGGAGCGCACCGCGAACTGCGTCTCCGGATACACCGACAGCATCACCACGCCGGTGGCGGGAAACTCGCTGCGCACGGCCTTGAGCACGTCCAGGCCGTCACGGTCGCCGAGGGCGATGTCGAGCAGCACCACATCGGCACCGGCCGCGCGCAGCGCCCGCAGCGCGGCGGGGCCGTCCTCCGCCTCGCTCACCGCGCCGATGCGGCCGTCGCCGGCGAGGATCTGCGCCAGGCCGCGGCGGATGATCATGTGGTCGTCCACGATGAGCACGCGGATGCCACCGGCGCCCAGGCCGCTTGCGCGGCCGCCCATCGTCCGGCCTTCCCTGCCGTGGTCTTCCGCTACCGGCTTGTCCATGCTCCCTCCTCGCTCAGGCCAGCACGCCGGGCAGCCGCAGGCTGACCACGGTGCCGCGCCCCGGCTCGCTGTCTATGGAAAGCTCGCCGCCGATGGCGCGCGCCCGTTCGTGCATGCCCAGCAGGCCGAAGCTGGTGGGCTGGGCCGGCACCCGCATGCCGCAGCCATCGTCCTCCACCGCGATCACCAGGTCGCGGTCCAGCGCCCGCGCCAGCAGCGCCACCCGGCCGGCGCCGGCGTGGCGCTGCACGTTGGTGAGCACTTCCTGGACGATGCGGTAGACGGCGATCTCCGCCTCCCGCCCCAGCCGGCAGCGCTCCACCGCCGGCGGGCAGACGAAGCTGCAGCGCAGGCCGCCACGCGCCTGCACGTCCTGCAGCAGGCATTCCAGCGCCGCCCACAGGCCGAGGTGGTCGAGCACGCCGGGGCGCAGGTCGTTGAGGATGCGGCGCACCGCGCCCATGGCGGTGGCGCCGATCTCCAGCGCGGCGTCGATGTGGGCCAGCATCTCTGGCTGCTGGTCCAGGCGCTGGCGTAGCCAGTTCAGCTCCAGTTGCATGGCGGTGAGGGAGGCGCCGAGGTCGTCGTGGATGTCGCGGGCGATGTGGGCGCGCTCTTCCTCCCGCACCGAGTTCATGTGCGCCGACAGCCGCCGCAGGCCGTCGCGGGCCTGGCGCAGCTGCAGGTTGGCGGTGGACAGCTCGGCGGTGCGCTCGGCCACCCGCCGCTCCAGCTCGGCGTGCGCCACTTGCAGCGCGGCCTGGGTGCGTTTGCGCTCGGTGATGTCGGTGAAGGTGACCACCGCGCCCACCACCGTCTCGCCGTCACGTATCGGGTAGGAAGCGTATTCGGCCGGAAAGGCGCTGCCGTCGCGCCGCCACAGCACCTCGTCCTCCACCCGGCAGCCCTGGCCTTCCTTGAAGGCCTTGAAGATGCGGCAGTCGTGCACCGGCATCAGCGCCGCGTCCGCATGGGAGTGGTGGATGAGGTAGTGCATGTTGCGGCCCAGCACCTCGTCCGCGCTGTAGCCCAGCATCTCGGCGCCGGCGCGGTTGATGAAGATGCAGCGGCCGCGCAGGTCGATGCCGTAGATGCCCTCGCCCGCCGATTCGAGCAGCATCTCGAGCTGGCGCCGCCAGGCGGCGTGGTGGGAAAGCTGGTGAAGGTCGGCGAACATCGGTGGCTCCGCATGGGACCACGGAGCCCGCGCAAGAAAAGTGCCGGCCCGGCCGCCCTGCCCACCGGGCCGCGGACCGCGTGGGGCGGGACAGGGGCGGTGGCGCGTCGCAGCCATCGCTTGCCGCGGCGGAGCGGACACTCGGCATCGCCGGCAACCGCGGGGGCGAGCGCCTCGTCATCCGCCTTGCAGTGCGCCCTACACGCCCGGCGGCGGTGCGCATCCGGCCGCCGGCACCCGCCGGCCGGGGCAATCGTTCAGCTTCCGCTCAGCCTGGGCACACTCCCGCGGCCGCCCCCGCCGAGGCACCAGATGCGGGCACTGCGCCCGGGCCACACCCCAGGGCAGTGCGCGACAGGGGGGATGCGACCGGTTCCCCCTGCCCTCTCCGCGCTCAGGCGCCCAGCAGCGCCAGCGCCGCCGCATGCAGGGCCGGCGTGGCGGCGGCCACTACCCGCCCGTCCGAGCC
>NZ_WUEI01000239.1 GCF_012911025.1 Azoarcus sp. TTM-91 | reverse complement strand
CCCTTGCGCGCTGCGCCATTCCCCCGCCGGGCCCGGCGCCCCGGGCCCCCGCAACGGCGGCGAAGCGGCCTTGAACGCAGGCCTCCATCGTCACGCCGTTATTCTTTCCGCATGCACCACCTTTGCCGCAGTGCAGCGCCATTTTGGGGCATCTCAAAATACTTCATATTTAAACTTTTTATTCATTGACATTGTCGATTAGCGGGTAATAAATTGACGCAGAAGTAGCTGATCCAACTCCCGAAAAAACTGGCGCCACCGCATCCGGCCGCGCGCTGTCCGCGGCCCGGAACAGAGGAGACGAGATGACCCCCAGCGCGCACGTGGACGACTTCGTCCGCACCCATCAGCCCCCCGCCGACCAGTGGCCGGAACTGGTGTTCGAGACCCCGGAACTGCAGTTTCCCGAGCGGCTGAACGCCACCGTGGAACTCCTGGACCGTGCCCTCGCCGAAGGCCATGGCGACCGCCCCGCCATCATCGGCGCCGGCGTGCGCTGGACCTACCGGGAATTGCTCGCCCAGGTGAACCGCCTCGCCCGGGTCCTGGTGGAGGACATGGGCCTGGTGCCCGGCAACCGCGTGCTGCTGCGCGGTGCCAACAGCCCGATGTTCGCCGTCTCCTGGCTGGCGGTGTTCAAGGCCGGCGGCGTCGCCGTCGGCACCATGCCGCTGCTGCGCGCCAAGGAATTGAAGGACGTGCTGAAGATCGCCCAGGTCAGCCACGCCCTGTGCGAGGCCGCCTTGGCGGAAGAGCTGATCGCTGCGCAGATGGACAGCCCGCAGCTCAAGGAAATCGGCTACTACGGTGCCGGCGGCACGCTGGAGGCCCGGATGGCGGAGAAAGCCGCCGACTACATCGCGGTGGATACCGCCGCCGACGATCCGGCGCTGATCGCCTTCACTTCCGGCACCACCGGTATCCCCAAGGGCTGCATCCATGCCCACCGCGACATCCTGGCGATGTGCGAACTCTTCCCCCGCCACTGCCTGAAGCCGGGCGCGGACGACATCTTCATCGGCACCCCGCCGCTGGCCTTCACCTTCGGCCTCGGCGGCCTGCTGTGCTTCCCGCTGTGGGCACGCGCCAGCACGGTGCTGCTGGAGAAGCTGGCGCCCGAACCCTTGATGAAGGCCATCCAGGACTACAAGGCCACCATCTGCTTCACCTCGCCCACCGCCTACCGGCAGATGGCCAGCCTCGTCGGCAAGTACGACATCTCCAGCCTGAAGAAATGCGTCTCCGCCGGCGAGGCGCTGCCCACCGACACCCGCGACAAGTGGCGCGAAGCCAGCGGCATCCAGATCCACGACGGCATCGGCGGCACCGAGATGATCCACATCTACATCGCCTCCGGCCCGGAAGACTACCGGCCGGGCGCGCTGGGCAAACTGCTGCCCGGCTACCGTGGCATGGTGGTGGACGAGGACATGAACCCACTGCCGCCGGGCGGAGTCGGCAAGCTTGCGATCAAGGGCCCCACCGGCTGCCGCTACCTCGCCGATGAACGCCAGAAGAACTACGTGCGCGACGGCTGGAACCTGCCGGGCGACGCCTTCCACATGGACGAGGACGGCTATTTCTACTATCACGCCCGGGTGGACGACATGATCGTCACCTCCGGCTACAACGTCTCCAGCCCGGAAGTGGAATGGGCGCTGCTCGCCCATCCGGCGGTGGCCGAATGCGGCGTGGTCGGCGTGCCCGACCCGGACCGCGGCCAGATCATCAAGGCCTTCATCGTGCTGGCGCCCGGCTACGAAGGCAGCGAGGAAACCACCCGCACGCTGCAGGATTTCGTCAAGAACACGGTAGCGCCCTACAAGTACCCGCGGGCGATCGACTATGTGAGCAGCCTGCCGCGCACCGAGACCGGCAAGCTGCAGCGCTTCCGTCTGAAGGAGATCGGCTGAGGCGCCATGCCGCCCGAGTAGGGGAAACTACAGCGGCCGATATGTTTAAACATGAATAAGTCAGTGCTGAGCTAAGGGTACAATCCCCGCCATGCCTAGACCGGGGCGCGATCCGCCCCCATGACCACCGGACACTGCCATGACG
>NZ_WUEI01000238.1 GCF_012911025.1 Azoarcus sp. TTM-91 | reverse complement strand
TCACGGTGCTGGAGCTGGACACGCTGGCACTGGCGGCGGAGGCAGAGCACAACCCCGACGTGCCGGTGAGTGGAGAGAACCTGGCCTACGTGATCTACACCTCCGGCTCCACCGGGCGGCCCAAGGGCGCGGCCAACCGGCACCACGCCCTGTACAACCGCCTGAAGTGGATGCAGGACGCCTATCGGCTGAACGCTCAGGACACCGTCCTGCAAAAAACCCCCTTCAGCTTCGACGTCTCGGTGTGGGAGTTCTTCTGGCCGCTGATGGTCGGTGCCCGCCTCGCCGTGGTCGCGCCGGGCGAACACCGGGAGCCGGCACGGCTGGTCGAACGGATCGTCCAGCACCAGGTGACGACGCTGCACTTCGTTCCCTCCATGCTGCAAGCCTTCCTCGCCCACGAAGGCATCGAAGCGTGCACCAGCCTCAGGCGCATCGTCTGCAGCGGTGAAGCCCTGCCGGCCGAAGCCCTGCAGGGCGTGTTCGCCCGGCTGCCGCAAGCGGCGCTGTACAACCTGTATGGCCCAACTGAAGCCGCCGTCGACGTCACCCACTGGACCTGCCGTGCCGAGGGCCGCAGCCTGGTGCCTATCGGCGCCCCGATCACCGGCATCCGCACCTACGTGCTTGACACCGAACTGAACCTGACCCCGGCCGGCGTGGCCGGCGAGCTTTACCTGGGCGGCGTTGGCCTTGCGCGCGGCTACCTGAACCGCCCCGGGCTGAGTGCCGAGCGCTTCATCGCCGACCCCTACGGCGAAGCCGGTGGGCGGCTGTACCGCACGGGCGACCTGGTGCGCTGGAACGCGGAAGGCGAACTGGAATACCTGGGTCGCATCGACCACCAGGTCAAGATCCGCGGCTTCCGCATCGAACTGGGCGAAGTGGAAGCGCAGCTGCTGGCCCAGCCGGAAGTGCGTGAAGCGGTGGTGGTGGCCGACGAAGGCCCGGGCGGCGCACGGCTGGTGGGCTACGTCTCGGCCCAGGCAGGCGAGGAGATCGACACCGCCGGACTGCGCACCAAGCTCGGCGAGCAGTTGCCGGACTACATGGTGCCGTCGGTGCTGATGGTGCTCGACGCGCTGCCGCTGAACGCCAACGGCAAGATAGACCGCAAGGCGCTGCCGAAGGCGGAGGCGGGCAGCAGCCAGGATTACGAGGCGCCGCAGGGCGAAGTGGAAGAGCGGCTGGCGTCGATCTGGGCCGAAGTGCTGGGGGTGGAGCGGGTCGGGAGACGGGACAGCTTCTTCGAACTCGGCGGCCACTCGCTGCTGGCCTTGAAGCTGCTGGAACGGCTGCGCAGCCAAGGCCTGCCGGCCTCGGTGAAGCGTCTGTTCCAGCACCCGGAACTGGCGGCGTTTGCCGCCGCGCGGGAGAGCGAACCGCAGCCGGCCGAAGTGGTGGTACCGCCCAACCGGATTCCGGCCGGTTGCGAAGCCATCACGCCGGAGATGGTCACGCTGGTGGCACTGAAGGCTGAAGAGCTAGGACGTATCGCAGCGCAGGTGCCGGGGGGGATGGTGAACATCCAGGACATCTACCCGCTGGCGCCGCTGCAGGAAGGCATGTTGTTCCACCACTTGGCACAACAGCAGGGCGATGCCTACGTCACCCAGAATCTCTTGGGTTTCGACAGCCGAGAGCGCCTGGAGTCCTTCATTTCCAGCCTCAACCTGGCAATACAGCGCCACGATATCCTGCGTACCACGGTGCTGTGGGAGGGGCTGCATGAGCCGGTACAGGTCGTCCATCGCCAGGCCGAAGTCCGGCTGCAGTGGCTCGAAGCAGGGGAAGGAGAGGATGCCCGCAGCCTGCTGGAGGCCAGAGTCGCGCCCGGGCGCTACCGCATCGACGTGCGCCAGGCCCCGCTGATCCACGCGCTGGCGGCGCATGACCTTCCCCGGCGGCGCTGGCTGCTCTGCCTGCCATGCCACCACCTGATCCTGGACCATTCCACGCTGGAACTGCTGGTGGGCGAGATCGCCCTGATCCAGGAGGGCAGGGAAGGCGAACTTCCGGAACCGGTCCCCTTCCGCCGCTTCGTCGCCCAGGCGAAGCTGGGCGTGAGCGTGGCCGAACA
>NZ_WUEI01000237.1 GCF_012911025.1 Azoarcus sp. TTM-91 | reverse complement strand
CGCCGGTTCCCTTGCCGTGGCGACGCCCCGCGTCCGCCTTGCGTTCCATTCCGCAACGAGGAAACCGATGTCTCACACCCCCTTCCGCCCCCCGCTGGCGGAAAACGCCCTACCGCCAGCCGGCCGCCTGAAGGCCACGCTGGCCGTGCTGCTGGCCTGCGGCCTGCTCGCCGCACCGCCCGCCGGCGCCCAGGCCCAGAGCAGCACCGGCGCCGCCACCCTGCGCCAGGCCTTCGACGCCGCCTGGCAGCGCCAACCGGAAGCCCGCGCCGCCCAGGCCCGCGCCGACGCGGTGCGGGCCCGCGCCGAGCAGGCCGACAGCTGGCTGGCGGATGCGCCCGCCATCGCAATCTCCGGCCGCAGCGACCGCTACAACCGGGACGCCGGCACCCGCGAATACGAAGTCGGCCTCGCCCTGCCGCTGTGGCGGCCGGGCGAGCGCAGCCGCGCCCAGGCCCTGGCCGCCGCCGAGACCGACAGCCTCGCCGGCATGCTGACGCAGAGTCGGCTGCAGCTCGCCGCCAGCGTGCGCGAAGCCTGGTGGGCACTGCAGCGCGCGCGGCTGGACCGCGAGCTGGCGGACGCCCGCGTCGCCCACGCCGAAACCCTGGCGGCGGACGTCGCCCGCCGGGTACAGGCCGGCGAACTCGCCCGCGCCGACGGCCACCAGGCCGGCAGCGCGCTGGCCGCCGCCCGCAGCGAACAGGCCGCCGCCATGCTGGCCGAGGCCGAAGCCGGCCAGTTGCTGCAAGCCCTCACCGGCCTGCCGCCGGCCGCCACCCAGGAAGCCCGGCCTGAAGCGCTGCCGGCTGCAGCCATGCCCACGATGGAAGCCACCAGCGAAGATGGCGCCACAGCGCAGGCGAACGCCGCCCACCCGCTGCTCAACGCTCTCTCCACTGAAGCCGAACGCGCCCGCCGGCAGCAGGCGCTGGCGGCCAGCCAGGGCAGCGGCCCGCCAGAGCTCACGCTGTCCACCACCCACGAGCGCGACGCCTATGGCGAACGCTATGCCGACAGCCTCACCCTGGCCCTGCGCATTCCCTTCGGCGCCGGCGCCGCCAACCGGGCGCGCGTGGCCGACGCCAGCGCCGAACGCATCGCCGCCGAAACCCGGCTGGAGGCCGAGCGCCAGCGCCTGCGCGCCGACATCGCCCTGGCCCGCGCCCGGGTGGACGCCCAGGCGCGCCGGCTGGACGCCGCCGCCGAACGCGACCGCCTCGCCGCCGAAACCCGCGGCTTCTACGACAAGGCCTTCCGCCTGGGCGAAACCGACCTGCCCACCCGGCTGCGCATCGAACTGGACGCGGTGGAGGCGGAACGCGCCCACGCCCGCGCCCGCATCGACGCCGCCGAAGCGGTTTCCCGCCTGCGCCAGGCCCTGGGCCTGCTCCCCGAATGAACGAGATCGCCACCATGCAGACCATCTTTTCCCGCTTCACCCCCCTTACACGCCTCCCGGCGCTGGCCGCCGGGCTCGCCGCCGCCCTGCTGCTGTTGCCGGCGCCGCCGGCCCAGGCCGACGACGGTCACAACCATGACGCCGCCCCCGCGGCCGCCAGCGGCCCGGCGCTGCCGCGCTTCACCGCCGAATCCGACCTCTTCGAACTGGTCGGCGTGGTCGATGGCCGCCGCCTCACCGTGTGGCTGGACCATGCCGCCGACACCCGGCCGGTGGAAAGCGCCGAAGTGGAACTGGACTTCGGCGGCGCCACGCTGAAGCTGGACCGCCACGCCGCCGGCGAATACGAGGCCGAACTGCCGGCCGCGCCGGCGCCGGGCGAGATCGCCATCACCGCCACCGTCACCGCCGGCGATGCCAACGCGGCCGAGGTCGACCTGCTCGCCACCACGCTGGACATCCATGAGGACGCCCACGAGGAAGCCACCAGCGGCGGCCGGAGCATTCCGCTACCGCTGATCACCGCTGCCGCGCTGCTGCTGGCGGTGCTCGCCTGGTTCGCCGGCCGCGCCAGCGGCAAGGCCGCGCGCAAGGGAGGTGCCGCATGAAGACCTGCTTCGACACCCACCTCAGCCTGCCGCAGGCCACCACCGCTGCGGATGCAAGCAACCCGACCGTCCCTGCC
>NZ_WUEI01000236.1 GCF_012911025.1 Azoarcus sp. TTM-91 | reverse complement strand
CCATCGGCGTCACCTGCCCCAACCACCTCGGCATCCGCAGCTCGGTGCCCTATCCCCCCCAGGCCCTGCGCCTGAACAAGAGCGGCGAGGTGCTGGTGGAGTTCGTGGTCGAGACCTCCGGTGCCATCACCGGCGTGCGCATCGCCCGGTCTTCCGATCCGGTGTTCAACAAGGTCGTCACCGATGCGGTCGGCCGCTTCCAGTGCGTCGGCCAGGGTCGGCCGGTGCGGGTGAGCGTGCCCTTCCAGTTCGCCCTGGACAACTGAACGGCGGCCGGCCCAGGCCGGCTTCCTTTCCCCCATTCCTTCGCCTTCCTTTTTCTTTTTTGTCCTTTCCCCCGTTTCCTGTTTCCCCCCGGAGAACCCTCATGTCCGCTTCCCCCATCGTCCGGCGCCCGCGCCGCTTCCTCGCCGCCGCCCTGGCGCTGGCGACCTTCTTGCTCTCTGCCGCGCCGGTGGCGTACGCCCAGGCGGCCGAGTCCGCCCCCGCGCCGGTCGCGCCCGCCCCCGCCGGCGAGACCGTCACCAACCCCTACGGCCTGGATGCGCTGTGGGCGCAGGGCGATGCGGTGGCCAAGGGCACGCTGGTGATCCTGGTGATCATGTCCGCCGCCAGCTGGTATGTGATCGTCACCAAGCTCTACGAGCAGCAGAAGCTGCGCCGCCATGCGCGCGAGGCCAAGGCGAAGTTCTGGACCGCCGGCGGCGTGCAGCAGGCCACCCAGGCGCTCAACCCGGATGGCGCTTTCCACTTCATCGCCCAGTCCGGCCTGGAGGCGAAGGAGCATCACACCGGCCTGCTGGAGCACATCGATCTGAACACCTGGGTGGGCCAGTCCATCCAGCGCGCCATCGACAATGTGCAGGCCCGCCTGCAGGACGGCCTGGCGCTGCTGGCCACCGTCGGTTCCACCGCGCCCTTCATCGGTCTCTTTGGCACGGTGTGGGGGATCTATCACGCGCTCACCGCCATCGGCATCGCCGGCCAGGCGTCCATCGACAAGGTGGCCGGGCCGGTGGGCGAGGCGCTGATCATGACCGCCATCGGCCTGGCGGTCGCGGTGCCAGCGGTGCTGGGCTACAACTGGCTGGTCCGCCGCAACAAGGCTTCGCTGGACGAGGTGCGCGCCTTCGGCGTGGATCTGCATGCGGTGCTGCTGGGCGGGGGCAATGCCCGCACGGCGGCGGCCAAGGTGGTCGCGGTGGCGCGGGGCTGAACATGGGCATGAACGTGGGCCAGGCCGAGGAGGAGGATGGCGTCATCTCCACCATCAACACCACGCCGCTGGTGGATGTGATGCTGGTGCTGCTGATCATCTTCCTGATCACCATCCCGGTGGCGACGCATACGGTGCCGGTGAGTCTGCCAAAGGAGGTGAACCAGCCGCGGCTGACCAAGCCGGAGAACGTGAATCTGGCGGTGACCCGTGACGGCGGGGTGTTCTGGAACCAGGAGCGGCTGTCGAACGCGGCGCTGGTGGAGCGCCTGAAGACGGTGGCGGTGGCCCAGCCGCAGCCGGAGGTGCAGATCCGCGGCGACGGCGCGGCGCCCTATGAGCATGTGGGCCGGGTGGTGCTGGCCTGCCAGCGCGCCGGGATCCTCAAGATCGGCTTCATCACCGAGCCGCCGCCGCGCGGCTGAACGGGGAGGAGAGCACCATGAGCATGAATGTGGGTACGCCTTCGACCTCGGCCGAGCCCGAGGTGATGCTGGACATCAACACCACGCCGCTGATCGACGTGATGCTGGTGCTGCTGATCATGTTGATCGTGACCATCCCGATCCAGCTGCACTCGGTGGAGCTGAACCTGCCCCAGGGCAATCCGCCATCCCAGGTGGTGGAGCCGGAGGTGGTGCGGATCAACATCGAGGCCGACGGCCGCATCCTGTGGAATGCGGAGCCGCTGGCCGGGCTGGCGGCACTGGAGCCCAAACTGGCCACCGCGGCCGCCCAGGCGGTGCAGCCGGAGCTGCATGTGCGCCCGGACCGGGCGGTGGCCTATGAGACGGTGGCCGCGGTGATGGCGGCGATACAGCGCAATCATCTGACCAAGATCGGGCTGGTGGGGGCGGAGCAGTTTCTGCAGGGGGAGTG
>NZ_WUEI01000235.1 GCF_012911025.1 Azoarcus sp. TTM-91 | reverse complement strand
CCCCTCTTCTCCCCGGCCTGGGCTCCCGCCCCTCGCCACCTGCCCTGCGGACGCCGGCGAAACCGCCCAATACGCATAGCGTGCCGCCGCGGGGCGACCTGCAGACGCCTGCCATGACGCCTGTTCCCGCTGCGGAAACCACGCATCGCCCTGGCGGGCGGATATAACTAAAGCGTAATAGAGCAGGGCTACCCTTGGCGGGCGCCAACTTCCCCGTACCTCCAGGACAAGCATGCTCGCCGCCCCCGTCCGTGCCACCGCAGCCCCCCTCGGCAGCCGTCCCTGCGCCGGCGACCTCTGCCTGGCGGTAGCCAGCGTTTCGCCGGAGTGCGACAACGAAACGGTGTTGAAACTGTTCACCGCCCACAAGGAACTGGTGAGCCTGCCGGTGGTGGAGGGTGGCCGCCCCTTCGGCCTCATCAACCGCCACATCTTCCTGTCGCAGATCGTGCGGCCCTTCCACCGCGAGCTGTACGACAGGAAGAGCTGCATCGCCTTCATGGACAAGAGCCCGCTGATCGTGGACGCCGCCACCGGCATAGACGAAATGGCCGACTTGGCGGTGGCCTACGGCGAGAAGGCGCTGGCCGACGGCTTCATCATCACCAGCGGCGGCCGCTACCTCGGCATCGGCATCGGTATCGACCTGATGCGGGCGGTGTCCGAGATGCATGCGCTGCAGCACCGCCAGATCGTGCAGAGCATCGAGTACGCCAGCGTGATCCAGAACGCCATGCTCGCCCCTTCGCGCCAGGCGATGGCGGCGGCGCTGGCCGACAGCTGCCTCGCCTGGGAACCGCGCGACCATGTCGGCGGCGACTTCTACCACTTCCTGCGCCACGAGCGCGGCTGGCTGGCGGTGATCGCCGACTGCACCGGCCACGGCGTGCCCGGCGCCTTCATGACGCTGATCTTCTCCTCCGCGCTGGACCGCGCGCTGGCGCTGCACGGCCCGATGCACCCGGACCGCCTGCTGGGCGAGATCAACGTCCGCATCAAGGATGCGCTGGGCCAGGTCGAAGGCCGCGCCGACGGCACGCCCGGCTCCAACGACGGCTGCGACGCCCTGCTCATCTGCATGGACAGCGCCGAGAGCGTGATGCGCTGGAGCAGCGCCCGCATGTCCGCCTATCTGCTGCCCGCCGACGGCGGCGATCCGGCCGAGCTGGCCGGCAACCGCATGGGCGTCGGCTACATCGAGACGCCCCATGGCTACGCCTGGCCCAGCCACCAGCGCATGGTGACGCCGGGCGACGTGCTGTTCGCCACCACCGACGGCCTCACCGACCAGGTCGGCGGCGAGCGCCGCATCATGTACGGCAAGCGCCGCCTGCTCGCCCTGCTCAAGCGCTGCCGCGAGCTGCCGATGCCGGAACTCGCCCAGGCCCTGCAGCAGGAGCACCGCGACTACCAGGGCAGCCAGATCCGCCGCGACGATCTCACCTTCTGGGGCTGGCGCGCCTGAGCGCCCGCTTTCCCCATGCTGCCCGCCCCTTCGCCCCTACAAGACCAACACAGCGCCTGCGCGGCGCACCTTCCCCACGCCCAGCCCATGACCGAGCAGAAATACTACGAATTCCTCGACTACGCGCAGCAGCGCGAGGTCCTGTTCTATTACGTCGGCTACTTCTCGCAGAACATCATCAGCACCATGGCCGAGACGATACGCCTGCACCTGGAAACCAACGGCGTGCCCGCCAGCACCCGCCGCCGGCTGTTCTCCTCCTTCGTCGAGATGGCGCAGAACATCGTGCATTACTCCGCCGCCAGCCTGCCCAGCCCGCAGGACGGCGAAATCCGCTACGGCTCGGTGTGCATCGGCCGGGAAGGCGAGCACTACTTCCTGCTGTGCGCCAACCCGGTGGAGGCCGCCGAGCTGGAGCGCCTGCGCAGCCGCCTGGAGAGCCTGTCGCAGATGTCGCTGGAAGACATCAAGCAGGCCTACAAGGTCTCGCTGCGCGCCCAGACGCCCGAAGGCAGCAAGGGCGCCGACCTGGGCTTCCTCACCGTGGCCCGCGACGCCAGGGCGCCGCTGCAGTCCTCGTTCCGCGACAGCGGCCCCGACGGCAAGGCCATGTTCTATCTGAAGGCGATCATCTGAGACCATGAGCAGCGCCCACATGGACAACCTCCACCG
>NZ_WUEI01000234.1 GCF_012911025.1 Azoarcus sp. TTM-91 | reverse complement strand
GGGAAAAAGTCCTTGCACGGCTTGGTAGTGAGGCTGTTTTGCCTGGCGAGGGCCACGGCGGAGGCCTGCTTTGCGATGAAACCTCGCCAGGTGCGGCACGATCGCGCGTAGCCAGGCTTACCGAACACTGCCCGTGCTCGCTCACCAGCGCTGGCCAGCCGCTCCTGGCACCGATGCCACCTTCAATTCCACCTGGCGTGCCAAGCATGCAACCGGGTTGCCAGGGCTCGGGAGTACCGGACCAAGCCCACCCGACCCAAGGCCTCAGTGCGCCGCCGCCTTGCCATCCTTGCCGTAATCCGGCCAGAAGCCCTGCAGGTTCTGCTTCGCCAGTGCGGCCTCGACGAACTTCGGTTCCACCCAGGCGGCGGTGTCGAAGGTCTGGCGGATCAGGCCGAGTTCCTTGGCCTGGGCCACGCTGTCGGCCAGGCTGTTGCGCAGGAAGGTGTCGATGCGCGGGGAGAAGCGGAAGGCCAGATCGTCGCCCTCGTATTCGCCGTGGATCAGCGCCAGCGGAATGCCGCCCTGCTGCGACAGGCTCTCTTCCACGCTGGCGCGGTTGGCCGGCTGGGCGGCCCAGTGGGCTTCGGCCACCAGCACGTCCACCACCCGCTGGGTGAGCTGTGGGTAGCGCTGGATGAAGTCGCTGGCGCCGATCAGGCCGGACTGGGTGGTGGCGAGCTTGTTGGCGATCTGCTTGGTGGAGGCGGGCACGGTGGCGAGGCCGCGTTCACGCAGGGCGAGCACCGGCACGCCCTGCCAGATGGCATCCACCTGGCCGGCGGCGAGCGCGGCGCGGCTGGCGGTCCAGTCTAGGTTCACCACCTTCAGGTCGCGTTCGCCGAGGCCGGCTTCGGCCAGCGCGCGGCCGAAAGCGAGCTGGTCGGCGGTGCCGCGGAACAGGGCGACGCGCTTGCCCCTGAGGTCTTTCAGGCTGGCGATGCCGGCCTCCGGCGCGGCGCCGAGATAGGTGTTGGAGCCGCGGATGCCGACCAGGAAGCGGTTATCCAGGCCACGGGCACGGCCGATGATGGCGGCGAGGTCGCCCAGGTAGGCGAAATCGATCTGCTTGTTGGAGAAGGCTTCATTCACCGCCGGGCCGGCGCCCTTGAAGAAGGACCATTCCACCTTGATGCCGTCCTTCTCGAACTCCTTCTCCAGCGCCTGCTTGATATGCACCAGCGATACCGTGCTGCTGCCGGCGTAGGGCTTGGGGCCGGCGCTGAGGTCGGGCGAGGCGATGCGGATGGTGGCCGGTTGATCGGCGGCCTGGGCGCTTGCCTGGGTGCCGGGGAGGCCGAAGGGCGCGGCGAGGAGGAGGGTGGCGGCAGCCAGGCTGCGGCGGGCGAATCGACGGAGGGACATGCGGGCTTCTCTGCTGAACGTCTGGGGGAGTGCAACGGTAGCGCAGCCGCGCAGATCGCCAAATTTCGATTCCTGCTAACGTTTTCAGGCTTGCAGATGATGCGGCTCGGGTATGCCTTCCGCTATACGGCGACGGCCAGCCCGAAGGCGGATGCCGGCGTGCTGCGCGGGCGCCACTGGCGGCCATCGATGAAGGCGCAGACTTCGCCGACCGGCAGCGGCTGCCAGGCTTCGTCGGTGGTCAGGGGCCGGGTGGCGATCACCGCCATGCAGTCGTCCAGGTGGTTGTGCAGGGCGAAGTCCATGCTCAGCTCGCAATCCACCAGCCGCGCGCTGCGGAAGGGGTAGGCGCGCGCCACGTAATGCAGCTCGGTGCTGCGGTAGGCGTACAGCATGGTGCCGTCGCTCAGCAGGTAGTTGAAGCTGCCGTGGGCGGCGATGCCTGCGCTGATGGCCTGCAGCGCTTCCACCAGGGCGGCGGCATCCGGCGCCGGGCCGTTGCCGAAGCGCTGGTGCAGGCGTTGCAGCAGCAGGCAGAAGGCGCGCTCGCTGTCGGTGGTGCCGGCGGGGCGCCAGGGGCCGTCCAGCCCCGGCTGGAAATCTTCCAGGTTGCCGTTGTGGGCGAACAGCCAGTCGCGGCCCCACAGGCGGGCGTGGAAGGGATGGCAGTTGAGCAGGCCGACCGCGCCCTGGGTGGCCTTGCGGATGTGGGCGAGGATGTTGCGCGAACGTATCGGATAGTGGCGCACCAGCTCCGCCACCGGCGAATCCGCGCTGGCCCGGGGCTCCAGGAAGACACGGGCGCCGCGGCCCTCGAAGAAGGCGATGCCCCAGCCGTCACGG
>NZ_WUEI01000233.1 GCF_012911025.1 Azoarcus sp. TTM-91 | reverse complement strand
GCCGGGCGCGGCGTGCCGGGACTGAAGGCGGCGAAGGGGTCGTCCGGCATGGCCGACGTGGAGGGCGGCGGCGACGGCGCCGCGGCAGGCGCCGCCGGAACGAAGACGGCGAAGGGATCATCGTCCAGCGGCGCCGGTTGCGCCGCCGTGGCGGGAGGCTGCGCTGGGGCGGCGCCAGCGCCGAAGAGGCCGAGCGGGTCCATCTGCACCGCCACGTTGGGCAGCGTGGCGTTGCCGGGGTGGGCGGTCTCCCGGATCACTTCGACGCGCAGCGTGTACTCGGCGATGGTGATCTCGTCGCCATCGCGCAGGGTGGCGCTGTTGCCCTTGCCCAGCGGCCGACCGTTGAGCTGGGTGGGGTTGCCGCCGTGGTCGATGAGCATGAAGCGGGTGCCGTCGAACTGCACCTGGGCCTGCATGCGCGAAATGTGGCGGTTGGGATCGGGCAGGACCAGCGCGTTGCTGTCTTCGCGGCCTATGGTGCCGCCGCGCTCGTCGAATTCCTGGGCGAGGGAGTTGGCCGGCGCGTAGCCGTTCACCTTGATGACCGTGATGCGTAACACCTTGCGTTCTCCGTGGGGGTCAGATGACCGGGGGCGGCGCCATCAGGCGGACCCCGGCGAGTGCGGCGCGCAGGCCGAAGTCCCAGCGCGCGGCAAGATCGATGGCCGCCTGGGCGGCGGTGGATAGGGTGGCGGAGACTTCATGGCCGCGGTTCCAGCGCCTGCCGGCGCGCCACTGTTCGCCATGCTGTGCCCAGCGTTGCTGGGCGCGCCGGGCGTCGCCCAGATGGACGTCGGCGGCGAACTCGCGCTCGAAGTCGTCGGCGTCGGAGGACACCGGCAGGGTCCTGCGCTCGCCCTCCACGTCGCAGCCGGTGATGCGGGTGAAGGCGGTGCCGGCCGCCGAGCTGAGCAGGGGATCGTCGGCCGCCATCGCGGCGATCAGCATCTCGATGTCTTCGGGGTGGCCGCAGCGTGCGGCGAGTTTGCAGCGCTGGACGGCGTCCAGTGCCGGCTGTGGCGGTGCGCTTGCCTGCGTGGCGCCTTCCGCGGTGGCGGCCCACAGGCCGAGGGCATGGAGGTCGCCGTCCTCGGCAAGCTTGTGAATGGCCTTGGCGGCCCAGGCTTCGCCGCGCCAGCAGGCGGCGGTGAGCGCGGCGGCGCGCAGTTCGCCATCCGCCGCCTGCAGCGCTTCGCGGTAGGGCAGGGCGGCGCTGGCCGGGTCCAGCACCGTCAGCGCTCGCCAGGCCAGTGCGGCGTCGGCTGAATTCTCGGTGCTCAGGAGCCGTATCAATGCAGGATCGCTGGCGGCGAGGCGGCGCTGGGCGGCGAGGGCCGCCGCGGCGGCGGCGGCGTGGGCGCTGTCGCCCTGGGCGAGGTTGTGCGCCAGTGCGTCCTGGGTGTGCGTCTGCGGGCTGGCGCCGAAGGCGTCGCGCAAGCCGGCCAGCCGCGGCCCTTGGGCGCAGCCAAAGGTGGCCAGGACCTGGTGGGCGAAGGCAGGGTCGCCGTGGCGGAGCAGGGCGCAGGCGGCGGCGAAGACTTCGTCCCTGTCGTCCGCCTGCAGCCATTCGCCGAGCAGCGCGGGCAGGTCCGCTCCCGCGATCAGCATGCCTTGCAGGTGCGCTTCTATGCGCTCCTGCAACTCCTGCAGGTTGCGTAGCTGCAACGTTTCGGAGTGCAGGCTGGCGCGGCGCCGGCCCCACAGGTAGGCGGCTTCCTCGGCGTGGGTGAGAACCAACTCCGGCAGGTAGTGCCGTTGCCTGCGCAGGGGCGCGATGGCGACCATGGCTTCAGTTGATGGCGACTGCGCCGGCGCGGATGCGCTGGGTGCCGCGGGCGCGCAGCAGCACGTCTTCGCCGCGCAGCATCAGCTTGCCGTCGGTGGCGCGCAGGTCGATGGCGACGTCGCCGCACTTCAGCGTCAGCGCCTCGGTGGCTTCCAGTACCAGGCGGGCCTGTGGCTGCGGTGTGCGGTAAGGGCCGACGCGACCGAGGACCACGGCCGGGCCGGCGGTGCCCGCCGGCAGTACCAGCAGGCTGTCGCCCACTTCCAGTGGTTTGCCTTCCAGGCACAGGCAGCGCCAGGGTGCGCCGGCCACGCTGACCAGCAGCCAGCCGTCTTCCTCGACGGCGAGCAGTTGTCCGCGCACCGGGCCGGCGGCCGGTTCCGCGGTGGCGGTGGCGATGGAGTGGTTATCGGCCGGCTGGCTAGCGCGCTTGCTCATCTTGGGGGTTCTCGGGGCGGGCTTGAAAGG
>NZ_WUEI01000232.1 GCF_012911025.1 Azoarcus sp. TTM-91 | reverse complement strand
CTTCCCTCTCCCGCCATCTCGCCGCCCTTGCCGCCGGCGCAGTGCTGGGGCTGGCGCTCACCCCCCTCGCCCACGCCGAGGATGACGGTCCGGAGATCATCCTGCGCTACGGTGAATCCGGTCAGAACTACGAGCGCAGCGGCATCGGCTTCCGCTTCTCGCCGGTTTGGTCGGATGACTGGGGCAACTGGAAGGCAACGCTGCGGCCCGAACTGGAGCTGAGCCAGATGCATTACTCCGGCAGCAAGAGCGGCCCCAACGACCTCACCCAGGGCGGCGCCATCGCGGTGTTCCGGGTGCATTACGGCAACGCCGGCATCCGCCCCTATTTCGAAGCGGGCCTGGGCGCCGGCCTGTTCAGCCAGAGCAAGCTGGGGGCCAAGGAATTCTCCACCCACTTCCAGTTCTCCGAGCACATCGGCGCGGGCCTGGAGTTTGCAAAGCGCTGGTACGCCGGCTACCAGTTCTCGCACTACTCCAACGCCGACATCGAGCTTCCGAACGACGGCATCGACCTGCACCAGATCACGGTCGGCCTGCGCTTCTGATCCCATTCCGAACCGCATAGAGGGAAATACCCCGTGAGCCTGGACCCCAACGCGCCCTTCGCGCTCTACCAGACCCATCTCGAACTCCTCCTGCGCCTGGGCAATCTGGCGCAGGAAGGCAGCTGCCGCCTGCTGAGCGACAGCCGGCGCACGCTGGAACGCGCCGCCGCCGTGCAACGTTCCGAGAGCGCGCGCATTCAGGCAGCCCGGGACTGGGAAGGCCTGCATGCGGCTTCCACCGCTTTCGCCACCGACGCACTGACGCAGCAGACCGAAGATCTCCGCCGTTTCGCCACCCATGCGGTGGAGAACCAGCTGGAATTCGCCGGCCGCCTCGGAGACGCTTTCGCCGACTGGCAGCGCGCCACCACCGGCATTCTGCGCGCCAGCCTGCGCGGCGGCGCCTGATACGGCAACGGCCGGGCTGCATGCCCGGCCGTTGCCTCGTGCGGTCAGCCGGGCCCTCCCCGGCACCATTCATCTCCGGCCGCAGCGCGCGGCACCCCATCAATCCGCCGACCGCAGCGGAATCAGAACGCTCCTTCCAGCTCGCGCGCCTGCACCCCGCTGGCACGCATGCCTTCCGCGCTGGCCTTGGCAAAGCTGCATTCCGACTCGACCACACAGCCGCTGAGCAGCGGGCAGCTGGAGAACAGCTCGACCACCCAGTCGACGAAGGCGCGCACCTTGGGCGACAGGTGGCGGTTGTGCAGATATACCACCGAGATCGGCATCGGCGCCGGCTGCCACTGCGGCAGCACCTCGCGCAGCGCGCCGGATTCCAGGTGCGGCAACACCATGTAGCGCGGTGCCTGGATGAGGCCGAAACCCTGCAGGCCGCAGGTCACGTAGGCGTCCGCGTCATTCACCGACACCACGCCACGGCCTTTGATTTCCACCGGCTCGCCGTCGACCATGAAATCCCAGGGGCAGACCTTGTCGTTGGCGAGGAAGTAATTCACCGCGTAATGCTGGGCGAGCTCATCCAGGCTGCGGGGCGTACCGTAGCGCTGCAGGTATTCCGGCGAGGCGCAGGTCACGCAGGGCACCAGGCCGACGCGACGCGCCACCAGGCTGGAATCTTCCAGTTCGCCCTTGCGGATGGCGCAGTCCACCGCGTCGCCCACCATGTCCACCGGCCGGTCCGTCATGCCGATCACCAGCTCCACGTCCGGGTAGCGGTGGTGGAACTCGCATAGCCGCGGCAGCAGCACCTGGCGGCCGATGGAGCCGGGCACGTCCACCCGCAGGCGGCCGCGCGGGCTGCTCGCCGCATGCCGCAGCGAGGCCTCGGTTTCCTCGACATCGGCCAGGATGCGCACGCAGCGCTCGTAGTAGGAAGCGCCGTCCGGCGTCAGGCTCAAGCGCCGGGTGCTGCGGTTGAGCAGGCGCACCTGCAGCAGCTTCTCCAGGTTCTGGATGGTGGTGGTGACGGTGGCCCGCGGCAGCCCGAGGCTGTCGGCCGCGCGCGAGAAGCTGTTCGCATCCACTACGCGCGTGAACACCTGCATTGCCTGAAAACGATCCATGGACGACTCCCCTCGCTGATCCGCTGCCGAATTATCTACCAAGTTCACCAATGATTGTTCGCTGACTGCGAATAGTGTTTCCGGAAACACCACATTTATCCGCGCGGGAAAACATCCCACCATTGATGCACTGCGGCAGAAATGTAGCCGGAATCAGTGCCCCAGCAAGGGGCGCCCTCCCC
>NZ_WUEI01000231.1 GCF_012911025.1 Azoarcus sp. TTM-91 | reverse complement strand
GTGGTCATGAGGTCGGTCGCAAGGGGAGGAAAGGAGGCCCGGCCGGTTCCGGCGCGGCCGGCGAGTGTACTACGCCCCCGACTGGTGCGAGCTTACGTGGGCTTGAGGCCGCGGCAGGCGGTGCCGGCGTTCAGGCGAAGTAACCATGCAGATACCAGTCGCAGGGTGGGTCGAGCTCGCGGTACAGCCAGCAGCGGGCGCCCTGCGGGTCCAGCGCCTGGTGGTAGTCGCGGCGGATGCCGGCTTCGTCCCACCAGCCGCTTTCTATGCGCTCCGGGCCGGAAAGCAGTTGAAAGCCTTCACCGGGCGTGGCGTCGGCGGCCAGCCCCCGAGGCTGCAGGCGGCGCGCCTGCGGCAGCAGCCACAGCGGCCGTTGTTGGGCCGGCAGCGGTGCGGTGCCGCGTTCGGCACGCGGCGCATCCGCTGGCGGCAGGGTTGCCCAGGCCCGTTCGGGGCGATGCTCGGCCAGCGGGCGGAGCTGGCGGACGCTGTCCTCGCCCAGCCGCGCCCGCAGGCGGTCCACCAGCAGGCGGGCATTCTCGCGTGCGGTGCCGGGATCGCCGAACAGATCGTCGGAACGCGGTGCCAGCGGCGAGGGCGCGTCCGCGTGCAGACGGAGCTCCACCACCGGCTCCGGCAGGCTCAGCGCCGCCAGCCGTTCGCGGGCGAGGAGGTCGAGGCGGTCCTGGTCGCGGCTGGGGGCGCCAGTGACGATGTCCACCACGGTGTCCTCGCCATGTTCGTGCATCAACACCAGCCGGCAGTGATCGGCCGCCGCCTGGCGGGCAGCGAGCCAGCCGGAGAGGCTGGTGAAAAGCCGGCGGGCGGCGAACAGCAGGGGTTCGACCGCGATGGTGGGCGAGGGCATGACCAGCCTATGCTCGAAGCGCGGCGGCGGCTGGTAGCTGGGGCGCAGGTCGGGCGTCTCGCCATAGGCGAGGGCGAGCGTATGGGTGACGGCGGCGGCATCCCGCCGGGCGAGGCCGGCGCGGGGCAGGCGGCGGATGTCACCCAGGGTGCGGGCGCCGATGCCGGCCAGCAACTCCAGGTTGTGGCCGGCGACGTTGCTGCCGTCCAGGAGTACCGCCAGCGGCAATTCGTCCAGCAGGCCGCGCCAGTCGGGCGGCAGGGGCGTGCTGCCATGACCGGCGCGTGCCAGCCAGCGCGCGGCCAGCGGTGTCGGCGCGCTGGCGGCTACCGCGTGCAGGCCCAGCGCGGCGAGCCCGGTCAGCAGGTTCGTGCGCAGGTTGGACTCTCCACCGAACAGGCGCAGGCTGGCGCCGATCTCCAGCAGCAGCCCGTCCGGCGGGCAGAAGCTGAGCTGGGGGGTGTAGGCGCCGGCCCAATCGGCCACCTCTTTCAGCGTGGCTTCCTCCAGTTCCGGATTGCGCTCCCGCAGTTGCAGCGCGGGCGCGACAGCCAGCGCGCTGGCCAGGCGCTGGCCGCGTTTCACGCCGAGCGCGCGTGCCTGCGGGCTGGCGGCGCAAATGCGCCGGCCGGGCGCGGCCTCGGTCACCGTCAGCAGGCCAGGCTCCGCGCTACCGCGGGCAAAGACCTGCAAGGGCAACTGGGGCAGGATCAGGGCGAGCCACAACATGGGCAGGCGGCACGGCGAGGTCTTCGCCATGCAGGGGAAGCAGCAGGGGGGCGGCGGCTGGAGGGCCGCGGCGTTTCAGGATGTCCACCCGCACATGGGTTCCGGCAGGACGCAGGGCCAGCCGAAGGCTGGCGGGGGAAGCCTGGCGGGCGGCGCTTTCCGGCCGGAAGAGGAAGAGCGGCGTGGCCGACTCCTCGGCCGCCAGCTGCAGCCGGCGCAGCGCTGCGGTATCCGCCCGCTGTGGCCAGCACAGCACCGCGGCGCAGGTGGCGGAAGCCACTGCCTGGCGGGTGGCCCAGAGAATCTCGCCCGCGCTGGAAGGTGTGATCAGCAGCAGCCGGGACAGCGGCACGCCGGCGGCGGCCAGCGCCGGCGCATAGGGCATGAAGGGCGGTGCGATCCAGGCCAGCCAGCGGTCGTCGGGCGTCTGCCGGAGCAGCGGGAGCAGCAGGCCGAGTTCGCCGCAGCCCGGCTGTTCGACCAGCAGTTCGATCAACGCCGAAGCCGGCCAACCTCCGCCGGGCAACTCCGCATCCAGCGCGGCGAAGCCGGTGGGCCGCACCGGTCCGCTGCCGCGCGCCATGCGGTTGGCTTGCCACACCAGGCCGGCCGGCAGGGTAGTGGCCAGTTCGCTGGCAAGGCCTGCGGTGGCATCCGCGGTGGCAGTCCTGGCGAGGGCGAGACCCATGATG
>NZ_WUEI01000230.1 GCF_012911025.1 Azoarcus sp. TTM-91 | reverse complement strand
TTTCATGACATCTCCCGGGCGGGGTGGCGGCGGAATAGGCATGGACGCCGGCGGCGGTCCGTGGGCCGGACCGCCGCCGTGCGCGGGTCAGTGCTGCAGGATCTTGGCGAGGAAGGTCTGGGCGCGCTCGGAGCGCGGCTGGCCGAAGAAGTCGTCTTTGGAGGCGTCTTCGACGATGGCGCCGCGGTCCATGAAGATCACCCTGTGGGCGACCTTGCGGGCGAAGCCCATCTCGTGGGTCACGCACATCATGGTCATGCCTTCGCGGGCGAGCTCCACCATGACGTCCAGCACCTCGTTGATCATCTCCGGGTCCAGCGCCGAGGTGGGCTCGTCGAACAGCATGCAGATCGGGTCCATCGCCAGCGCGCGGGCGATCGCCACGCGCTGCTGCTGGCCGCCGGAGAGCTGTCCGGGGAACTTGCTGGCGTGGGCCTTGAGGCCGACGCGGTCGAGCAGCTTCATGCCCTTGTCCATCGCCTCGTCGCGCTTGCGGCCCAGCACCTTGATCTGGGCGATGGCGAGGTTGTCGGTGATGGTCATGTGCGGGAACAGCTCGAAGTGCTGGAACACCATGCCGACCCGCGAGCGCAGCTTGGGCAGATTGGTCTTGGGCGCCTCCACCGCGGTGCCGTCCACCACGATGCTGCCCTGCTGGAAGGGCTCCAGGCCGTTCACGCACTTGATCAGGGTGGATTTGCCGGAGCCGGAGGGGCCGCAGACCACCACCACCTCACCCTTGTTCACATGGGTGGTGCAATCGGTGAGCACCTGGAAGCTGCCGTACCACTTGGAAACGTTCTTGATCTCGATCATCGGGAATAACTCCGTTGCTAGCCTGGGATCAGCGGATGATGGCGATGCGCGCCTGGAGCCGCTTGACCAGCCGCGAGAGGGTGAAGCAGATGATGAAATAGACCACCGCCACGGTGGTGTACATCTCCACCGGACGCAGGTCGCGCTGGGTGATCTTGTCCGCCGCGCCGAAGAAGTCGGTGGCGCCGATGGCATACACCAGCGACACGTCCTGGAACAGCACGATGGTCTGCGTCAGCAGCACCGGCAGCATGTTGCGGAAGGCCTGCGGCAGCACCACCAGGCGCATGGTCTGGCCGTAGGTGAAGCCCAGCGCCGAACCAGCGGCGATCTGGCCGCGCGCCACCGACTGGATGCCGGAACGCATGATCTCCGAGTAGTAGGCGGCCTCGAACACGGTGAAGGTGAAGTAGGCCGAGTTGGCCGCGCCTATCGGCATCGGCTGGCCGGTGACGAGCTGCAGCACCATCGGCAGGATCAGGTAGAAGGCCAGGATCACCTGCACCAGCGGCACGCTGCGGAAAAAGTTCACATAGGCCGAGGCGAACAGCTGCAGCGGCTTGATCGAGGACAGCCGCATCAGCGCCAGCAGGGTACCGAGGATGATGCCGCCTATCATGGCCACCACCGTCACCTGCAGGGTGTAGCGCAGGCCCTCGGCCAGGAACTGCCAGTTGGCGGTGATGACGCCGAAGTCGAAATCGTTCATGTCAGTGGCCTCCCTTGCCGCCGGTGATCAGGCCGGGCACCGCGCTGCGCTTCTCGATGAAGGCGAGGACGCGGTTCATGGCGAAGGCGAGGCCGAAGTAGATGGCGGTCACCACGATGGTGATCTCCAGCACCTGCGAGGTCTTCTCGATGATCTGCTTGTACTGGAAGTACAGCTCCAGGATGCCCACCGCGTAGGTCACCGCCGAGTTCTTGAAGATGTTCATCGCCTCGGAGGTGATGGCCGGCAGAACGATGCGGTAGGCCATCGGCAGGCGCACGTAGCGGTAGGTCTGCCACTCGGTGAAACCCAGCGCCAGGCCGGCGAAGCGCTGGCCGCGGGCGAGGGCGTTGATGCCCGACTTCACCTGCTCGGCGATGCGCGCCGCGGTGTAGAGGCCGAGGCCGATGATGGCGGTGACCAGGTAGGGCAGCTCCTGCTTCACCCACAGGCCCAGCTTCTCGGGCAGGAACTCCGGGATGACGAAGAACCACATGAAGAGTTGCACGATCAGCGGCACGTTGCGGAACACGTCCACATAGGTGTCGCCGATGGCCACCAGCACGCGGTTGGGGGTGGTGCGCATCACGCCCAGCACCGAGCCCAGCAGCAGGGCCACCGCCAGCGCCCCCAGCGACACTGCCACCGTCCAGCCCATGCCGGAGATGATCCATTCGTAATACTTGAGGCCGTCGTCGGCCTCCTGGAAGAAGAACAGCCAGTCCCAGTGGTAATTCATCGCCTTTCCTCGCGGCCGCGGGCGGCCCGGGTGGGGGGAGGG